>JACRHB010000040.1 GCA_016217725.1 Nitrospirota bacterium | reverse complement strand
CCGATAAGAAGAACATTATGTCCACCTGCTGCAGCAACCTCCAGGGCACGCTTTGCATGCTCCTGGCCCTTCACCTCTGAAAAATCCTCTTCGTAAGAAGAGAACTCCTGCATATTGGTGGTGATGTCCGCAGTGTAAGGCAAAAGGCTCTTTTCATGCCGCAGGAAAGCAACTATGTCAGGAAGGCTCCTGACCCCGATAACCTGAACCCCGGATACCACCGCAGCCTCAGGAGCATTCTCCTCAGGGACGATAAGTCCTTTCAAACCGAGGTCCCGGACCCTCAGGGCCATCGAAAGGGAGCCTCGGACCGGCTTGACCCTGCCGTCAAGAGATAGTTCTCCGGTGATAATGTATCCCCTGATCGCTTCAGGCTCGATTAATCCTTCAGAGGTTATGATGCCGATGGCGATCGGCAGATCAAAAGAAGAACCTTCTTTTTTCAGGTCAGCGGGCGCGAGATTTACGGTGATCTGCTTGAGCGGAAAATTGAACCCGATATTCTTGAGCGCTGCCCTTACCCTGTCGCGGCTTTCCTTTACTGCAGCATCCGGCAGCCCTACCATCGAAAAATGAGGGAGGCCCCGCGAAGAGATATCGACTTCTACCTCCACCGGAAAAGCTTCAATGCCGATAATGCTTGCGGAAAGGACCTTTGAGAGCATGAATTGAAAACCCTCCAAAATTCTAAAACAGAATAGCATTAACCGAAAACAAAGGCAAGAATGTCTTAGCTTTTGTCAGCAGGCTCGTGTCAGCAGGCTCGCAAAACAATAACCATATTCTATCGGGCCTTTAGTGCAGTGCGAAGAGTCTTTAAAGGCAGAAACAAGGTCTTGCTCTGGCCCGGAAGAGGAACAAAGCCGTAGTGCTTGTAGAAATCGCTGGCGCGGTCATTCTTGGCATCCACAAACAGCCCGATGCTTCCGGCCTGATCTGCGATAAGTACAGTTCGATGGACTGCCTCTGCGACCAGAACGGTTCCGTAGCCCTTACCCTGATGCCGAAGAGATATTGCCAGTCGGGCAAGACGCACTGCAGGAAGTTTGTGTCTGGGATACATTGCAGCGTATGAAGGGGGAAGATCTTCTGCTGTAATTTCACAAAGCGCAAGGGTGAAGAATCCAAAAATAACTGTCGGCTTTTCACTTTCAGTAAGAACAAATGTGCGGGAGAGCCCCTTTTCTCCGTGCTGGCGTGCTGTGGCTTTGAGATAAGCGTTCAGTTCAGCAACGCCGCAGTCAAAGGCTGCCCGGTCATGCTCACGGGAAAGCGCCGCTATTTTAAGCACAGGACTTTTTTTCTAAGGTGAAGAGCCTTTTTCAGTTGTCTCGTGGGCTTGGGCGGATTTTCCAGAAGGTCAAAGACTGTTTTTGCCGCCAGCTTGGAAAGATGAATGGTGCGCTCTTGTTCTATGATAGTATTGGCCTTTTCAAGAGCAGACTGCACGATAAACTGGTTAAGCGTTGCGCCGCTGCTTTTAGCTGCCTCGGCTATGCGTTCATAAACATCATGCGGCATCCGGGCCGGAATTCTTTCCTCTGTTTTTGTAGTAGCCATGCTAAATCTCCTTTAATTGAGTTTAGCAATATGACGCCAAAATGGCAATATTGAGGCGAGTTGCATGGCAGCTTTTTCAGCATGGTCAGAGGGCAAGGAAGGAAAAGCACGGTGGGAAAAAGTCGGGGTCCTGATCGAAAAGGAAGAAGGCAAGAAGTCAATCAAGCTCGACCTGATGCCGATCTCAAAGGACTGGGACGGCTGGCTTGTGGTATCAGAGCGAAAGGGAAAAGAGGAGTTTTCAAAAGAATCAGAAGGCGGAGACCTGGAGCCCTTTTAAAGGGCCCCTGTCTCACTCGAAAGAATTCCTCTTCTCGGATGCCACCTTTTGCCCTATAATTATTACATGGCAAAATTGAAGGGTAACAGGATCAGAGAGCGTCGCCATGCCCTGGGGATCAAACAGGAGGACCTTGCAAGCGCCGCGAAGGTTTCGGTGAGCAGCGTCAACCGCTTTGAACGGAACAAGGGAGAGCCGAGGGCGTCAACCCTCCGGGAGATCCTAAACTGTCGGATGGAGGATTTTTTTTAGTCAGTTAGCTATAAATTAATTTTATCGATATATGTTGTATTGAATTTCTTGCGGCTATTGATGATAATATAAAGGGATTCCTATGATCGAAACAGCTACAATCACAGAAGCATTATACTATCTTCTCGATAAAATTAAAAAAGCAGACAAGATCAAGCTTGTCAAATTAATGTACCTTGCTGATAAGTACCATCTCATCCGCTATGGCAGAACAATCACAAATGACGATTACTATGCCATGGAGCACGGCCCGGTAGGAACAACTGTAAAAGATGTTCTCAGTCTCGATTCATTCAATATTTCGTCTGAGGGAGTTAAATACGCATCGCGTTTAATTGCAAAGCTTGACGAGAATACATTCTGTGCAAGGGCTAACGCTCGGATTACCCTTGACATGCTTTCGGAGAGCGATAGAGAAGCACTTGATTATGTTGTAGAGCATTTCGGCAAAATGAGCTCGTGGAAGTTAAGAGATTATACGCATAAATTCCCCGAGTGGTACCAATACGAGGACATGTTTAAAAACAAACTCACGAAGCGGGAACGCATCAGCACGAAAGAACTTTTATCAACCCTGAAAGATGATCCTTATTTCAGAGCATCCCGCAAACACATAAAAGAAACTGAAAAGATTCTCGTGGGGGATTTTGCCTAAATAGTGGATGTCCCTCTAAGTGTCCTTGCAAAAAGCCTCTCCGGTTTTACCATCTGCCATTTCAAGGATATCAATCATGATCCAAAAGCCCCAGCGCACTACTATGTTACTGTCCCAATTAATGACGACCTAAGTTTGTTGCTCTGCGTCGTAACCTCACAAATTGAAAACCGCGTCTGGTATTATCACAAGACAAATGAGCGGGCTATAGACGCGCTTGTCCAGGTGGATAAAAAAGACCTTCCGTTTTTGGATAAGGTGAGCGTAATAGAATGTAACCAGCCCGTGTTAATTCGAAGAAATGAGATGGATAAGATTATTGATCCTAAGCACAAATTCAAAATAATTTGCCGAGATATCCCCTGGGATCTTAAGGAAAAAATTGTCGCTGCAATAAACAATAGCCCTATTGTAAAGCCTTTTATCAAAAAAATGCTCATAAAGCCGTAAAGGTGTGGCTGTTCTCCCGCCCACCATTCACAGCCACGAGTTCACCATCGCCCCCAGTCGCTCAGTTATTCCGATTGTCTCGAAAGCCTTCTGGTGCACGGCTCGCCTTCATGATCTCCGGGATCATCGCATTTATGGAGGACGACCTATGCAAGAAAATGAGCATTACTGTGGGCGCTGGTGTTCGTGGCGATGCTGATCGTGGGGCCTCTGATAGGCCGCAGACTCGCCTGACTAAAGGTCTACAGTGAATCGCACAGGACGGTCATCCTTCAGATTGAGTGTGACTGCAAGAAACAGAGCTACCTCGATCGGATACCCAATGGCATACGGCGAGAAGGCGTTATCATGTAACTTAATACATCAGGCTGAGAAGCCCGATGGAAACCCATCAAAAGCTTCTCAGCCTGAGCAGTTTAGTCGTCATTTCTATCAAGAATGCTGGCGGCATCCATGGCGAGATCCACTACTTTGGCTGCCTCTTCTCCCTCTTCACCGGCAACTGTGCCCATCGCGAGCTTGCCTGCTGTAAGCGCCAGGATAAAAGGTGCAGCAGGTCCGGCTGATGCGGCTGCGGCTGCGCCACTCGCAGCTGCGATTAATGATTTCACCAATCCCATATAAATACCCTCCTTCTTAAGAAAGCTGGTTAATCCTTCTTTACCGCAAATGGCAAGCCATGGCGGCCAAGTGTTGGTGAGAGTGAGCCAGTATGCAGTCCGATATCCTTCCCCTCATAGCAAGAGATTCGGCTGAGATCTTCATGCTTCAATCCAGCCTTGATTTCGCCCACTCCCTGCTTTATTACAAGAGATTGCCCATTGCCAATATCCAACATGAAATCAGACATTTGGTTTCACCTCCTTCCCTATGTGAAATCTATTTTTACGTCTTATACAGATATTCTCAGAAATCAGCTATCATTGTAAGGACATGACATGTCCTATCAGGAAATAAAGATGGATTACTACAAAAGTTTGGGTGATCTATTGCGGGGCTATCGGAGCTATTTCAAACTCACCCAACAAGAACTCTGCGATAAAGCAAATATTGACATTAAAACCTTACAAAGATGGGAGGGAAACTTACATCCACCTAAGGTAGATAACCTTCGCAACCTCTCAGACTCACGTGGCATACCTATGAGCGCCTTAAATCACCTGAACGCAGGAAGTCCCATACATTACGACATAAGGAAGAGAAGATTTGCGTTTTCAAAATATGACACCCTTGAATATATTAATAAAAATTATCTTGATCTAAATGTACCCTTGGATGAAGGATTGACAGAGTCTTATTTACCTATCTCATCTGAGGATTGGGCAGGTAAAGTATTAAAATATGATCATGCTATTTATCCCACAAATAATCCTCTAAAAATAGAAACCCTTCTTCGCGCAGCAGCTATCTTGCCAGCATTGAATATTATCGCCATAGATGCTTGGAAGCTCCATGTCGGGCATCTGACTTGTCTACCTATATCGATGGATATTTATGCATCTATAAGAAACCAGCTTATTTCAGAATCACAAATAGGAGCTACTTCTCTTTCAGACATTATCCAGGCAAAGGCAGGCGTTCTTTATTTCTATTCAGTTTATGGAGCCTCAACACAGACGGCGCACAACATCTTGTCAAAAGCCAAGGGGTTTCTACGGCAGCATTGCAACTCAGGCAATTTCCTGCTTGCAGGGTATTCAGTAACAAAAGATGGTATTGAACTCTGTACGAAACTTAAAATGAAAATGATCTTTGAAAATACAGATGAGTTTAACAGTCTTCGCACAGAAGTGAAGCCCGGTCTGTATGAAGGCCACTTGCAATTATCGTGACCGAATCTTTATTAAGATCACTCCGCCGCCCTACCTGTCCGCCCCTCAAAGGGGCTCTCTGTTAATCAGATTCGCTCCTCTACCTCTTCGGCCACAAGCCTTCGCTCCTACTTACGGTGATATTAATGCCACATGTAACCTTGTCATAGAGTTTGCTATAATCGTCTAATGATCAAGCCGAACTGGGATATCTTTAAAGCAAAATTCAGCGAAAACCGCCAAGCGACTTTCGAATGGTTTTGCTACTTGCTGTTTTGTAGAGAAGTAGAAAAGCCGTTCGGGATTTTGCGCTACAAGAACCAATCGGCCATAGAGACCGATCCCGTCGAAAAAGACGAGATGGTCGTAGGTTGGCAGGCGAAATTCTACGAAACCACGTTGTCTAATCACAAGGACGATCTCATAGGAACCGTCGAAAAAGCTAAAAAGGGTTATCCGGCCATCAATAGGGTCGTTCTTTACACGAATCAGGAATGGGGCCAAAGCAAGGGGACGGAGCCTCAAGGCAAAAAGGATGTAGAAGCCAAAGCTAAGGAATTGGGCATCGAGATAGATTGGCGAACGGCCAGTTTTTTTGAATCGCCGTTCGTCGCTATCGATAACGAGATTATTGCCAGGCATTTTTTCGCTATCGAAAAAAGCATCTTCGACTTGATAAAGGAGTGGCAAAGACACACGGGAAACATCTTGAATGAGATACAGACCAACATCTTGTTCAATGGCCAGATCATCGAGCTCGACAGAGGAACGTCGATAGACAAGCTGAAGAAAAATGCGGAACGGGTCATAATTCTGAGCGGCACCGGGGGGGTCGGAAAGACGGCAGTCATCAAGAAGCTATATGAAGAGCTGGAAGAGAATACCCCTTTCTATGTCTTCAAGGCGACGGAGTTCGAACTGAGGCACATCAATGACCTATTTACAAACTTCAGTATCCAAGCTTTCATGGATTTTCATAAAGAGGGAGCCGAAAAAATTGTCGTCATCGATTCGGCTGAGAAACTGTTGGACCTCAGAAATACCGCTCCTTTCAAGGAACTGCTGTCACTCTTGATATCAAATAACTGGAAGATGATATTCACGACAAGGGATAATTACTTAGAGGATCTCAATTATCAGTTTTTTGAAATCTACAAGATAGTTCCTGCGAACATCAATATCCAGAATTTGGAAATAGCCGATCTGGTCGCAATTGCTGAGAAATTCAATTTTGTGCTTCCGAAAGACGGGAAATTGCTTGATCTCATCAAAAATCCGTTCTATCTGAATGAGTATTTGAGGTTTTACAATAAAGACGAAGAGATCAGCTATACGGAATTCAAAAGAAACTTGTGGAATAAGATCATCAGGAAGGGCAAGCCCGCCAGAGAGCAGTGCTTTTTGCAGGCGGCTTTCGAGAGGGCGAATGAGGGGCAGTTCTTTATCAATCCAAACTGCGAATCCCGCGTCTTGGACGACGAACTCAAGAAAGACGGACTTTTAGGTTACGAATCGGCCGGGTATTTTATCTCCCACGATATTTACGAAGAATGGGCCTTAGAAAAGATCATAGAAATAGCCTTCTCGAAAAAAACAAGCAACAAGGACTTTTTTAATCGTATCGGATCTTCCCGCCCGATCCGACGAAGCTTCAGGAACTGGCTATCCGAAAAATTGGCGCTGGAAACGAAAGAAATAAAAAACCTCATCGAAGAAGTGATCAAAGATGCGGCGACCGAATCATTCTGGAAAGATGAAATGTTTGTTTCCGTCCTGCTTTCGGAATATTCGGCGGCTTTCTTCGCAATTTTCTCGGAAGAGCTGTTGTCGGACAAACAGGATCTGCTGAAAAAAATGACTTTTCTGCTGAGAATCGCCTGCAAAGAAGTTGACGCAGATTTTTTCAAGCGACTGGGAGTGAAAGACTTAGACGTGCTCTCTCTGAAGTATGTCTTCACAAAACCGAAAGGACAGGGATGGAAAGTCCTTATCAGGTTCGTTTTCGATAATATAGATAGGATCGGCATCGATAATATCTTTTTTATCCTGCCGGTAATCCATGATTGGAACAGTAAGTTCAAAGAAGGAGAAACATCACGATATTCAGGTCTGATTGCGCTGCAATATTGTAAAGGGATTATCGAGATGAAGACGTATTTCCCGCGGGATGACACCAAAGACCAGATATTGCAAACGATCCTGTACGGCGCTGCCGAAATTGAAAATGAGCTCAAAGAACTTCTTGACAGCATAATCAAGAATAAATGGAAATATCATAGAGATCCCTATTTTGAATTGTCGCATGCCATTCTGACGGAGCTTGAAGGGATCACGCTTTGCAAGATTCTCCCGAAACATGCCTTGAGGCTGGCCGATTTGTTCTGGATCCATATCCCGAGGAAGGACGAGCGTTACTATTCGGACATCGGAGTTGAAAAATATTTCGGGATGGAAAGCGACCACCTGGATTATTTTCCGGCCAGTTCATACCGGACCCCGATATACTGGCTTCTCCAGGTCGCGTTAATAGACACGATAGATTTCATTCTGGAGTTTACGAACAAGACGGTCGGGCTTTTTGCGAAGACCGAGTTTGCCAAGCATGAAGTCAAGGAAGCGGAAATCTTTATCGGACAGGGCAAGCCTTCCAAACAATTCATAAGCACGAGACTCTGGTGCACATACAGGGGCACGCAGGTCTCCCCGCATGTCCTTGAGTCGATGCATATGGCTCTGGAAAAGTTTTTTCTTGAAAACGGGAAAAATACCGATTCGAAGGCTTTGGAAAGTTGGCTTATATATCTCCTGTCAAAGGCAAAGTCCGCTTCGATCTCGGGCGTAGTAGCCAGCATAGTTTTGGCGTATCCGGAAAAGACCTTCAACGTCGCCGAGATCCTTTTTAAAACAAAAGAATTCTTCCTCTATGATACGGAACGGCTGGTTTTGGATCAGACGCAAAAGAGCTCGCTTTTATCGCTCCAAAATCTCGGCACTCTTCCAAAAAATCAAATGCACGAAGATGAGAGGCTTCAGGCCTGTGATGACAAACACAGGCAGAAGGCTTTGGAGCATCAGTTTTTGAACTATCAATTTTTCATCAGCGAAGGAACGAGCGAAGCGGAAGCGGACAGGAGGCAAAAAGCGCTTTGGGCCATCCTGGACAAATATTACGCAGAACTGCCAAAAGCGTCAGAGGAGACCGAAGCGGATAAAGTGTGGAAGCTGTATCTGGCGCGGATGGACAGGAGAAAAATGAATCCGACTACGCAGAAGACTGACGAAGGAATAATAATCAACTTTAATCCGGAACTTGAACCGGAACTGAAAGAGTATAGCGAAAAATCACTGGAAAGAAGCAATGAACCGAGAAAATACATTTCGCTATATCTATGGGCTCACAATAAGCTCAGAAATGACGAGCAATACAAGCAGTATGAAGAATACGAAAAATACCCCAAATTGGCATTCACCCAGACGCAGGAAATCGTTGCCAGACTGAGGGCGATGAGAGAACCGAAAGCCGGGGATCTTCAATACGCCGAAGATGACAATAGTTTCTATCTTTTCAACCGTTCCATCCCCGCCGATGCTTGCGCCGTCCTGCTGAGGGATTATTTTGAAATCCTTTCAAAGGAAGAAGCGAAGTTTTGCAAGGAAATAATCCTTGAGTATGCCAAGCAGTTCGCACAGCCTCATTATACATATCAGATATCCGACGGATCACAGGCCGCTTTTATGGTGCTGCCGATCCTGTTCCGAGAGTTTCCGGAAGAAGGGGAAATCATAAAAACAATCTTGTTGCTCGGATCTTTTGACGATTATCCCGTAGGTATGGGCGGCAGCAGCCGTTTCGGCGCGTTTTCGATAATGGCGATCCATAAGTTGTGGGAAAACAATTTCGAAGACGCCCAGTCGTTGCTATTCGGTTATCTGCTTTTGAAACCGGAATACGACCGCTTGAGGGAAATAATTCGGAAGGAAAATTACGGCCGGGAAATTTACCGGGTTGAGGAAAATGAGATAACCGAAAGGTTACTGAGGGAATGTGAGATAGCCATACAGAAGGTCATCGATAGCAAAGTCACCGCCGAAGAGCTGGGAGACATCAGGGCTTTGAACCTGAGAATTCTCAGGACAGCCTTCCAATTGGTTCCGCTGAAAACGTCCAACAAGGATCATAAAGCCATAGTTACAGAAATCATTTCCGCCTTTGCGGAACAAATATTTTCACGGGACAGGGACGATAAGGTTGATTATGAGGTCAAGCGAGATTTCCTTGAAAAATTAGCCTACTTCGTATTGAGTTGTCAAAAAGAGGACATCGCGGATTACTTGAAGCCGATTCTGGACAAGTTTAACGGCTCGGAGCCTATCGCCGATCTATTCGAGCGATTCATAACTGCGGAAGACTACCTGAACGCGTATGAGAACTTCTGGGATGTCTGGAATTTATTCAAGACCAAGGTGATTGAGCTTTGCAAGCACGGGGACCGGTACTGGTACGTGGACAAGATCGTGAAGAGTTATCTTTTCGCCCAAAACCCTTGGAAGGAAACGGCCGTTGAGTGGCATACGTTGAAAGAGGGAGATAAGAGATTTTTCAAGGAGATGGCGGATGAAATCGGCCATTGTCCGTCGGCGCTTTACGCGATCACCAAGCTATTGAATGATATCGGCAGCCCTTATCTGGACGATGGCGTCGCCTGGATCGCGGATATGTTACGGAAGAATAAGGAATGGATGGATTCAAGAATACAGGATGACATCATTTACTATCTGGAGCATGTTATCAGGAAGTACATATACAAAAATCGGGAAAGAATAAAGAAGACGGCAAAATTAAAACAAGACACATTAATTATACTGGACTCCCTGATTGAAAGAAGTTCAGTTGTCGGCTACATATTGAGAGAGACTATCTTATGAAGGAAAATTGTGTCCTGCCCAATTTGACCCGCTGCTGTTAATAGATCGAGAACGTGATCCTGATACTGGACAAGGCTATTTAACAAGTTCCGTTTGTACTCTTTAGCGTTACCGGATCAATCTTCTATGTCGACTCCTGTGAAAAGTAGTCAGAGATGATGGTTTGCTGTGTACAAGTAGTGCTGTAATACTCGATACTACTACTACTCAGAATCGACCAAGAAGCGTTTAATCTTCTCAATATTCTTATTGCACGGCTTTACCCGGCCACTTAGCCAGTCCTCCAATTGCTCTGGGTCTCTTCCCATCAGTGCCCCGAGTCGCTCAAATGACAGCCCGTTGACCTTCTTGAAGTAAGCCAGGCGTCCAACAGGATCAGCCGGGCACTCCCAAGGACATAACCGAGAAAGGTGAGCACTGCCGGAATGTGTATCAGCTCAGGTTCAGTTCCGTGCTCCCAGTTCCAGACGGTATTCTCGGTAACGCCGATCTGTGCGGCAACTTCGATCTGTAGCAGGCCAAGGTCAAGGCGCCGCTTCCGTATGTGATCCCCGATTGACCGGAGCTCTACCGGGTATCCAGGCGGGAGTTTTGCCGGTCTCGCAACATGCAGGCTATATTTGGGGTACTGTGCAAAGGTAGCCAAACCGTCATGGGTTCATGGCGCTTACCAGCATGAATGATGCCGGATAGGTTATAGATGCCAGGGACCGCGACACGGTAACCTCACCGTTTTCGATCGGCTGCCTCAGGACTCCAGGGCACGCTTTGCATGCTCCTGGCCCTTCACCTCTGAAAAATCCTCTTCGTAAGAAGAGAACTCCTGCATATTGGTGGTGATGTCCGCGGTATGAGGCAAAAGGCTCTTTTCATGCCGCAGGAAAGCAACTATGTCAGGAAGGCTCCTGACCCCGATAACCTGAACTCCGGATACCACCGCAGCCTCAGGAGCATTCTCCTCAGGGACGATAAGTCCTTTCAACCCGAGGACTAACCGGCATCGCAAAGAGTCGATCAGGTTCTGCTTAGCGACGCTGATGCCCCGGAGGATAGGGTGCATATTCGTTGCCGTCCCACAAACGGTTCCTCACCTCAGGCCTGCACTGAATAATGCCTTTTCTGCAGAGTTCATCTCTCCATTCGTATTTCAGCAGGAACTTCTCGGCAGGGATACTCTCAGGTTCGAACTCGACCTTCACAACAGGCGAGTAATGCTCATTGCCAAAACCTGTTCCTGCTTCGTCCTTTGCAGTCCTCTTTGATTCACTCCTTGGCGCTGAAGGTGCAGCAGGTGCGCCCTGCGCCTTGCCAAGAGATCTTTCCTGCTCATAGAGCACAACCGGCCTCTGCTTTTCGCGGAACACGGCAACAGCGATAATGCCCATTGCAGAGGTATCACTGAAGGTCCTGACAGAATAGGAATCAGCGCTGCTGGTAAAATAGAACCGGTTCACCTTTTCGTCGCTTGTCCTCCAGCCTTCGAGACGCGCCTGTCCGTAGGGTTCTACAATGTACATCATCTCGCTTCTGCTCAGAAACGACTTCTTGCCGGTGATGATATTTCTGCCGTCAACAGCGACTACGACCCCGATCCTTTCGGGCAGGTGGTTCCTGATCAGAATGTTGTAGTTTTCTCCCTTTCTTGCTTCAAGATACTGCTTGAATACATAGGTCGATCCACTGTTGTATTCTTTGTGCGGGATGAGCTGAAATACATTACCCCTGTCCGAGACAACCTCCACATCTGCGTATCTGCCCTGTGATGCAGATGCCGGCACTGCCATCAATGCCATGACGAACCCCAAGATTGCTGCCTTTACTGTTTTCATGATCTTCTCCTTTCTGTGATGGTCTTTGATGGGTTAGACAGAAGAAGAGAGAAAAAAGTTCCCGAGGGGAGAGGATTTATAAGTCGCTTGATATTGGCTTATGCAATATTTAGTTCCGGTAGGAGCCTCTCCATACCAGGGGTTGGGGAGGTTTAGAAAGAAAGGCGATTAAGAAATCCTGACGATGTTTTGGTTCAAATCCTCTCTCCCGGCGCAGTTTTTGGACCAGCATCTTCCATCTTTTTGGCCAATGCCTTCCAGTCGCATTCCTGAAGATTCTGGACCCGGGTGTTGAGGACCTTATTTTTGATCGCCTGGATCCGATCGGCCTCCTTTGTGATGCCGTAAAACGGAAGCATGGCAAAGAAAGCCTGATCGGTAAAGTCCTGCAAAGGGGTCAGGACATCTTCTCTTCTGGTATGAAAAGCGTCTTCGCCTTTTCCGCACGGTTTCGTGAAGACGATGAACTGTCGGCATGCCACAGGCCGCACCGGATAGATCGAGCAGGCTTCATTGATAAGGAACGGGCAGGGAGGTTTTCCCTCATGGCCTGCAAGCTGCTCCATAAGAACTGTCCGGGCTTGCCCTGTCATCTTTTCGATAGCGAACCAGTATATGCCTGCCAACTCTAGGGGATAGACCGGAATATCAGCGTGCGTTTTACAGCAGGCACCGCATCCTTCGCTGCATGCCAACCTCCGCTGTGTCTTCCTCTTCTCCCGTCTTATGGCAATATCAATGCCTTTGTCGATAATCTCATACGCGTCAAGAAGCATCGGCAACCAGGCAAAGCGCGCCTCGTCTTCAGGAGAATTAAAGCGTTTGATCTGTGCGTTGGCTGACTTCCGGGATTTTTTCATTTTTTATACCTTATGAGTCTGTTGCACGAACATTTTCAAATGAGCACTTTCCCCAAATTTGAGGGATATTTTCTCCCGACAACATTTATCGTTCTCACTTGAACATCCTCACTTGCTCATTGTTCATGTACATAGAGTCCCTTTCGGCCCCCTT
>JACRHB010000039.1 GCA_016217725.1 Nitrospirota bacterium | reverse complement strand
TCAAGGGCGTCCCTCAGCTCGACCGACAGGAATTCGGGAGAGGTTTTCTCACCGACAGCCGTGATAAAGGAGTTAATTGAAGCAAGGGCTTTCTCAAGCGCATGCACGTGTCTGACGTTTGTGACGACATTCGCGCCGCTTTCGACGCGGCCCTGCAAGACCGTTTCCGCGATCTTGTTTTTTAATTCGTCAAGACCGGTTCCTTGCTTGGCGGAAATTCGGATGAAAATCTCCACTTCCCGTTGCAATGCTTCGCGGCAACGGGAACCCAGCCCCTCTTTTTCAAAGAGGGGCGACACACCCCTTAATCCCCTCTTAATAGAGGGGAAGTCCCCCTTTGAAAAGGGGGATGAAGGTGGATTTATCTTTTGTGGCAAGTCTGCCTTATTGATAACAATGATCCTGCTTTTAGATCTTGATTTCTCGATCAGCTCGTTATCCGTCTTGTGAAGCGCATCGCTTCCGTCCAGGATGAGGAGCACCAAATCCGCGTCTTCCATCGCCCTGATGCTTCTTCTTACCCCTTCTTTTTCCGCTATATCTTTGACCTCTCTTATCCCGGCGGTGTCCATGATTCTTACCGGGATGCCGTTGACGCTCAAATACTCCTCAATCACGTCTCGTGTCGTTCCCGGTATCTCCGTCACGATTGCCCTGTCGTGTTCAAGCAGGGCGTTGAGCAGGGAAGACTTGCCGACGTTCGGCCTGCCTATGATCGCGGTCTTTACTCCTTCCCTGAGGACCATGCCATACCGTGAACCGTCTACGAGCTTCCGTAAAGATCTTTGTATTCGCTGCGCTCTCTTTTTCATGTCTTTTAATGAAAGAGATTCGAGGTCTTCTTCGGGGAAATCAATATGCGCTTCGACAAATGCGGTGAGCTCGAGAAGCTCTTCCCTGATCTCTTTGAGCTTTTTTGAAAGCCCGCCCCGCAACTGCTCAAGCGCGGTTTTCTGACTTTGCTCCGTCAGCGCATTGATGACGTCAAGCACCGCCTCCGCCTGTGCAAGGTCGAGCCTGCCGTTGAGAAAGGCCCTCTGCGTAAATTCTCCCGGCCCGGCAAGTCTCGCCCCTGCATTCAGCACAAGCTCTAAAACCCTTCTAAGCGGCACAATCCCGCCGTGACAGTTTATTTCGACAATGTCTTCTTTCGTATAAGTGTTCGGCGCTTTCATCGCCGATACAAGCGCCTCGTCGATAACCTCTTTACCCTTTGGATTTACTATATGACCGTAGATGATCCTCTGGGAAGGCGTTTGCGCAAGCTTTTTCTTTTTCGGTGAGATGAAAATTTTGTCCGCGATCTTTATTGAATCTTTTCCGCTCAGCCTTACTATACCTATGCCGCTTTTACCCAGGGGCGTTGATATGGCTGCTATCGTGTCTTCGGTGTGCATGACAGTAGTTTACAGTACTATAGCGCCACAGTTCCACAGTCCTCAGAGCGATGGAACGGCGGCACTGTTGCACTATGGTGCTGCGGCACTGAGTGAGGCTTTTACTACGCCGCTTTCTTATTCACAAAATACTGCTGGATGATCCCGAGGATATTGTTTACGAGCCAGTATATAACCAATCCGGATGGAAAAGATAAGAACATGAAGGTGAATATGACGGGCATGAACATCATCATCTTCGCCTGGGTGGGATCCATGGCGGTGGGGGTCATTTTCTGTTGCAGTATCATAGTGCCGCCCATAACGACAGGGAGCACGTAATAAGGGTCTTTTGAGGCAAGGTCGGTTATCCAGAAGGCAAAGTGCGCGCCTCTAAGCTCAATCGCCTTTGCGAGCACGTTATAAAGGGCCACGAAGACCGGTATCTGAAGGAGCATCGGCAGGCAGCCGCCGACCGGATTTACCTTGTGTTTTTTATAAAGCGCCATCATCTCCTTCTGCATCTTTTGGGGGTCTTTCTTATATTTCTCTTTTATCTCGGCCATCATCGGCTGGATCTTCTGCATCTTCTTCATCGACTGCTGGCTTTTATTCAATATCGGGATGAACGGTATTCTTGTGACGATGGTCAGCACGATTATCGCCCATCCGTAGTTGCCGAGATATTTATAAAAGAACTTCAATACCCAGAAGAGGGGCATCGCGACGATTGAAAACCAGCCGAAGTCGATTATATGCTCCAGCCCTTTGTTCAGCTTTTTGAGCCTGTCGTACTCCTTCGGTCCGGCGTAAAGGATGAAATCCTGTTTTGGCTGTTTTACTTTAAAGGCGATCTCCGGGGAAGCGCCTTCCTTCCATACAACTGCGCCGTCGGTCTGAGCGCCCGGGATGAGCGCTGCGGTAAAATATTTATCTTCCTGCGCAATCCAGTTTACGTAGCCTGTGAAATCAAGCTTCTCTTTCAGCTTTTCATCGAATTCCTTCCTGTTGGAATCGACAAGGACCACGGGGCCCTTGTGCTCGCTCTGCTTTTTGTCGAAGACGCCGAAATCAGTGCCTATTGGAATTACATAAGATTGTATGCCGGCGGTCTCGATTGAGAGGTCCACCCTGAAATCGTCATTGTAGAAAACAAACTTTTTCCTGATGGACGTCGCGTTGTCGCTGTAAGTAAAGACCAATTCTCCCCGGCTGCTCCCTTCGGACAAAGTGAGGTGTTCGGCGCCGGCGGTATAAAGCGCTTTCATCATGCTGCGGGCGCTGCCGTCCGGGATAATCCCCAGCGGCGGAACCGCTCCCGGCGCTTTTAAAAGCACAACAGGCATCTTGCCGTCGTCTTTATAGGTCTTGAGCTCCCAGGACTTGATGATCGCCCCTTCTGTAGAAAAGACGGCTTTATAAAGGTCCGTCTCAACGGTGATATCGCTTGCCGCGGCTCCCTGTGCTGCGGGGGGAAGATCGAGGGGCTGTACGGCCGGCTGCTGCGCTTCGGGCTTGACCGCCTGCTCCGTTTTCAAAGGCGGCTGTTGAGCGGGTTTGGGCTTTTGCGCCGGTTTCTGGAAAAAATAAGACCAGCCCACCAGTATTAAGATTGACAAGATGACTGCAAACAGCGTGCGTTTTTCCATTATTTCTCTCTCTTTATTATTGGAATTATCCCGGCTTCGACAGGGTCACAGCCGCCGGGATGAAAAGGATGGCATTTTAAAATTCTTTTAGTAAAAAGCCATATCCCTTTCAGTAAGCCGTACTTTTTTATTGCCTCTATACAATAACCGGAGCATGACGGATAAAATCTGCAGGAGTGAGGCAGAAACGGCGAGATGTATCTTTTATAAATGGTAATAACAAAGATTGCCAATGTTTTCATTTTAAATGTTCCTGATATCAAGCCCGAGACCGTTTGAAGCGCTAAAGAGACATTGATTTGTTATTTCGGATTTGGACATTAGAATAATTAGAATAAGCAGAATTATTTATTCGGGATCCAGGTATTCAATCGCGCTATACGCTCAATTTTTTGCGGCCCTTGGCCCGTCTTCTTTTTATTACATCGCGGCCGCCTTTTGTGCTCATTCTCTCAAGAAAGCCGTGCGTCCTTTTGCGCTTTTTATTATGAGGATGGTATGTTGTGTATGTCATAATGTTCTCCTTATCTCACTGTAATACTGCAAGAGCTGTAAAAGTAAATTTCCAAATCGGAACAGACTATTTTACTTATACCTCCCTAAAAAAGCAACGTAAGTAGAGTTAAGCCTGCGATTCAGACAGTGAGAGCTGATTTTGCAAGATATTGCCGGACAGCTTTAAAAGAAGGATCAAAGAGACAACCAGGCTAATGGACTTATTCAGACGAAGATGACGGGTATCTCTAAGTAGTGAACCATCCCGAGTACGGGCAGTAGTTGCCAGTCCCCAAGGCGGTTTGTCTTCTCTCTCAGTAAGTACCACGGTCAGCGGCACAGAACACGCATCCCAACTGGTCAGGTCATTAAAGACCGCGCTATTTTTTCCGGCTGTGGCGGTTCAGGCCAGTGCCCCTGCGCCTTTAACGTCTGCCGGCGTGACTTTTCCCTTTTTATTAGCACTTCCGGCTTAGGTTCCGGGGGAAGCAACGCATAAAGATTCCTTCAGGGTCAAATAACTCCCTATTATTTATGTTGTTTTTGTGAGACGTATCTTGCTGTCTGAATTGCAGGTATAAATTATTTTTTCAGAAGGGAAACCGGTTGTCCCGGAGACAGCATACAAGCTCCAGGTAATCTTTATGGTCATCGAGAAGCTGAACGCCGATCCCGTCAAAAACATCTTTGGATTTTGTCATCCTGCATACTTTGACCGGTACCCTCAGCAGTTTTTCTTTTAAAGGGATGAATATTTCAATTACGGGATCAAAAGGGAAGCTCATCTGTTTTGTGCTGATAAACATGCCGTTTTCCGAGAGGTTCTTAATTATCCCTGAATAATCCGTATCGCCGCAGTAAAATCTTACAGCTATATTTGACTGCATTCTCTCGGAAGCCCTTCTATTCACGCTTAATCTCCCTCATCCTTTCGACCCACAAGTTATACGCTTGATCAAGAATTTCGCTTTTAGCTTCTTTATCCATGTCGCTGAACTTTATTCCGGCAGTCCAGCCGGCGCTTATTTGATGCTTCCATACTACATCGCCGCATATGGAAACAAACACATTTTTTAAAGGATGCCTTACCCTTAAATCAACGGGGGTGTTCATGGTTAAATCGATAGCCCTGGATTCTATGCAGCAGCCGTCGCGGGAGAAGTTTTTTGTAACGCCTTCGGAATATCTGTCTCCGTTATTTGATCTTTTGAAAATTACATCGAGAGGTATCTCGAAGCGTATGTATTTCCTTCTCTCCATTTAAGAGTCACCCGAAGCCGATTTTAGGACACATTAATATATAACATAATATAGCTTGAGTTTCAAAATAAAAATTGTTAAGTGCCTTATTGATTATTTAAGCAAATTCAATGCCATTAAAAGTGTTTTAATTTAAAAGGACTTTCATGAGAATTATTTCCCGAAATCATGACGGTTTTGACATGTACGTTATTTTTTTGACGAAGAAGAATTGCATCAAGACTTATGCCCGTAAAAAGCCCTTAAAAAGATATAGGAGACGTTAATATCTTTTTTTATCAATAGACGGAGACGCCGCTATCTGTAACCGATTGTGAAAACTGCTTGTGTGAGAAAACTGCAGGCGTTGGAGTCTACACAAATTTTACAATTTTTTTCATTTTTACCCATTAAACAGATCAGCATCCTGTTTACTGATTCGTATACTTTGGAATTGATAAGATACTCCATACCCTCAATTTTTATTTTTTCTATCATCTTTCACCTCCCTTCAGAATAAAAATATTAAAATTATGAGCCTCTTGCAAAAGTCATAAAACGAGGGAATTTATCAAGGATATAAGACTCTCCTTGTGGTAAAATATTTAACCAAAAAAACACTAAACCACAAGGAGAGCCGATGCACTTAATAGAAAGATTATCATGGTTAAAG
>JACRHB010000041.1 GCA_016217725.1 Nitrospirota bacterium | reverse complement strand
ATCAGAGAAAATAAATTAAGTCAATATATATTATGCCATTAGGCACTACATCGGGCTTTTCCGCCTTCCCTGTCTTAATCTCTTGTTTTTGCTGCGTTTTCTTTTTTAGCTTGCTGGTTTATATATGAAGTCGGGAAATACACCAATAAATTTCTAAGGCGTCTGTCCGTAAACTTTCTGACCGACAGGCCGATAATGACAAGAATTGTGGAGATGCATACCCTGAAATAAAAGAACAACATAAAATTCTCAGGCGTGCTTACATAATCGAGGACGCTGAAGAACATAAAGAGGAGCGCTCCCCAGACCGGTATCTTATACAGCCAGACCTGGAACAGCTCGTCAAGATGGCTCTCGATATATTCTTTTTTGTCCATTTAGCCCTTTTTCAGGAATCTTTCAAAGGCGTTTTTGTCATTCGCCTTCAGATACGCCTCTTCCGGAGCAATTTTTTTCTGCATCAGGAGCTCCATGATCGCCTGATCCAGAAGCTGCATGCCTTCGCCTTTTGACAGACATAATTCTCTCCCTAGATTACTGTAAGGAAAATCCGTAACTATATATCGGATAATTTTGAGAAAACCTGAATAAGTGAGATCCCCAATTTTTAGCGAGACGAATAATACCAGGTACAAGTTGATAAGAATACAATAAAACTCTATTGCGCGTTATAGAGAAAGGGAAGACCTTTCAGGTTGGCGTTGTATGGCCTTTCATTTCATAATTCCCGGCCAGGTCTCTACCGGATCAGCGGAGCGAACAATATGCATTCCGGCGTCGGCGAATCTCCTGAAAGCCGCATCGGCCTGCTCGGTATAATCGATTACTCCCGGCACCACGACCGGCGACGTGCAGTCCTCAAGGAGATAGACTTTCCCGGCAAGTGCTCTTTTGTCATCGCGCAGCGCGCTCAGCAAATCGTCAATCGTCCACGCAACGCAGTGGCTCTTGGCCTGTCCTGCAACGACGACGGCGTCGAAGCTGAACAGGAGCTCGCTGAAATAAACGTTTCTTTCGGCGAGGGGCTTCCCTTCGGGATCCGTCAGCACCTCAGGCCCTATGACCGAATAATGCTCGGTAAACGGGTTGCTCCCTTTGATATGAAAATCCTGCCGCGCATGTCTGGCGACGGTATGAAAAAAGATCGCCTCTTCCACGGACGATACAAGGGCATGCCCGAGCCCCCCGAGCATGGCGTGATAGGGCCATATCGTGAGCTCATACTTTCCGCCCTTTTTCAGGCTTTGCACGTAATGCAGGATATAACGCTGTCCGTATTCGGGAGAGATATTTAAACTTTCACAGAGCTCCTCGTTGAATTTCCACCTCCCCCGCAGGATATCTTTTTCGGAGACCAGGGTAAAAGGTGCAGGGTGTTCGCCCCGTTCATCGACCAGGAAGACGGCATGAAAGATCTGTATCGCCTGGTGCGTATCCATAGTGGGACAGATCCGTGTGAGCACGCCGAGGTTGCGATAGATAAATTCACACAGCCTGCGGTTATCGTCTACCGCCCCCGTGCCGGAGCGCCCGCCTACGTACAGCTCAAACCCCGGAATGCAGAAGGTGTTCTGAATGTCCACCAGCACCAGACATATCCTGAAGGTCTCCTTTCCGGCAGGAGATAAATTATGCAGGGCGGACCATTGCTCCGCTTCTGCCGCCCGCTGCTGATACGGCACTCTCCATACCTCACTCACTTTTGCCGGATCAAAAAAAGGCGGAACAGGCAGTTCTCGACTTATCATCGTTTAACCCTTTCCCCCAAAAGTTGAAAGTTGTTAGTAGCGCCCTCGTTAACCGGGGGCGTTCATCGTCGGGGATAAACCCCGACGCTACCTGTAAATTAGTTGAAAGTTGAAAAGTCAAAAGTGTAATAATAATATTTTTATTATTTTATCATGTAGTAGTAGGGGCGGGTTTAAAACCCGCCCCTACTCTAACCTCTAACCTCTTAACTCTTAACTCTTTCCCGGGGGCAAGATATCCAGATCGCAGCCGCAAACAGCCCGTCTCCTATTATTAAAAGCTCATACATATACGGCTTCGGTATTTGTCTTTGCAATGTTGCGCCGGTATCGCATATGAATGAATAAAGTATGACGGCTATTCCTGCAAGCGCGAGCATTTTCGGAATGAAGGTCGGCTTGAAATCACACCCCTTATTAATTGAATGAGCGATCATAATACTTAAGACGATCAACAGCAGGGAAACCGACACGGGAGCAATTACGGGTCCTATCCAGGGAACCGGGATCAGGAATAGAATGTCCCGGTCAAATATTGACGCAGGCCAATCGAGCAGGACTTTGAGCCATACATAATAAAAAATATCCCACACCGCAAACGCCAGAGTGAAATACGCAAACTTCTCCCAGCTTTTTTTACCCGCAAGAAAGGCTACGGATAAAAGCATGAAGAGCGTTGCGGCTTCCCTGAAGACCTCGACCTTGATCTTAAAGTCCGTCATAGTATTCATGGGGAATTGAAAGCCTTCAGGCCGGAATATCGCCCGTAGATAGACGACAACTGCCGCTTCGACGTATGCCATTGCAATGCCGAAGATCGTGATCCAGAGGAGTTTGGGGATCAGATTGTTTTTATTCATGGCTTTCAATAGCTGTCATGCTGAACTTGGTTCAGCATCTCTTGACAGATTCCGAAACAAGTTCGTAATGACAAACCGCTCCTTACAATTCCAATTTAAAAATCGACAGCGGATTCACCTTCACCCCCTGCAGATTAAAGCCGAAATGCAGATGCGGACCCGTGGCCCTGCCGGACATTCCGACAAGACCGATCATCTGACCTTTCGATACCTTTTCATCCTTTGCAACATGGAATCCCGAAAGATGCATGTAGACCGAAAAAAGCCCCGTGCCGTGGTCTATTACTACCGTATTCCCTCCGAAAAAAAGCTCCTCCCTCAAAACGACCTTGCCTGAATTGACCGCCCTCACAGGCGTTCCTGTCTGCCCCTTGTAGTCAATACCGCAGTGTACGCTTGTCTTCTTCCCGTTCATGACGCGCTTTACACCGAATACCTCCGAGATCGCTGTGCCGGTCGGCACGGCAAAACGTCCGTCCCATTCACGCATTGTAATTTGAGACAACACGCTTTTCATAAGCCCGGCCTCTTTTCCCGCGCGCTTTAAATCCTCGGGGCTTAATATAACTTTTTCTTCAGGCAGGGTAATTCGTTGGGTCGGGAACTTATATCGTTTTACTCTGAGATAAACAGTCCTGGCTTCCTCTCCCGACGCAATGGTGATAGGATATTTCTTAGGCGGGGTTTCGATGTCGACCGGGATCAATGCAATAAAATGATTATCCGCGGTCTGAAAAAAAGCCATCTCCCTGCCGGCAAACTCCGCCTGAGGAGAACCGGGATTTGCAGAGGGGTTTTTATCGGTGTAGACTTTCAGAAGAAAGACGTCGCCGGGAAGGACTTCTTTAGGCTGTATTTCAACGCTCATGGCTTGTGAGTGGAGATATAAGATGAGCGTCAAAGCAATTGGAAGAAAAAGTCTATAAATAAACTTCATCAGCAAGATGACTTATTATAACAGAAAAGAATTGATGAAAATTATTAAGAAATCCCCCTACATCCCCCTTTTACAAAGGGGGAAATTACTCCCCTCTATTACACACCCCTGCACCCCTCTCAAGAGGGGAAAGGGTTAGGGGTGTGTTCCCCCCTCTTTGGCAAAGAGGGGTTAGGGGAGATTTTACAAGAAAATAAGCAAGGTAATTATATATGAAAACCATCGAGATAGACGGCAGCTTCGGCGAGGGCGGCGGACAGATTTTAAGGACGGCTTTGAGTTTAAGCTGCATAACCGGTAACACCCTCAGGCTTTTCAATATAAGAAAGGCCAGAAAGAAACCCGGCCTCATGCCTCAGCATCTTACCTGCGTTAATGCGATATCTGAAATCTGCCGCGCCGAAGTTGCCGGAAACGAGGCGGGATCAGCTGAGCTTACATTTACTCCCGGCAGGATAAAATCAGGCGATTACTTTTTCGATATCAAAACCGCAGGCTCGAGCTCCCTTGTCTTTCAGACCCTTCTCCCGCCGCTTCTTTGGGCTGATAAGCCCTCGCGGATCACAATCAAAGGAGGAACCCATGTTCCGTTCAGCCCGCCGTATAATTATATTGCGGAGGTTTTTATTCCGATGCTGAACAGAATCGGGATAAAGGTGGAGCCGTCAATCATCAAATACGGCTTTTATCCGAAAGGCGGCGGCGAGGTTTCTTTTAAAATCCATCCTGCCGGGGAAATTAAAGGAATAAACCTCGTTTCAAGAGGCCGGTTGTTATCCATTAAAGGACTCTCCGCAGTTTCAAACCTGCCGGGGCATATCGCCGAGAGACAGAAGATTTCGGCAATACAAAATCTTTCACCGCTCCCTGCGGAAATAGATATCCTTGAAGCGCCGTCTGTCGGTCAGGGAACATTTGTCTTCTTAAAAGGAGAATATGAAAACGTCCTGTCGGGATTTTCTTCTCTCGGCGAAAGGGGCAAGCGTGCCGAGGAAGTCGGGAAAGAGGCAGCTTATTTGTTTAAAGATTTCCACAATACCTCAGCATGTCTCGATCATAATCTTGCCGATCAGCTCGTGATTTATCTGAGCCTCGCTAAAGAGGGATCGGCATTTACAACGTCGTGCATAACACGGCATCTTATTACAAACCTGTGGGTGATTGAGAGGTTTCTGAAGATTCGATATGAGATGGAGGGGGATTTGAATTCGGAAGGGAAAATAGCATTAAGAAGTAATTAGCCACGAATTTACACGAATATTCACGAATAAAAACAGGACGCAGATTTCCGCTGAGTTACGCAGATAAATCTGTTTCTTTAATCCTGAAAATCTGCGTTTTTCTGCGTCCAAATTCTTTTTTATTTTTTCGTGTTCATTCGTGTCAATTCGTGGCTAACTGTTTTTAAGGATTGATTTTTCATCTCATTTGCCTTACTCTTATATACGCATTATGCTTGACATCAGGTTTGTAAGAGAACGTACGGATAAGGTGATCGACGCCCTTAAGAAGAGGGGGCAGAGGACGGAGCTCCTCGATAAATTCCTCGGGATTGAAAGAGAGAGGAGAGACCTGCTGAGAGAGGTCGAAGATATCAGACAGACAAGGAACAGGCTGTCCCAGGAAATCGGCCGTATGAAGAAAGAAGGCAGGGACGCAACCGACATCCTTACGGAAGCGAAGACGATATCCGACCAAATTACCGCAAAAGAGGAGAAATTGCGGGAGCTGGAGAACGGGGCCTTGCAGGAGCTTTTATTGATCCCCAACATCCCCCATGAATCGGTTCCCGTCGGAAAAGACGAGACTGAAAATAAAGAAGTCAGGGTTTGGGGTGATAAGCCTCAATTTACGTTTGAGCCGAAAAACCACTGGGACATAGGTGAAAATCTCGGAATACTCGATTTCGAGAGGGCGGGGAAGATCGCGGGGGCGCGGTTTGTTATTTATAAAGGTCCCGGCGCAAAGCTCGAAAGGGCCTTGATAAACTTCATGCTCAATCTCCACACGAAAGAGCACGGCTACACGGAGATATTCCCCCCGATCCTCGTAAACAGGAACGCGATGACGGGCACCGGGCAATTGCCGAAGTTTGAGGAAGACCTGTTCAAGCTGGCGGATGAAAGGGGGTTTCTGCTGATACCGACCGCCGAGGTGCCGGTGACCAACATTCACAGGGAAGAAATTCTCGATGAAGCTGATCTGCCGATTTACTACACCGCATATACTCCATGCTTCAGACGTGAGGCCGGTTCATACGGCAAGGACACAAGGGGATTGATACGCCAGCATCAATTTAATAAAGTGGAGCTTGTCAAATTCACAAAACCGGAAGATTCTTACAAAGAGCTTGAAATGCTCACGGGCAATGCGGAGGAAATTTTAAAAAGGCTTGAGCTGCCTTATCGCGTTGTATCGCTTTGCACGGGTGATATGGGATTCTCCGCGTCAAAGACGTATGACCTTGAGGTATGGTTCCCGGCGCAGGGGAAATACAGGGAGATATCATCCTGCTCCAACTTCGAAGATTTCCAGGCGAGGAGGGCCGACATAAGGTTTAAAAGAAAAGGCAAAAAAGGCACCGAATTTGTCCATACCCTCAATGGCTCCGGATTAGCCGTAGGCCGCACCTTTGCCGCAATACTTGAGAACTTCCAGCAGGAAGACGGTTCTGTTATAATACCTGACGCCTTAAGGCATTTTATGGGAGCGGAGAAGATAAGTAAGAAGTAGGAAGTGAGAAGTGAAAGATTCAGGGTGCATGTGTTTTTTTACTTCTAACTTCCCCCCTTCTGACTTCTCACTTTTTTTTAATTTGGAGGGGTGGCCGAGTGGTCGATGGCGGCGGTCTTGAAAACCGCAGGACGAAAGTCCCGTGGGTTCGAATCCTACCCCCTCCGCCATAGAATTTGACACAACCTGATAAGTGTCATTCCCGCTTGTCGGGAATCCTTCTTAAAGCAAGAAAAGATTCCGGACAAGCCGGAATGACAAAAAAGAAGCGCTCAATCCAAATTGATAAAAATAATTTTTTTATAAGGAAAATTTATTTTCACAAATATTTCATATTAGTTTATTATCTTATCTGCACAAAAATAATTCCAAAAGGGAAAGGAGGTGATATCTTGAAAAAGACAGCAGCAGTTTTGATATCAATCATGTTCCTGATGACGCTCTTGATTGCAGTAAACGCCGATGCGGCTGCAACCTACATAGGCGCAAAGAAATGCAAGGCCTGTCACATGAAGCAGTACAAGTCATGGGAAGCGACAACCATGGCAAAAAGCTTTGAGAACTTAAAGGCAGGTGTTAAAGCAGCAGAGAAGAAGAAGGCCGGGCTGGAGGACAAAGACTACACAACTGATCCTAAATGCTTAAAATGCCACACAACCGGATACGGCAAAGGCGGCTTTGTAAGTATGGAGAAGACACCGGATTTGGCTGGTGTTCAATGTGAAGGGTGTCATGGTCCGGGCGGTGACTTTCATCAGATCATGAAGAAGAACAAGGAATTTCCCTTAGCCGAAGCCAAAGCGGCGGGACTGATAATTCCCTCTGAAGATGAGAAAGGCTGTATGACGTGCCACGGCGGCGACAGCCCGTTTATCGAAAAGGTCGACGCCAAGTACAAATTTGATTTTAAAGAGAGGCTCAAGAAGACTCACGAGCATTTCCCTTTAAAGAACAAGCATTAGTTTGTAAATAAAAAGCCGGTATCCTTGTCAACAGGGATGCCGGTTTTTTTTATTGCTTCTGCGGGTCTATTCCAATATACTTAAACATGTCCGTCAAATATAAACATGGTGAATGAGTGAAAGAGTGGAAGGGTGAATGGGTGAATGGGTGGAAGTGGGATTGCTTTTCTCATCTACTCATTTACCCTTATACTCTTCTACTCATTCACCCGTTAAACTGATGAAAAGAATTTTACTGACAACAATTACAGTCCTGTTATTTGCGGCAGCCTTTAACCCCGCCGGTGCTGAAGACGCAACGCCGCGCATTGTTAAAGATGTGCAGGCTGAAGGCGCATGCGCGATTGTCGGCATGAGCGCGGAGCAGTCGCAGCTGCTGGCTTTGCAGAGGGCCAGGATGGCGGCGATTGAACAGGCGGCAGGCGTGAGATTGACATCAACTACTATCGTAACAAACGACAGGCTGGCAGTGGATTTTATCAGGGCGTATGCAAAGGGTTTTATCGTCAATGAAAAGGCTGAATGGCTTCCTTTGGGTCAGTATCAGAAGGACAAATCAACTCCCCCGGTCCCCGAATACAAAGTTAAAATAACAGCGGATGTTTATACTCCGTTCAAAAAAATCAAGCCTCTTGGCCTGACCGCGCAGATGAATGAGAACACCTTCAGAAACGGAGAAAAAGGCCTTGTAAAAATCAGGGCCGACAGGGACGTGAAGCTGGCGATATTCAACATCACGGCTGATGATAAAGTGGTGATGCTCTTTCCCAATCAATATGACAGAAACAACGCAGTCTCCGGCAGGGAGACTTTTGTGTTCCCTCCAAAAGATTCTCAGATAGAGCTTGAGATACAGACCCTGCCCGGTCACACGAGGGATGCTGAGGCGATCTTTGTGGCGGTAATGGACGGCAATTATGCAAGGGAGTTTATGAACATCTTCAATCCGCTTGAGCCGATGGGCTTTGCCGGGTTCTTTGCAAAATATTCAGAGATAGCCGATTACTGCGAGGATGTTATAATGGCTTATGAAGTGACTGAGTAGAAGAGTAAAAGGGTAAATGGGTGTAAGAGTGTAAGGGTAAATGGGTAGAAGAGTAAAGGAGGGGATGGGTGATGTTGACGCATAAGGATTTGGAGATTTGGAAGCGGGGGATAGAGGTAGTCGAAAAAATTTATAAGACAACAGAAAAATTCCCGAAAGAAGAAGTTTTTGGATTGACATCGCAGTTAAGAAGGGCTGCTATATCAATTCCATCAAACATAGCTGAAGGGGCTGCAAGAAATTCAAAGAAAGAATTTTTGCAGTTTTTATATATCAGCCTGGGTTCGCTCGCTGAGCTTGAAACACAACTTATTGTTGCAAACAAACTCGGATACATAAGAGAGACTGATTCTCTCAACCAGATTGAAACATTGAGAAAGATGATGCTTAATTTTATCAAGCATGTAAAGGGGCAGATAAAATGAGTAGATGGGTAGATGAGTTAATGGGTGAAAGAGTAAAAGAGTGCATGAGTAGAAGGATAAAAACTTGTTTTTCACTCATATTCTCATTCACCCTTTTACTCATTTACTCATTGACCCTTTTACTTTTCTACAACGCAGACGCCGCCGAAGTAAAGAACGTAGTCCCAAGGCAGGAGGGCAATCGTGTGCTCTTTGAGTTTGACGTTGCCGGCGATGCTGATGAGGAGGCTGAGGTTGATCTTACGCTGACGATAAACGGTCAGACGTACACTGCCGACAAACTTCACCTTGAAGGGGATTTCGGGAAGGTGAAGACGGGCAAGGGCAGGAAGATATACTGGAATGTGCTTCAGGACTTTCCGAGGGGATTGTCCACTGCATATGACTGGGAGATAGCTGCAGGAGGGGAGGAATTCAAAGACCCTGTCACCGGCATGGAATTTGTGTTTGTCAAAGGCGGGTGTTACCAGATGGGATGCGGGGATTGGACAAGTGATTGTGATAGTGATGAGAAGCCGGTGCATGAGGTGTGCGTGGATGATTTTTATATGGGGAAGTATGAAGTAACGCAAAGACAGTGGAAGGAGATAATGGGAAATAATCCGTCATATTTTAAAAACTGTGGTGACGACTGTCCTGTTGAAAACGTTAGTTGGGATGATGTGCAGGAGTACATAAAAAAGATGAATCAAAAGATAACCCCCCATAGTCCCCCCTTATCTAAGGGGGGAAATAAGGGGGGTTACCGTCTTCCGACAGAGGCGGAATGGGAATATAGCGCTCGCAGCGGGGGGAAGAAGGAGAAGTATTCGGGGGGTGATGATGTCGGTAGTGTAGCATGGTATGACTCAAACTCAGGAAGCACAACACATCCGGCAGGACAAAAGAAGCCAAATGGATTAGGATTATACGACATGAGCGGGAATGTGTGGGAATGGGTAGATGACTGGTATGGTGAGGACTATTATATGAATAGTCCAAAGAATAATCCTAAAGGGCCGAGTAGTGGAAGCTATCGTGTGTTGCGCGGCGGTTCCTGGTACGATGATCCGAGGGGCATGCGCTCGGCTAATCGCTACAGGGCCAATCCTGGCGGCAGGGACGGCAGCGTCGGCTTCCGTCTCCTGAGGACTAAGTAGTTTTACTCTTTGGTTTTTTACCCTTTAACCCTTTGTCTTTGAAGCGGGGTACAGGGGCGAAGCCCTTGTCGAAGATAAAAATTGATTATGGGTACAGAAATACCGGCTGTAACAAAACTCTATGACATAATCCTATGGCTGATACCGCAGGTTGAAAAGTTTCCGAGGGATTATAAATTTACACTGGGAGACAGGATCGTTAACAATCTGCTTGACAGCCTTGAACTACTTATTGAGGCAGCCTATTCAAAAGAAAAATATCACCTTTTAAGAAAGCTCAATCTTCAGTTGGAAAAACTGCGCTTCTTAATAAGACTGTCAAAGGACCTTAAGGTCATGAGCATCAAAAAATATGCATACATACCAGGTGAAATAAACGAGCTTGGCAAAATGACAGGCGGATGGATAAAAACCGAAAGTGGCAAAAACATACAAAAACCTCTGGAGTAAACTGACGTCTTTTGAAAATTTCCTTTCCGCAGCTAAAAAGGCACAGAGAGGGAAACGGTTCAAAAGCTATACCGCAAGATTCAATATGAATCTTGAAAAAGAATTATTCGCAATTCAGATGGAACTGGCTGATAAAACATATCTGCCGGGCAGGTATAAGGAGTTTACAATATATGAGCCTGTTAAGCGGATGATATCTGCTGCGCCTTACAGGGACAGGGTTGTGCATCATGCTCTGTGCAATATCATCGAACCCCTCTTTGAGAAAACCTTTATCCATGATTCATATGCGAACAGAAAAGACAAGGGAACACATAGGGCGATTGAGAGGTTTAATTCGTATATGCAGAAATACAGATTTGTCCTTAAATGCGATATTAAGAAATATTTTCCATCAATAGACCATGACATTCTATACGGTATTCTTCAAAGGAAGATAGCCGACAAAGATGTCTTATGGCTAATTGAAACAATAATAAAAAACAGCAATCTCCAGAAACCCGTTAACGATTACTTTAACGGCGACGATCTTTTCACTCCTGAGGAACGCAGGAAGGGGTTGCCCATCGGAAACCTTACCAGCCAGTTTTTCGGGAATGTATACATGAATGGCTTTGACCATTTTATAAAAGACAAGCTGGGCTGCGGGGCATACCTGAGGTATGTGGATGATTTTGTTGTTTTCAGCAGCGACAAGAAACAGCTACGGGAAATTAAATTTCAGATGGATGAGTACCTTCAAAAACTAAGGTTGAAACTTCACCCTGTAAAGACGAGAATATTTCCTGTTAAAAACGGCTGCGAATTTTTAGGCTTTTATATTTATCCGCATTTAAGGAGGGTCAAAAAGGCTAATGTGCGGTTGTTTGAAAAAAAGCTCAGGTTTATGCAGGCAATGTTTAAAAAGGACTTAATATCACTTGAAGAAATACATAGATCAGTTCAGGGCTGGATAGCCCATGTACAATATGCCGGCAGTTACAGGCTGAGAGAGAGGATTTTTACAAAGTATGTGTTCATCAGGACACAACCTGCGGGGACAGGTTAAATACAATCGTGTGTTGCGCGGCGGTTCCTGGAACAATAATCCGAGGAACATACGCACAGCTAATCGCAACAGGAACAATCCTGACAACAGGAACAACAACAACGGCTTCCGTCTCCTGAATACTCTCAACAGTCTCGTTGTCAGGTTTTCAAAATTTACGGATTTTGAAGGTGAACAAATGAGAGTCCAGACCTGTCTCCGGGCCGAAAAGGCCGAATAAAGCAGTATCCCGCCTTGCTCAAGTAGGCAACAAAAGCGCAAGGCGGGAAGCTTAAAATTCAGCGCTTCATGTCCGTCAAATAATTTATAGCGGCGCCGGAGGGTCCTTCCCCGGCGCTGGGTAATATGCTAAAATAGCATTTAACTGGTAGGCAGAGTCCGATGACCCTGTCTGAAAGAATCGAACTCTTTAAGAATTAACAATTAAAAATCTAAGATAGATATGGATACTTTGGATAACATAAAAAACATTCTAAATGAACATCGGGAAGAAATCAGGGAACGATTTTATGTAAAAGAGATTGGGATATTCGGTTCATATGTGCGGGGGGAGCAAAAAGATCTGAGTGATATAGATATCCTCGTGGATTATGAGGAAGCTCCAGGATTGTTTGAGTTTGTCAGGCTGAAAAATTATCTGAGCGATTTACTGGGCCTCCGGGTGGATTTGGTCATGAAGACCGCATTAAAGCCGACTATCGGGAAGCACATACTGAAAGAGGTTGTTGTGGTATGAGCATAAGAGATATAAAGGACTACATCTCGGATATAGTTGATGAGATAGCGAAGCTGAATAAATTTGCAGAAGGTTTCAGCTATGAAGACTTTGCGAAAGACGAAAAGACCCTTTATGCCTGCATCAGGAGTTTGGAAGTAATAGGAGAAGCCGTAAAACACATTCCGGCAGAGATCAGGGAACAATATTCAAAAGTTGAATGGAAGGAAATAGCGGGCATGAGAGACGTTTTAATTCATGATTATTTCGGAGTTGATGTCAGGGTGGTATGGAAAACCATAAAGCAGAATATCCCTGTAGTCGAGGGAGAGTTTAAAATGATTTTAGATAGTCTTAAATAAAAGCAGCGAGAGGGGAATTATGCTCAAAATAATATTCTCATTTTTCATATCAATAATGCTTTCATCATCACTTGCCTTTGCAGAAAAGGGCTCGCACAAGATAGGCGTATTCCCTGCCCCGCCTGATATAACAGCAAGCGTTAAATTTTCAGAACCCTCGGGCAATAACATCCTCGACGCAGAGGAAACCGGGATACTGACCATTACCGTTAAAAACAGCGGCAAAGGAGACGCCTTTGACGTAAAGGCGGAGATAAGCTCCGACAAAAATATAAGAGGACTTTCGTTTGAAAGAACGTTTTCATTCGGCGCTATACCGGCGGGAAAGAGCAATACGGCGGAAGTTAAATTGAAGTCGTCAGAGAATATTTCAACTGATAACGTGAGCTTCACCATTCATATCAAAGAGGCAAACGGTTTTGACGCTGACCCATTGAAGATTGCATTCAAGACCAAATCCTTTGAGCCTCCAAAACTCGTGATTGCCGACATAGGCATTGAAGACCAGAACGGCAATTCCAAAGTCGAGCAGATGGAGAATGTCGAGATGACGGTCAGGATTCAGAATATGGGCTATGGAGACGCGCGGGACGTGACGGTTGACATTGTGCACGGGAACAATGTCTTTATCGGAGGACAGGGAATCACACACTTTGAACCCGGCAGCATTCAGGCAGGGAAATATAAAGATATAAAATTCATGTTCTATACGAACAAGCAGATTAAAAACGGCGAAAGGATACCCATTGAAATAAAGATAAAAGAGGCGAGACCACAATTTGCTTTGTCAAAGGCGCTGGACCTTGCGATGAATGCCCCGCAGAAAAGGACGGAAGAGATAATCGTAAAAGGAGAGGAAGCCCCTAAGAAGGCTGATATGGAGCTTGCAACAGGACTAAGCGTTGATGTAGATATGCAAATACCGGCCGGGAAGAATGCCGGTAAATACGACATCGCAGTGGTCATAGGGAACAGGCACTACACCTCTTCCGGCGTGCCGGAGGTGGAGTTTGCAGACAGGGACGCAAGGATAATGAAGGAATATCTGATGACGACGTTCGGCTATAAACCCGAAAATATCATCTATGAGGAAGACGCCACGTTATCGAGATTCAACGAAATCTTCGGCTCAAAGGACAACCCCAACGGCAAGCTGTACAACTATATAAAGAAGGACGTTTCAAATGTGTTTGTTTATTATGCGGGACACGGCGCTCCTGATCTGAATTCGCAGGAGGCTTATTTTGTTCCGGTTGACGCAAACCCTCAGTACATGGCGGCAAACGGTTACAGGCTCCAGACTTTTTACGACAACCTGTCAAAATTGCCGGCAAAGAATGTAACGATCGTGCTTGACTCGTGCTTTTCAGGAAATACGCAGAAGGGCATGCTTTTCAAAAATATAAGCCCGGCTATGGTCAAGGTGAAGAAGCAATACAGCGGCCCCCAAAACGCCACTATTATAACAAGCGCCGCTGTGGATGAGGTGTCCGCGTGGTACGGGGAGAAGAAACATTCCCTCTTCACATATTATTTTCTGAAAGGGCTTCAGGGCAATGCCGATTCAAACAGCGACAGTAAAATAACTGTGGGAGAGATGAAGCAATACCTCAAAGAAAATGTGTCGTACATGGCAAGGAGGGTCGCCGGAACTGAACAAAATCCCGTCATCTCCGGTAATGAAAATGAACTTTTGGTGACGATCAGTAAATGAGTGGATGGGTCAAAGAGTTAAAGGGTAGATGAGTGAATGAGTAGAAGGGTAGATGAGTAAAAGCAATCACCCTTCAACTCTTTAACTCATTCACCCATTCACCCATCCACTCTTTTACTCATATACCCATCTACCCATTAACTCTTCTACTCATTTACTCCGTCCCTCCCTTGCCACCGCTACCATCAAAAGTGAAATTGCGGCGGGCGTGACGCCGGGGATCCTGCTTGCCTGGCCGAGATTGAGAGGTCTGATCTCTTCAAGCTTCTCGACGATCTCTTTTGAAAGTCCGTTAATCCCTCTATAGACAAATCCTTCGGGTATGCTCTTCTCTTCGACCTTTTTGAATTTCTCCGCCTGTTCCGCCTGTCTGTCAATGTAGCCTTTGTATTTTGTCTGGAGCTCGACCTGATTTATGACATCTTGTGAAATGCCGTTGTTTGCTGGAGAGACTTCTGCGATATTGTAGTATTTAACTTCAGGCCTCTTCAGGAGCTGATACAGTGAGACATCTTCTTTTACAGGAGGGCCGCCGAGCTTCCCCAGTATAGGATTTATGATTTGAGGTTTAACCCGCGTGGATTTTATTCGCTTCATCTCTTTTCCCACGGCTTCCTTTTTCCTGAGGAATGAATCATATTGTTCATTATTAATCAGCCCGAGATCATATCCCTTTTGCATGAGCCGTAAATCGGCATTGTCCTGCCGGAGCAGGAGGCGGTATTCAGCGCGTGAGGTGAACATCCTGTACGGCTCTTCGGTCCCTTTCGTCACAAGGTCATCGATCAACACCCCGACGTACGCCTCGTGTCTGCCGGGTATGAGAGGTGCTTTATTTTTAAGTTTAAGCGCCGCATTGATCCCGGCCATAAGTCCCTGCGCCGCAGCTTCTTCATAACCGGAGGTGCCGTTGATCTGTCCCGCAAGAAAAAGCCCTTCAATAAGTTTCGTTTCCAGCGTCGGGTTAAGCTGCGTAGGATAGACAAAATCGTACTCTATCGCATAGCCGAATTTTCTTATCTCGGCGTTCTCAAGCCCCTTTATTGTTCTTACAAATATTATCTGCGCCTCCCGCGGCAGGCTCGTTGAGATGCCGTTGGCGTAATATTCATCCGTATCAAGCCCTTCGGGCTCAAGAAATATCTGGTGTCTCGGTTTATCTTTAAACCTGACGACCTTGTCTTCTATCGAAGGACAGTAGCGCGGCCCGATGCCTTTGATTATTCCGCTGTAGAGGGGGGAATATTTAAGATTATCAAGGATCGCCTGATGAGTATGTTCATTTGTATAAGTCATATAACACGGCAGTTGAGGATTTGTAATCTCTTTCGTGAATAAAGACATCGGCGGAGGAGGAACATCGCCGTTCTGGACCTCCATAACCGAAAAATCAATGCTCTTTGCATCAAGACGCGGAGGTGTTCCTGTCTTCAGTCTGCCGATTTTGAAACCAAGCTCATGAAGGCTTTTCGAAAGATTTATCGAAGGCGGCTCGCCTATTCTTCCAGCAGGAGAATTTTCCAATCCGATATGAATCAGTCCGTTCAGAAATGTCCCTGTTGCTATGATTACAGCTTTTGATCTGTAAGCTTGCTCATTAGTACTTACTCCACAAACTTTATTTTCATCTATCAATATTTCCTCAACGCTCTCCTGTTTTATGTCAAGCCCGGCCTGCGCCTCAAGCGCTTCTCTCATATATTTTCTATAAAGCGCGCGGTCGGCCTGAACTCTTGTCGCCCATACGGCTGGACCTTTGCTCTTGTTCAAAACTTTAAATTGAATCCCGGCCAAGTCTGTTATCTTTGCCATTTCACCGCCGAGGGCGTCTATTTCCTTTACGAGATGACTTTTGGCAAGTCCACCGATTGCAGGATTGCACGACATCTGGCCGATAGTATCGAGACTCATGGTAAAGATGGCTGTACTGAATCCCATCCTTGCGGCTGCCAGAGCCGCTTCACAACCGGCATGTCCCGCGCCGATAACGATTATGTCGTAGTCACTGTTTGCTTTCATACAGATTACTATAACCTAAATTGAGCGATTCTTTAATAAAGGAACAGGTATTTTCAGTGTTTTAAATCTCACCTATCAGGTGATGTAGTTTTCCCCTCTAAAAAGAGGGGTAGGGGTGTGTAACAGAAAGAGCATAAAGGAAAACACACCCCT
>JACRHB010000038.1 GCA_016217725.1 Nitrospirota bacterium | reverse complement strand
TTACAAGATGTCTATAAATGATTATTCCGTAACAAGATATAAAAAAAAGGTTGACTTAATCTCCTGATTTGATATAATTCAAATAATGGCTCTTTTATCTAACAATAAAAAACCTGGGCTATTTAAGCAGTCCTGTCTTTTTGAAAAGGATGCCGGCCGTGATTTAAAAGGTAAGATCTCACCTAAGAAAGCCCAACCTTTTATTTCAGCCATGTCCCCTAAATGGCCGGCATCCTTTTTATTATTAAGCTGAGTTCTTCCGAAAACACTGTAAATAAAACAACCGCCGTCATTCCTACTTAACAAACTGCGGAAATGACGATCTCACATATCTCGATAGATTTACACCGAATATATACCCATAGAAATGCCGGGAGGACTAAAAAAGATATGGTGCCGGAGGGGGGACTTGAACCCCCACGAGGTCGCCCTCAGTGGATTTTGAGTCCACCGCGTCTGCCATTCCACCACTCCGGCGAATTAGTTATCAGCGAACAGCCATCAGCAGCCAGCTAAAAAGCTTTTTTATGCTGAGCGCTGAAAGCTGACGGTTAATTAATTAAGATAAATAAACAGTTACACAATAATCAAGGGTATTGAGGCATTTTACGTAAAAGCAACAGGTTATGACCGTTACAACCTAAAGTTTCCCCTAAGTATAACCGATTATAAATTAGATTTGGATAAGTAGCCCGGGGTGGAGAATAAGTTGTAATTTAAGGGTCTTGTGTTCAATCCGGTTTAAGAGGATGAATTAGCTATGTTTGCGATTATCGGAATAGGCGTCGTGTTTGCAGCAGTCATAAGCGGCTATTTGATGGAGCACGGCAATCTCAGTGTTTTAGTCCAGCCGGCGGAATTGGTTATCATCTTCGGCGCCGCAACAGGCGCCCTGATCATATCCTCTCCGGCCAGGATATTGCCGTTAATAGTAAAAAATATCGGCAAAGTCTTCAGCGCAAAATCCAGATCAAAGGCGGAATATATCGAGGTCCTTGCGCTTTTAAACACTATATTCACAAAGATGAGAAAGGAGGGGCTGATCGCCATAGAAGGAGACATCGAAAATCCGGAAACCAGTCCCATCTTCAGCAAGTATCCGGGTATACTTAAAGATCATCACGCCCTCAACTTTATATGCGACAACCTTAAGGTAATAATATCCACAAACGTCACTTCATATGAGCTTGAAAACATTATGGAGCTCGAGATGGAAACCCATCATAAAGAGGCATTGATACCCGCCTCGAGCGTTACGAGGGTCGCAGACGGCCTGCCGGGACTCGGCATTGTTGCGGCGGTTTTAGGCGTCGTGCTCACGATGGGCAAGATAAGCGAGCCGCCAGAAGTGCTCGGGCACAGCATCGGCGCCGCTCTCGTCGGGACGTTTCTCGGGGTTTTAATGTGCTACGGGTTTGTAGGCCCGATGGGTACCAGCCTTGAACATACGGCCAATGAAGAATCCGTCTATTATCAGGTAATGAAAATAGCCCTCGTATCTTTTGTCGGCGGCGCCGCCCCCCAGATCGCCGTTGAATTTGCAAGAAGGGCGATCCCCGGCGATGGAAAGCCCACCTTCAGCGAGCTTGAGCAAGAGCTGAGGAAATGAAAAAACAGAGCGCGTTAATCATAAAAAAAGTCAGAAAAGGCGATCACGGCGGGCATCACGGCGGCTCCTGGAAGGTCGCATACGCTGACTTTGTAACTGCCATGATGGCTTTTTTTTTGCTTCTGTGGCTCATCACAATGGTCTCGCCTGAGAAACGGGCGAGGGTTTCTTCATACTTTAAAAACTTCAGCATATATACTTCAGGCGGCAGCTCCTTTATGGAAAAATCGAGTGAGCTGTTCAGTGAATCCGGAGAATCCTCTCAGAAGGCCCTTACGGAATTCAACACCGATAACGTTTCGAATATAAAAGAAATGGAAAAGGAATTGAAAGAAGGCATCATGGGCAAACTCGAAGAGTCAAAAGACCAGGTGCTGGTAGATACCGTTGAGGGAGGAGTGCGCATTCAAATGACCGACAAAGACGGCAGCTTAATGTTTGAGCGCGGCAGCAACATGTTATCGCACAAGGCAAGGGAAATCCTTCATGTGATCGGCCAGAATATTAATAATCTTCCGAATAAGATCACCATAGAAGGCCACACAGATGCGCTGCCTTATGCAAGGAGCGATTACAGCAACTGGGAGCTCTCCACCGAGCGCGCGTCTTCCGCGAGAAGAGAGCTTGAGTTTAACGGGCTGGACCCTCAAAGAATCGAGCGGGTTTCAGGCTATGCCGACAATGACCCTCTGATAAAAGACAATCCCACCGACCCGAGAAACAGGCGCATTAGCATTATTTTAAAGGTCCCGTATACGGGAGATTTCAAACCTGCCGTTAAACATAATAAAGAAGCTGCAGTAAAAAAAGATGTCAACGATGCCGCGTTAGAAAGCGAACGGAATCTTATAATAAAAAAATTTGACGAGAACCTTTCTTCCATGAAAGAAGAAACGAGAAGAGCGGTTGATAAGAAGGCCGTGAATAATGCCGTCCCGGAAAAAACCGTGACTAGCTCCTCTGTGAAAAAAAATGAAGCTCCAGCGCCGTCCAGGAAGGATGAAGCTCCAGCGCCGCAGGAAGTCATAAAAAAGCCCGTAATAATAAAGGAGCTTATAAACCCGGTCATATCAAAAGACGATCTGTTCCGGAAATAATCCGCCCCCTTTTCTACAGCTTCCTTATTATGGTATAGTTTTTAATTCCCTTGTTTTATTTTTTGGATTTTAAATCTTAAATCTTGAATCTTGAATTCTTTTTAGAATAATGTCCGAGCTTACCCCTTTAATGAAACAATATCACGACGTCAAACGCAATTATCCCGACGCCGTTGTTTTTTTCCGCCTCGGGGACTTTTACGAGATGTTCGGACAGGACGCCGTAACCGCTTCAAAAGTTCTGCAGATAACACTCACTTCAAGAGACAAGGGAAAGGAAGACCCTGTCCCGATGTGCGGCGTTCCGCATTTCACGGTCGAAACCTACATCGCAAGACTCGTAAAGGCCGGATATAAAGTCGCCATTTGCGAGCAGATGGAAGACCCGAAAGAAGCAAAGGGTATCGTGAGGAGAGAAGTCATAAGGGTAGTTACACCCGGCACTTTCCTTCCGGACCATCCCAAAGAGAACAATTACATACTCGGCTTTTTCCAGAAAGAGAATATTTACGGCGTCGCAGTCGCAGACATAACTACAGGCGAGTTTTTAATCTATGAAACGTGCAGCAGTCTTGAGGATGAGATAAACAGGTTTCAGCCCAAAGAGGTGCTTTATCCGCTCAGCTTCAAAAACAATTCGGCGATAATCGATAAACTGGGCGAATATTACCTTTCAAGCTATGACGACTGGTACTTCGATTACATAGAGGCGTACAGGAAGCTGATAAAGTATTTCAGGGTATCCTCGCTTGAAGGCTACGGCTGTGAAGGCATGATAGTGGCCGTTTCAGCGGCAGGCGCGCTCCTCAATTACCTTGAAGAGACGCAAAAAGGCGCTCTTTCGTTCAAGAAGATAAGCGTGCTGAGACGCGCGTCACACATGCTGCTGGACGCCGCAACGCTGCGGAACCTGGAGGTCACGAGGAATATGCGCAGCGGTGATGCTGAGGGCAGTCTCCTCCGGGTTATCGACGAAACGCATACGCCTATGGGCGGAAGACTTTTAAGGGCGTGGCTTCTTAATCCTTTGCTGGACCCTGCGGAGATAAGCGAAAGGCAGGATGCCGTAAGCGCCCTGCTGAGCGATGCTGCCGGGCTTTCAAAATTGCAAATCCATTTAAAGGGCATATACGATATCGAGCGCCTGGCCTCGCGCATAGACAGCGGAACCGCCAATGCAAGGGACCTCCTGTCGTTAAAAAACTCCCTGAAGATCTTGCCGGAGCTTAAAACTATTCTTAAGGAATATGATGATAACACTTTAAAAAGATTGTTAAATCAGATTGATACACTTGACGCAGTAAAATCACTCATTGAAGCGGCTGTAGCGGACGACCCTCCTTTCACGCTGAAAGACGGCGGGTTGATAAGAAAGGGCTTTAATCCTGAGATAGACGAGCTGCGGGGAATAAGCAGCAGCGGTAAGGACTTCATTGCCGGCCTTCAGGCCAGGGAAAGGGAGCGGACGGGGATATCCTCGCTTAAGATCGGTTATAACAAGGTCTTCGGTTATTATATCGAGCTTACGAAGGCGAACCTTTCACAGGTTCCCGCCGACTATATAAGGAAACAGACGCTTGCAAACGGCGAACGATTCATCACCCCCGAGCTGAAGGATTACGAGGCTAAGGTCCTGGGCGCGGAAGAGCGCTTAAAGAATCTCGAATATGACGTTTTCATCAACGTAAGGAACACCATCGCCGCTGAAACCGAAAAACTTCAAAGCATGTCTGCGGCGATTGCGGAGCTTGACGCCCTGCACAGTCTTGCCTTTGTCGCTAAAAAATATAATTACGAGCGGCCGGTCGTGGATGACGGAGACGTTATTCGCATATCAGAGGGCAGACATCCGGTGATAGAGAGATTATCTGCGGGAGAAAGATTTATCCCCAATGACGCGCTGATGGATTCCGGCTCAAACAATATCTCTATAATCACCGGCCCCAACATGGCGGGCAAATCCACATACATGAGACAGGTCGCCCTTATCGTTCTAATGTCGCAGATAGGGAGTTTCGTGCCTGTAAAAGAAGCAAGGGTGGGCGTCGTGGACAGGATATTTACAAGGATCGGCGCCTCGGACGTCATAACAAAAGGGCAGAGCACGTTCATGGTAGAGATGCTCGAGACCGCCAATATATTAAACAACGCTACAAAGAGAAGCCTCATACTGCTGGATGAAGTAGGCCGGGGGACCAGCACCTTCGACGGCATAAGCATAGCCTGGGCGGTCGTCGAGTATATTGCAAAGGAATTAAAAGCGAGGACGCTCTTTGCAACCCATTACCACGAGCTTACCGAGCTTTCGCTCATCCTTGACGGGATCAAAAATTTAAACGTAGCCGTTAAAGAATGGGGCGACGAGATAATCTTTTTAAGGAGAATCGAAGACGGCGCGGCTGACAAAAGCTACGGCATTCAGGTCGCCCGTCTCGCGGGTCTGCCTCCTTCAACGCTCGAGAGGTCGAAAGAGATCTTAGCCAACCTCGAAAAATCGGAATTGAACGAGCTCGGCGCCCCGAAGCTCGCCTATGCGTCCGAGCCATCCCCGGCCGAAACGAAAAAGTCCGGCCAGCTCGATCTCTTCACAACACAGGCGGACCCCGTACTTAAAGAGCTTTTAGGTCTCGACGTCCTCAGCATGACCCCGCTTGAGGCGCTCAATAAGTTATTTGAGATCAAAAAGAAGCTGGGGGATAAGGGACACAATAATGTTTAAAACAAACGGATGGTTTACGTTTGCGGTTTTCTCCCTGCTTTTTTGGGGGATGTGGGGTTTCTTCCAGAAGCTGGCGACAAACCATATCAGCCCGAGGAGCGTCTATATCTTTGCGGCGCTCGGCACGCTGCTCATCGTTTTTCTTACGCTGATGTCATTGAATTTCAAACTGGAGACGAACAGGACGGGGATAACCTATGCGATACTTGCGGGACTCTTCGGCTCCATCGGCGGACTGTTTTTTGTGCATTCGATCAGCAAGGGTAAGGCATCCATCGTAATAACCTTCACAGCCCTCTATCCCGTTGTCACAATCCTGCTTTCTCTCATAATCCTCAAGGAGGGGATTACAGTAAAACAAGGATTGGGAATCCTCTTTGCGCTGATATCAATGGCGCTCCTCTCCATGTAATTATTTTAATCGTCTTATCATCATGCTTAAGAAAAACTCATTCCAACCGGCTAATTTTATTGACACATTTATATCTTGAATGATACTGTATTTGAATAATTTTTAAACCTAAAAACGGTAGTAGCCACGAATGATCACGAATAAACACGAAAGGATATAAAAGAATTTGGACGCAGATAAACGTAT
>JACRHB010000032.1 GCA_016217725.1 Nitrospirota bacterium | reverse complement strand
CAAGAAATTCAACTTGAGCGTGCGGCGTTGAAATTTGAGAAACAGGAGATGACATTTACGAAACAAAAGAATAAACTGGAAGAAAAAATTAACGAATTGCAAAGAGAAATCCAACTTAACAAATCGGTTCTCATCCCAACTAATCCCAATCTTCTTGAAAAATATAGAAACAGATAAAGCCATAAAAACCTCCATTAATTATTTTTTAGATGACAACCGCTTGCACCAGGACAATGTCCCTTTAGTTGTTGAAGTAGGAAGCGACCTCGATTAAAATGTTTCATACAAAAACTCATTTAAAGGAGGTCGCTTCTATGGTTAAAAGATACCGCAAGATGGCAAAAAAGGCAAATGGAAAGATTAGGGAAATCAGGGATGATCAGATAATACTGGAACTTCCTCTGCCAGTAGCAGATGTCCTGGCTGGTATTCCTGATGCGGTAGAGGAATTGTCACAGGATGTGGGGCTTATGCTTATATCGGCTGTGATAGATTCTGAGTGCGAGCGGATTGCCGGCAGGAAGAATGCAAGGAATCCTCTGAGGACAGCCAACTGGTGGGGAAGTCAGCTCAGTCCAGTGTATTACGATAGGCAGAAGGTCCTAATAGACCGTCCCAGACTAAGAGGCAGGGATAATAAGGAAATACAGTTGAACACATACAGGGCATTTCAGAACCCTGATAAGATGAAGCAGTCCGTAATGAAGCAGATGGTATTGGGGATATCAAGTCGCAACTATGAAGAGGCAATAGAGTCTTTTGTAAGTGGCTATGGAATAAAGAAGTCCAGCATAAGCAGGCACTTCGTAAAAGCAACGGCAGAGCAGATGAGGGAGTTCATGGAGAGAGACCTTTCGGGATTGGAGCTTTGTGCAATATTTATAGACGGTATAGAGTTCAAGAAACAGATGCTTGTAGTTGCCCTGGGATTGGATAAGACAGGCAGGAAGCATATTCTTGGGCTATGGCAGGGGGCTACAGAGAACTCCGCAGTCTGTACCAATCTGTTGGATGATATTGAAAGGCGTGGACTTGATATGGGGAGAGATTATCTCTTTGTGCTTGACGGCTCAAAGGCATTGAGGTCGGCAGTGGCTAAAAAGTTTGGCAAGGATGTTGTTGTACAGAGGTGTCAGCAGCATAAGAGGAGGAACGTGAGGGATCATCTTCCGCCTGAGCATCAGGAGGCAATAGATGCGAGGATAAGGGCAGCCTACAATATGACAGATTATGATAAGGCAAAGGAATCCCTTGAGTTGACCGTTCGGTATCTGGAGAGACTAAACCCTTCTGCTGCTGCGAGCCTCAGAGAAGGTCTTGAGGAAACACTTACAGTGCACAAGCTCGGAGTAACAGGGCTTTCAAGAAAGACCCTTGCTACTACCAATCCTATTGAGTCCTGCTTTTCTGTGACTCGCACCATCACGGATCGAGCGAAAAAGTGGAGCGGAGGGGATATGGTTCAGCGTTGGGCTGTAGCAGCGCTCTTAAGGGCAGAGAAGAAATTCAAACGAGTGAAAGGTTATAGAGAAATACCGAAACTTATCGCTGCCTTAGTGCAGAAAAATCTTGACAGAAAGGAGGTTGCAGCTTAATATATGGGCAAGAGAGTCCTTCCTACTTCAACAAAAGGAAGGGACAATATCCTTCTCCAAAGGAATTCTACTAAAAAGATTATGAAAATTGTTGAGTGGTTGAGACTACCAGAGGTACGGAATATTGAAAATCTGGATGCAATCTCAACTAGTGTCTTGCACGGCCGGATTATCCGAAAGAAAGGATTCTTAAGGAAGCTCTACACCGATTTTTACAAGCAGTTTTTGAGGTCCTCGAAAGATCTTGATGGACTGCTAATTGAATTAGGAAGTGGTGGAGGATTTTTAAAAGAGGTTATCCCAAATGTAATAACCTCTGATATTCTTCCTGTTGAAGGAGTAGACCTATGCTTTTCAGCGCTTTTGATGCCTTTTCCCAATCAGACTGTTTCTGCATTTCTTATGATCGATGTTCTGCACCACCTTCCAGATTCTTTCCTTTTTTTTAAGGAGGTAAATCGATGCCTGAAGGTTGGTGGAAAATGTGTGATGATAGAACCAGCTAATACATTGTGGAGCAGATTTGTCTATCAGAACCTTCACCATGAAGATTTTGACCCTAATGGAGAGTGGGGTTTTGAAGGAAGAAGACCATTAAGCGATGCCAATGGAGCCATTCCCTGGATTATCTTCTGTCGAGACAGGAAAAGGTTTGAAAAGGAATTTCCTGATTTAAAGATTGCCCATTTATCTTTTTCAACCCCTTTTCGTTATCTTTTGAGTGGAGGACTTTCGGTGAGAAGTCTTGTTCCATCTTTTTTTTATAATACAATAAAAGGAGTTGAATTTCTTCTTTCACCACTTAATAGGTATTTGGGAATGTTTATGAAGATTGAATTGGAGAAAAAGTAAGGATTATGGATAGAAGATCATACCCTTTATCTCTACAGCGGGCTTTATTCTTTCTGAGGAGATGTCTATCTTTTTGCTGACAATAAGCATTCTTTTGCCGCCGGGAACAAGCAAATGGAATAAGATCGAGCACCGGATGTTTTCCTTTATTACGCAAAATTGGCGCGGTCAACCCTTGGTCAGTCATGAAACAATCGTTAACCTTATCGGCAATACAACAACTACTGCCGGGCTTCGCATCAAGGCGAAATTGAACCGGAAAAAATATCAGATTGGCGTCAAAGTGTCCAAAGCTGATTTATCCAAGGTGAACCTGAAGCCCGCAAAGTTTCATGGCGATTGGAACTACACTGTAAACCCAGATGCGCCTTAAGTGTTCATGTTATTTATGCGCAGGCACTTAGTTCTAAACTGAACATTCTTTATAGAGAGTAATAAAAAAAGAAGATAACACTTATAAGGCCTCCGGTTGTCAAGGGTAAAAACCACCCGTCACGGATTTTCGGAGAAAATCCGATTCTGTTAAAATAGAGCTTGTCCAAAAACCTGGATTTATTCTCCATATGTTTCATTATTGATTTTCAGCCTCCGTCATGTCTCCCCTCATTGACATGCAAAAGCAGAAGGAGGGAGGCCTGTATCCTTCCTACAATACTGCTGACTTGAAGTCTTGGCAACGGAATGTCTTAAATATCAGAAAGCCTTGATGCTTATTAAAGCAGATTCCACAATTAAAAAACACCTGTCAGAAATGACAACCAGGTATGGGGGATTGGATGGAAAACGGGTTTGGAAAATATGGGATGTGTGTCCCCATTTTTAGCCCATTTTTAGTAGTGTGACGAAAGCAGTCGAGCTTGCTGATTAAAAAAAGTATTAAATTAGGTCGCTGAATGTTATATATTTTTAGCAGGCGGTGACCACGGGTTCAAGTACCGGGTTAGAGATTTCGTCCCCCGGGGCGTCAGAACATGTTCCATAGTGAACGATTAATCCTGATAATCAGGAGCGCCAATCTCATTATGGCACCGCCAATTTATTTTTCTGGCATGATAAGGGGCATAAAAACGAAAGTGCCTGTTGCTTATTGATACACGGAAAAGCTTGGTCTTTCTGATTGAAGATAAGGCAGCAGAATGGTAGGGGCGAGGCGGCGCCCGTCAGCGTATGCAGGCATCGAATTGCTTAATTACAAACCAAAGATGAAATTACCTCTTTTCATAATCCTGCCGCTTCTCCATCTCTTGCCCCTCTTCGGTTTTTCCGTATATCTTTCACCTGAAAGCGTATATGCTTTCGATACCTATACATCTCAAAGGCAAGAGATGGTTCAAGAACAGCTTGCGGGCAGAGGGGTAAAGGATAAAAAAGTGCTTGACGCGATGTCAAAGATCCCCCGTCACCGTTTTATTGATGAGTCAATGAGAAGCAGGGCATACGGCGACCATCCGCTGCCCATCGGCGAAGGACAGACCATATCACAGCCTTACGTCGTAGCTCTCATGACCGAGACATTGAAATTAAAGCCTACCGACAGGGTGCTTGAGATCGGTACAGGCTCCGGATATCAGGCGGCGGTCCTTGCAGAGATCGTCAAAGAAGTTTATTCCCTCGAGATCAGGGAGAAACTGGAAAAGAAGGCGTCCAGGCTCCTCGGGGAGCTCGGGTATAAAAACATCAAAACAAAATTCGCCGACGGTTACTACGGCTGGGAAGAATATGCTCCGTTCGACGCCGTCATCATTACTGCGTCCGCCAACCATATACCGCCTCCGCTTATCAAACAATTGAAGGAAGGCGGGAGGCTTATAATCCCTCTCGGCAGCACTCTTTATTACCAGACTCTTACCCTTGTCACAAAAAAGAGCGGGGAGCTTGAAGTGGAGCAGATGGGCGGAGTGGCATTTGTCCCGATGACAGGAAGGGCGCAGAAGGATTAAATCGTGTCGGTAATCCTAACATTTTATCTTGAATGAATTAAGTAATGTCGAAAACATTTACTTCCTTTATAAAAGTCAATGACTTTCAGATTAAGTTAATTATAGAAGGAGTTACAACTACAATATAACTCATAATTATTTTTGTTGTAATGTTGTTTTACGTAAAAAATTTACATATATAATGTATTTACAGTTAAGTTAATCAATTAAATCAAGCAGATGAGATATTGGCAAAGTATTTGCATGGAAACAAGGTTAACCTAAACAAAACAAAACCATATAACAACATAAGATGGAGGATAAATGAAAATGGGGGAAAACAATATATCACTTAAAAGCAATCTTTCTCTTTTCTGCTTGATAAGCTTGTTAATCGTTCCTTTAAGCATTCAGGCAGCAACGGGTTCTCTTGTATGGAGTTCTGAAAAAATCGAGATTACCAAAAAACCCTGTCAAGTGATAGAATCGGGAGTCGATTTTACCAGCAAGGCCAATTTAAGAAAAATTGTTTTTGAAACGTCGACGGATTTGAGAACAAGCATGGCCATAGTGAATTCATTTTTCCATGCAATAACACGCAAAGCCCATACGCCTTATACGCTTGATTTGATTATCTTTGAACAACGGGCGGGCTTTTATCAGGGAAGAGTTGATTACAAGCAATGGCGTGGGAAAAATATATATGAAGGATTAGAGATAGATATTAATGTTGACCCGAATGCCCCAAACCAGCCGCCGACTGCTGATGCAGGAACGGACCAGACTTTATTTATCGGGAGCACGGTTCAACTTGACGGAAGCGGCTCCGAAGATCAGGATGGCAGTGTTCGGTTCCTTTTATATAATTGGTCGTTTGTTTCAATGCCGGAAGACAGTGAGGCAGAGCTTTCCGACCCAACCGCTGTCAATCCCACTTTTACGCCGGATAAGCCCGGCATTTATGAAATTCAACTTATCGTTAATGATAACTGCGTAGACAGCGAACCGGCTATGGTCATTGTCGAGGCGGAGTATGGACTTATGTGCGTTAAATCTTTAAACGGAGAGCCATGGGAATGTATGCCGATAATCGAAACGCCATGACAGCATTAAATCATGTCGTTAACTTTAACAATCTCATCCTGAAGAAGTTAATGAAGTGAATACCGGCTGGATAAGAAGGGGTGCCGTCGGTAATGAGAGTGCTCTTCTGATCGGGCTTTGCAGTGCGTACAGCTTCAATCATGGCAGTGACGGCGGATTGGGTGTCTCTGTTGTCAGCAACGTGGTAAGCGGTGATCTTTAGGCATTTAGAGGAGATAAAGAAGAAGACGTAATGGTGTTTGCCCAGGACCTTGTTAATCTTATACTATATTCAATTGTCTATTTACAGATGATTAATCTCATCCTTTTTCTCTTCACACTTTATTTTCTTATCAAGATAATCCTTCGCTAAGTCCCTGCCTCCGAGTCCGAAGGCTATTGCCAGCGCAAGCACTATGCCACCGAAGATTATTGCAAAGGCGATGACTATTGTCTCTTTGCCGATGCCGAGCTGTTCAAGCGCCATCGTAGCGGAAAGAATGAGTATCAGATATTTAACAACCTTTCCAATGAGATTGGAGAACCTGACGCCCGCATTTACTGACGCAATCAGAGCCGCCCTTCCGAAGAAGTTGCCGAGCAGATAACCGAACAGAATTATGAGAAAGGCTATAAACATATTCGGAAGATAAAGAAGAAATCTTTCAAAGAGTGTTTCAACGGACGGTATCTGAAGGGCGCTCATTGAAATACCCGCAAAAATAATGACGGTAATCCATCCGATAATCCTTGAGAGTAATTTGGAAAAAGGTTCGGTCACGCCCCCTTTTTTTAACAATTCTACAGCGCCTGATCTCTCTGAAGCTTTATCAAGCCCGATAGCTCTGAAGAGCCATGAGAGAATATTCTTCAGTAAAAATCCGAGCGCAATGCCGACAATCAATATGAATATTGACGTGATGAAGTTTGGAAGAAATTGAATGACCTTCTCATAAAATATCCGGAAAGGCCCCGTTATTACCGCTTCGTATATATTCATGTTAAAAGCCTCCTTTCACAGCACCTTAGTTCAAAAGTGCAATAGTGCAAAAGTTGTTGCATTTAAATCTTTCGGCTGCTGCTCTTTTGCGCTTCTGCACTTTTGCTCTTTTTGTTAATCCCATCTCTCTATGAGAATTGTCTTCTTTTCCTCAAACACCATACATAACCGCTCGATCTTTTTTTCAACCTCCTGCGCGTCGCTGTTCCATGCTTCGATGACAAATGATGCTGTCCTGCCGATATAAAGCGGCGTAAGCGATTTCAGGAGATGCTCCCTGTTCATTTTCTTTTTATGCGCTGCAACTGCAAAACCGTAGATGATCTCAACCCATACCTCCGCCGGGATGTTGAAATCTTCCTTTTTCAAGCCCGCCGCATTATCGAGAAAAGAAATTATCTCTTGCGGAAGGATTTCTTTCCATATATCCTTCAATTCCCTTGCGCCGAGCCTGAATCTCTCCAGCATCCTGTCGAGATTGACGGATACAGGCTCAAGCCCTACAGCATATTGAAAGCCGAAGGCAGGCACTGGGTCTGAGGCCTTTATGTTTTTCCATAAATACGCATATGTCTCCATAAGGTCAAATGTCGCGCTCACCACCTGATACAGCATTGCGCTCAGATCAGCGCCGGGATCTTTCGGATCGTGGATCTTTGCGCCAAGGAAAGACTGGCAGACCTTGAAATTATTCGCAATTGCGGTTGTCGTCATCCAGATATCTATCCCGAATCTTGCAACGTCCGTTTCCCATACGTCTTTGGTCAGATAGAATTTTGCAAGCCTGCCTGAAAAACCGAAGTCACCTCCGATAGGCTGCCGTATCCTCTTTCCGTATAATGCCCGTGTTAACGGATAGACAATGCTGTTGGTTATCGTTCCGTCATATTTGTGTCTGTGGTAGAGAGGCGCAACATAATCAAAATCGCTTTCAATGACCGGCTTCAAAAGGAGCTCTACCCATTCCGGCGTAATGCTCCTCAGATCGGAATCCACCACTGCACACCCCTTTACGCTCAGCGCATCAGCTATTTCAAAAATCGTTCTGAAGGCGCTGCCCTTTCCGGGAATGCCGTGATAAGGAGTTGCCAGCTTAAACATATCCAGTTTGTGACGTATAAGCACCGACTCGAAATCTTCAATGGCTGTTTCCCGGACAATCTCCATTGTGTTGTCCGTTGAACCGCCGTCTGAATTGACAAGCACACATTTTTTATCAGGGAAATATTTTGCAAACCCGGCCTGCACCGCCCTTACAACATGTCCGATAGTGCGTGCATTGTTGTAGCTGGGAATGCCGACGAGGATATCGGCTTCTTTTATCTCACCGATCCGTTCCTGTATCTCTTTTCTGAAAATGCTGTTTGTCATTGAACCGGCCTGCCGTTGTTATTTTTCTTTCCTGACCTTCTTTAAACCTTCGGCTATGCTGCCGACAATGCTTTTCGGTCTCGGATGATATTCAACATCATGTACGTCCTTCATCTCTTTTCCCTTTTCTGAGGAAAAGGAAGGCGACTTTTCTGTTGCGAGAATCTGACTCGGATAAACGCTCCGCCAGGGCCCTTTCCTCAAGACTCTCGCCTGTCCAGTGCGCAAAGTCGTTTGTGTATTCAAGGATATGGCCTTTCAGGAAGTACTGATAGGTATGATGGAATATGGATTCGTCGCTGACCGAAGAGATCACTTCCCTCAATTTGCGCAGAGTCCCCGCCTTCCTTCCTGTGGATTTCAGGATGCTTACACACTGCTTGAATTCAAAGGGTTTTATCTCTTCCATTCCGGCTCCTGTCATGATTTTTTATACATCTCTATAGGCTGATCCCTGCCGCAATGTTTGCAGACTATTGCGTCTTCCTTAATAATCTCAGCGCAGTAAGGGCACTTCTTAGTATATCCTCTGGATGCCACGGGAGGAAGCACGGCAATAACAACGATAAGCAGCGGAACAAAAGCGCATAATACAAGCCACAATACCGGGTTGCGGCCTTTTCTTCCGGCTATGATGCTCCCGGCAATGCCCGCAACGATAAAAAGGAGGACGAATCTAAGCAATGGACACTCCGCTCATAAGGTTATCTCTTCTGTATATCACCTACGCCTATGAACGGCACCGCTCCGCCTCCTGTAACCTGGGGCAGGATGCCGTTCCATTTTTCGATCGCCTTGAGATTGGCCTCTATTTTTCTAAGCTCTATAAGGTCCGGTGAAATATTGGCTCTCTGCAGCCTTAAGGACTCTGCCTCTGCCCTGGCTGCTGCAACCTTCTGCTCTGCTTCAATCTTTATTCTCTCCAGGTCTCTCTTTGCCTTTAGTGCAAGCTGTTCTGCTGTCTGTTTTGACTCAATAGCCTCTGTAAATACTTTAGAGAAGCTGAATGAGACAATAGAAAATGCATCAACTGCAATGTTATGCGGCAGGAGTCTTTTAGAAAGGGTTTCCTGCATTTCCGCGCTTACTGCCGGCCTCTTTGTTATAAGCTCTTCTGCTGAATATCTGGCTGACACAGCCTTCATTACCTCTTGTATTGCAGGGTCTATAATACGCTCTTTGAAGTATACCCCAAGGGTTTGATATACAACATTTGCCTTATCAGGTATGACATGATAGTTAAGCGCGACAGATGAAGTCACATCCTGAAGATCGGACGAGGCAGATGCGGCATCAGTCACTGCCTTCTGAACCTTGACATCCATTATAGCAACTTTCTGCATTACAGGTATCCTGAAATGCAGCCCCTCTCCAAGCACATTTTCCTGAACCGCGCCGAAATTAAGGACCACCCCTCTTTCACCGGCCCCGATCTGAACCCAGGGACTTAGAAACAGAAAAAACAACAGAATTGCCGCAATAATCAGTATTAAACCCACAGGCAATTTATTCATTACTGACTGCATTTTCTCCTTAGCCATGTAAACGTCTCTTTCATCCATTTTACTGCCTCCTTTTTTGATTTAGAAGTTGTCCCCCCCTTTAGCAAAGGGGGACACTCACGTAATCAATTCCTGAGTACATTATCCCTCATTTTTCCCGCTGATGCAAAAACAGGAGGAGTAATTGAGGCAAGCTGTATGTCCATCCGGACTTGCCGTCAGCGTCATATATAGACATGCATAAATAAAGCGACATGTTCCTGTAGCTGGTTCAATCTTTTAGATTGGACCACGCTTTTTAAAATATATGGTTCAGGCTGCAAGCCTGAACCAGCAGTAAGATTACCATATCAAATATATGTCGCTTTAATTATGCAAGGCTATATATTGCCATGAAGTACATCCACCGTCGGATTGAGCGGAAGGTAAGGCAGCTTGTGCGTTCGCTTCCGGAAAGACTTTGATCTAAACCTCGTCCCATTCTTCCATGCTTATTCCCGCCTGTCTGAGTATCTCTTTTACAAGGCTGATATGAATATCGCTGCTTCCATGCGGATTGGGGATACGGATTTTCTTTTGCCCTTTGACCATAAACTGATGCCTGCCGCCGGAGAAAGGGCCTGAATATCCCAAGGCTCTGAATTTCCTGATAAGCTCCCTTCGCGGAACGGCTGCAGGCATGATCAGGCTGCCACTTCTTTAATGTTTATGTCTATCCCTTTTACTACAGGAATGGGGTCTTTATCCTTGATTTTAAGAATAAGCCATTCTTCTAAAACTTCCACAAGCTCTTTCCTGCACTCTTCAACGGACTTCCCGTTAGCCCATACCCCTTCAAATCCCGGGATCTCAGCAAACCAGCTTCTATCTTCAAGCTTTTTATATTCTGCACTCTCTATTACTGCCTGAATATACTCAACCAGCATATCCTCACCTCTTTCTTAAGACATTTAACTAATACAAACGCATTTACTAACGTTACATCGTCATTGCGAGCGACCAACGGGAGCGTGGCAATCTTTCTTTTAAACTACGAGATTGCGGAGCCTGTTCCGAGCCTGTCATTTGAGATTGCTTCGGCTTCACCTCGCAATGACAGGCGAGGAATCACGCTTCTCGCAATGACACTTTATTTAATGCGTTTATATTAATTATAGCAATGATGTTTATTAAATGGTAGAAATTTTTCAGATTTCAAATACTCAAACTTATTCAACTTATTCGTCTCGCCTCTCGACATTGCGATCATTTATTATCCTCTTCCACCGCCTCTTTTATCCCTGTGAGGATATCCGGTATCGCCGAGATCACCCTGTCCCAGCTTGCGATCAGCGGAACTCCGAGAGGATCTTCGGTAATTATCTCAGCAGCCTTCTTTATGCCGTTTGTGAATGTATCAACTGCAAGGCTCTCTTCGTGCCTGTCAAAGAAAAGGCTGTTGATCGCAGCGTCGTCTTCATACCTTTTAAGCATATCCTGCGCCGTTCTCACGTATGTTGCTACCAGCGTCTTAAAAAAGCCGTCTGAAAATACTATGCCCTCAAACGCAAGCGTTCTGAAGATGGATTTGCATATGTCCACGCACATCTTGTGCAGTCCTTTTGTTGCATCTTCCGGAGAGAGAGCCTGATGCTTGTGCTCGTAATTCTCCGCTATATCAACCTGGCAGACCCTTCTCAGTGATGTGTTTCTATAAACTTCCGCAAGCACCCCGACTTCAAGTCCCCAATCTCCCGGTATCCTGTTGACCCTCGCCATATCAATGTCCATTGAGAATTCTCCGGCAAGCGGATACCGGAAGCTGTCAAAAAAGACAAGCAGCGGATGATAACCGATTATCTTCCGGATCGAACGTATCAGTGGAGTGACAAGGAGACGTGTCGCGCGTCCGTGGAGCCTGTCGGAAACCCTGCTGTAGAATCCCTTACAAAAGTCATAATCAAGGTTAGGGTTTGAAACCGGATAACAAAGACGTGCAAGCAGGTCCCTGGTATAAGTAATAATATCGCAATCATGAAGCGCAATTACGTGAAAGTCTTGCTGCGAGAGTACATATCCGTAAGCCATCCATGCCGACCTCCCCTTCCCGGGTTCGCCTGTAGGCAATCCGGCTTCTTCTATCGCTTTGTAAATGGAGCCCATATTATCACCTGTATTCCAGATAATTGACGTCTTCTGTGGAAGCCCCGAGAAAAATTTCTTTGCGTACTTAAATTCTTCCTCAGATGCAGGCCCGAGGGTTACGACAATCTCCCGGACATACTTTGCCTCTTTCAGCTCCCGCACGATGCCTTTTAATGCGTCTCCTTCAAGCTCGCTGTAAAGTGACGGAAGCACCAGGGCTATCGGCCGTTCCTGCGCATAACAGGTCAGCTCGGCTTCGATCTTTTCGAGGTTCATCCGGCCCAGTCTGTGAAAAGTGGCGACTACGCCGGTTTGATAAAAGTCGGACATATTGCACCTCCTGCGAAATGGTTTGCCGTGCAAAGAGAAGATTATTGATTTAGGTACAGTATAAAGGGTAAGGATTGTATGGTCAAGAAAAATCGCTCATGCTGCGGTGCTTATGTGATATGATGTTCAATATAAAAAAGTAAGCAAGGAAAGTTCATCTTATGAATCAGAGCGACAATAGAAAATTGGCCGCTGAAATATTTTATTCCGGGTTGAAAGCGGTTGATCCTTATGATTCCGTAAAAGGTCATACGGACAAAATCCGCTCCCTTTATCGAAGCGGAAATTTCAGCAGGTTTATCGTTATCGCTATCGGCAAAGCAGCATATCCAATGACAATCGTGCTTGAAGATAATCTGGGAGATATTATTGACACCGGGATCGTGATTACGAAATACGGACATGTCAGCGGCAGGCGGTGTAGGGGCGTATTGCAATACGCCCCTACAAAGTCAAAAATAAAAATATTTGAAGCAGGGCATCCAGTACCGGATGAAAACGGGGTGAAAGGAGCAAATGAAATAATAAAGCTTCTGAAAAATGCTGATGAGAAAACACTTGTAGTTTGCCTCATTTCAGGCGGAGGTTCCGCACTTCTTGTTTCGCCGTATGAAGGCATCACACTGAAAGAGAAACAGGATATTACCCGGCTGCTGCTGAATGCAGGAGCTGATATTAATGATCTCAATTGCGTCAGGAAACACATCTCCAGGGTTAAAGGCGGGAGACTTGCCGAAATTGCCTATCCGGCGGCAGTGACTTCTCTGATACTTTCGGATGTCATAGGCGACAGTCTCGATGTTATCGCATCGGGACCCACGTCACCGGACTATACAACATATTATGATGATGCGTTGACTGTCCTGGGAAGATATGGTGTGATTGATAAAACTCCACGCGGTATTTTAGATGTACTTAATAACGGCGCAGACGGGCTGATTCCCGATACGCCAAAAGAAGGGAACGTCATTTTCAGAAAAATCGAAAATATCATCATCGGCAGCAACCGGATTGCCCTCGATGCTGCAAAGAAGAAAGCAGAGGAACTCGGTTTTCATACAGAAATAATTTCCTCTGAATTAACAGGCGAAGCGAGAGACGTCGGAAAATGGTTAGCGGAAAAAGAAAAGGGTTCAAGGGTTCAAGGGGTGAAGGGGCCAAGATGCCTCATCTCAGGTGGTGAGACGACCGTCACGGTTAAAGGCAACGGCATTGGCGGGAGGAATATGGAGCTTGCCCTTGCGTTCGCGATGGAGATCGAAGGCATGGAAAGAATCACCCTTCTTTCAGCAGGGACTGATGGAACAGACGGCCCGACAGATGCGGCAGGCGCAATTGTGAATGGAGAGACGATATTGAAAGCAAAAGCCGCCGGACTTGATCCTCATGAATATCTGGCAAACAATGACTCTTACAATTTCTTCAGGAAGATTGCCGGTCTCTTCATCACCGGTCCGACAGGGACGAATGTGATGGATATGCAGCTATTGGTGATAGAATGAAAAAACTCATCATCTTCACGGACCTTGACGGGACACTTCTGGACTATTCAAATTATTCTTTTGAAGCAGCCCTGCCTGCGCTTCAATTGATCAAAGAGAAAAATATCCCTCTCATCATCTGTTCAAGCAAGACACGAAAGGAGATAGAACATTACAGAAAGAAGCTTTACAACCTCCATCCTTTCATTTCTGAAAACGGCGGAGGCGTCTTTATTCCGATAGGTTACTTCGAGTTAAGAGTTAAGAGTTTAGAGTTTAGAGTGGAAGAAGAAGGCACTTTTAGTGTTTTCAGACTCGGCGCAAGATACTCCGATATAAGAAAGACGATAGAAGAATTAAGAGCCAAAGGATTTGACATAAAAGGATTCGGCGATATGACGGTTGAGGAGATAGCCTCTTTAACCAAGCTCACCAAGGAAGAGGCGGAGATGGCAAAGGAGAGGAATTTTGATGAGCCGTTTGTATTTGCGGGAGGCAAAGAAGATGTCCGAAAACTGTTGGACTCCATTAAGAAGAAAGGCTTTAACCATACGCAGGGAAAATTTCACCACATTCTCGGAAACAGCGACAAAGGGAAGGCAGTTGCCATCCTGATTGATTTATATAAAAAGGAATTCGGTGAAATCGCAGCCATTGCCATCGGCGACAGCCCAAATGATATTCCAATGTTTGAAACTGTTGATTATCCTGTGATTGTTCGGAATCGTAGCGGAGGATATGATGAACAGATAAATATCCCCGGTCTTGTAAGAGCAGCCGGCATCGGGCCGGAAGGATGGAACAAAACAGTGATAGCGCTTATGAACCTCCTTAAGGAGAATTCTCCCCGTTCTCCTTAAGCATATCGTATGACTAAAATCAACAAAGGAGAGAATATGTCTTTTGTTGAAGAAAAGGCCATAGTTAGTCTTTCATATCAGGAATTTTATCACGGAGCTTCTTCATCCTGTCACGCAGCGCCTTCATCTCTTCATCGGTCACCGCCCCTTTTTTCATTGCCCCGGATATCGTATTCATTTCGTCGCACATTTTGTCCATTAGATCAGACAGTCCCTGCATCCTTTCTTGGGGCATGTTTCCCAATGTCCTGCTTAGATCGCGCATCACTTCGGACATTTGCTCCATTATGTCCGTCATGCTGTCCATCATTTCTCTGTCGGTCATTGCGCCTTCATGCTCCATCATGTGCTCGTGCATCGTGCCTCCCGGCGTCTCCCTCATCATGCCGTGTCCCATCTGCGCGAAACCGTTCGAATATGCAGCACAGAGGAATAAAATCGTTGCGACTAATATGTGTCTCATCTCAATTCTCCGATAAAAATAGAGTTATGAGTTATGAGTTTAAAGACAATGTATTTTGAACCTTTCAACTTTTCACTTTTAACTTTCAACTTTTCACTTATTCTTCCGTCTTAATTTTCTATCTTGAATTTTTTATATTCCACCCAGTCCGTCATTTGTACCGCCTCGCCCCTGGGCGGGTACCGCACTTCTTTCCATGTATTTATCGTGTAAATGTTCAATGCAATTTGCAGCTCTCTTTTTGGTATGGCCCTTCTGCTCGTCCAGACTTTTTTGCCGTCTATGAAAAATTCCACCCTCTCCGGATGCCTGTCAAAGCGGTAGACGTGCCATTCCCGGATGTCAAAAGAGGGGTCTTTCCACAGGAATGAGCTGTGAGTAGTTGTTTGCAGGCCCCCTTCCGTTCCGGTGGCGACGTACCACGTAGACATCAATACGGAATGAGGCTCGGCGGTAAGCAGCTCGAAGTCGATCTCATCGTGCGTGCCGTCAGTGAAGATTTTCGAGATCTCCGAGCAGGCGAAGAAGCTTGCCACGGCGCCGGGATTGTCGGAGACCTTTATACCGGCTGAATATGATCCGTAAGAGAAGCGGTCTTTCGTATAAATAAAGCCGCTTGGATATTTATCGCTTTCCGGGGCGCCGAGACGTAGATAATTTATCCCCCCGGAATTTGAGACCATGCCGGGGTCGGCTTTGATGCTGTATACTTCAAAAGTCGGAGCTCCCCATACGGACAGACCGTTTGAAGAAAAGTCTTCCCTGAAATACGGCGTATCCTCCTGCGCCGCCGTATCCGAAAGATTTACACAAAGGGAAAAGTTCAATACGATGTAAAACAACAGGATGCGCCTTGAAATTTTCATTTTACATTTTAACGGATTCAAGAAAGTCAGGATCATCAAATACCGGCACAGCAAAAAGACTCAGTAACCGCTATTCAAAGATCGCTTTCTCGTTGTTGTACGTTTCATTTATTTTTACAACCAGATTATTCAGCCTGTCTTTACTCAGTCCTAAAAAAACCGCTGAAGGCAGTTTATGCAGCTCGACCGTCTCATCCGGATTTCTGTACCCTATTCCCAACACCTTGCAGACGTGATCCGCAAGATTTACGCAGGCGATGCTTTTTATGGTTAACGGGTCTTTTATGTCTTCAAGCTTATAATTTCTCAAATGATGGTTTTCGAGGATATTGACAAGCAGCGGCGAAAAACCCCATTTCTCGGTCACCCTCGCTCCGATCTCGGCGTGGTTATATCCGTAGGCCTCTTCTTCCGCGGTTATTGAATCGACTCCTTCGTTGTAAATCTTCATCATCACCTCCGCGAAGACGTCGGGTGATTCGTTATTCATCACCACCTTGCCGAGGTCATGCATCAATCCCCCGATGAATGCGACTTCGCCCACTTCTGAGCCCAGCCCCGTAGAGATTATCTTCGCGGAAATAGCGGCGCCGATCGAATGATCCCATAGTATTTTTTCCGTCATGCCGAAATTTTTATAAAGCGCCCTTGTTGATACGGAAAGCACAAGACTTCTGATCGTCTTAAACCCTAATAAAAGTATCGCCTGCCGGAGGCTTGTGACTTCATGCCTCAGCCCGTAGAGCGCGCTGTTGGATATCTTCAGCACCCTTGCCGCCAGGGTCTGGTCCTTCTCTATGATGTCGTTTAAATCGTCTATCGAACAGTTCTCATCATTCAGCGTCTCAAGCACTTTCCTTGCTACGAAGGGAAGCACCTTCAAGTCACCGACTTTTTTGATCAGATCGTCTTTTGTTAGCGCACTCATTAACCCTCCGAAATATAATACGTGATATTTATATATAAACATTAATCCCTTTGAAATGAAAAATCAACAGGGCGCCTGCTTATAAAACATCAGCCCTTATGTTGACAACGACATTGATTTTATATTAAGATGGTTACAATTTAAAGCCTTTAAACTGGTCCCGAGAGACCGGAAAGGGAATATTGATTGTTTCTCTCTTTCTTGAAAACGCTTCAAAGCTTTACCTGCGTAACGGCCTTTTCTCTCTCGAAGAAAGAAGTTTTTTTGTATGTCAAAAAAAATATTGGACAATAACGACATAAACAGGGCCATAAGAAGAATGGCTCATGAGATCGTTGAGAAAAACAAGGGCATAGAGAACCTCTGTCTCGTCGGCATTCAAAAAGGCGGGGTGATTCTTGCGAAAAGACTTTCTTCGGAGATTGAAGCTATCGAAAATTGTGTAATCGACGTCGGGGCCCTCGACATTACATTTTACAGAGACGATCTTAACACCAAAGAAGAACAGCCGGTAGTAAAGAAAACCGATATCCCCTGCACTATCAACAACAAGACCGTGGTGCTGGTTGACGACGTTTTGTTTACCGGAAGAAGCATAAGGGCCGCTATGGACGCCCTTATAGACTTCGGAAGGCCGGCTCATATACAGCTTGCAGTGCTTATCGACAGAGGACACAGGGAGCTGCCCATAAGGTCCGATTACGTGGGTAAAAATATTCCGACGTCTTTTAACGACAGTATTGAGGTATTTATTGACGAAGAAGGCAAAAAAGACAAAGTAGTCTTAATCAAGGGACAGAGTTAGAGTTTAGAGTAGGGGCGAGGTGACCTCGCCCTTACAGATAGGGGCGGGTTTGAAACCCGCCCTTACGGAGTTGAAAATTCGGTATGTTTAAATCTAAAGACCTCCTCGGCATCAAAGAGCTGACGCCTGAAGAGATTTATCACATACTTGACAGCGCCTCCGGCTTCAAGGACGTCCTTAAAAGGGACATAAAAAAGGTCCCTCCCCTGCGAGGGAAAACCGTTGTCAATCTGTTTTTTGAGCCTTCCACGAGGACCAGGATCTCCTTTGAGCTCGCCGCAAAGAGGTTGAGCGCGGACGTCATAAATTTCTCCATTACTACAAGCAGCGTCGTTAAGGGCGAGACGCTGAAAGACACGGCGCTTACGATCAAGGCCCTCGGGGCCGATTTTGTAGTGATACGGCACTCGTCGGCGGGCGTTCCGCATTTCCTGAGCCGGCTGCTGGATATCTCTGTCATCAATGCAGGCGACGGCTCTAATGAGCATCCTACGCAGGCCTTGCTGGATTTATTTACCATCCTCTCCTATAAGAAAAAGATCAAAGGTCTCGTCATAGCGATAATCGGAGACATAACTCACAGCAGGGTGGCGCGCTCCGATATTTACGCCTTTACAAAACTCGGCGCCAGGGTGAGATTGATCTGCCCCCCTACCCTTCTGCCTGCTGAAGTGGACCAGCTCGGCATAGAAGTTTTTGACAACATAGAAGAAGGGTTGAAAAAAGCCGACGTCGTCATGACGCTCAGGCTTCAGCTTGAGCGTCAGAGCAAAGGCTTCTTCCCTTCTCTTGAAGAATATTTTTATCTTTACGGCCTCACCGCCGGGCGCTTAAGACTGGCAAAAGATGACGCAATCGTGATGCATCCGGGGCCCATGAACAGAGGAGTCGAGATCGAATCGGAAATCGCTGACGGGCCTCAGTCTGTAATTCTGGAACAGGTAACCAACGGTCTTGCCGTAAGGATGGCCGTTTTATATCTCCTTGCAGGAGTAAAAAAATGAAGATCTTAATAAAAAACGGAAGGCTCATCGACCCGTCTCAGGGTATAGACGGGATCGGGGAAATTTTAATTGAGAAAGGGAAGATAAGGGAAATCAAGTTAGAGCAAAAGAGCAAAAGAGCGGAAGTGCAGAAGGGAAAGACTTCAGAGCTTCAAAGTTTCCGCACTATCGACGCATCAGGCTGCATTGTCATCCCGGGGCTTGTCGATATGCACGCGCATCTGCGGGAGCCGGGCTTTGAATATAAAGAGACGATAGCCACAGGAACAAAGGCCGCCGCAAGAGGAGGTTTTACCACGGTATGCTGCATGCCCAATACGAACCCGGTAAATGACAATATAGCGGTGACGGAGTTTATCATTGAAAAGGCCATAAAGGAAGGCTCATGTACGGTTTATCCGATCGGCGCGATAACAAAAAGCCAGAAGAACGAAGAGCTTGCAGAGCTTGAAGCGCTTAAGCGCACGGGCTGCGTTGCGTTTTCCGACGACGGCAGACCCGTAACGAACAGCCTCATCATGAGACGCGCCCTTGAGTATTCAAAGATTTTCGACGTGCCGATAATCTCGCACTGCGAAGACCTATATTTATCCGAAGGCGGCGTTATGAATGAAGGGTTCGTCTCCACCATACTCGGCTTGAGAGGTATCCCTAAAGCCGCTGAGGAGATAATGGCGGCAAGAGACATCGCCCTCTGTGCGCTCACAGGCGGACGGCTTCATATCGCTCATGTATCATCGGAAGGCTCGGTAAAATTGATCAGGGACGCAAAGTCACGCGGGATAAACGTAACCGCCGAAACATGTCCGCATTATTTCAGCCTTACGGACGAGGCGCTCATCAGCTACGATACGAATCTGAAAGTCAATCCACCCGTCAGGACCAAACAGGACGTTGAAGCCGTCAAAGAAGGATTAAAAGACGGCGCCATCGACGTAATCGCAACAGACCATGCTCCCCACCACATAGATGATAAAGTCAGAGAGTTTGATTCCGCAGCATTCGGGATCTCCGGTCTTGAGACAGCCTTTGCCCTGGGGCTCCAGCTTGTCGCACAGGGCGCTATAGACTTAAAGCAGCTCATTATGACAATGACAATAACTCCATCCAGGATAATGGGGATTCCCAAAGGAACTTTGGCTGAAGATGCTGACGCCGATGTTGCAATAATCAATCTTGAAAACTCATTTGTCGTTGATCCGTCCAGGTTCCTGTCAAAAGGGAAAAATTCTCCGTTTAACGGATGGACGTTGAAAGGCACTATTGAAAAGACGATAGCAATGGGTAAAGTCTACGACTGGACGTAAGAAGTTGTTAGTTGTCAGTTGTCAGTCTAACAACTAAAAACTGACAACTATATTTGTGTTATTGTAATATTTGTGTTCTGAAAGTTAACCAAACCAAGGGAGACTTCAAAATATTATGCCTGAACAAACAAAAGCCATCTTAGCGCTTGCAGACGGCGCTGTATTTGAAGGATATGGCTTCGGCGCTGAAGGCGAAACCGTCGGCGAGGTTGTCTTCAACACTTCGATGACGGGCTATCAGGAGATCCTCACGGACCCTTCCTATAAAGGTCAGATCGTCGTAATGACCTATTCGCAGATAGGGAATTGCGGGATAAACGATGAGGATATGGAATCCTGCTCGCCGAATGTGGAGGGCTTTGTCTCAAAAGAATTCTTTGACTTCCCCAGCAATTGGCGCTCTCAAAATAATCTGGCCCGGTATCTTGCTGAAAATAATAAAGTCGGCATTCACGGCATCGACACGAGGGCGCTTACAAAACATCTCAGAGACAACGGCGTTCAGATGGGCATTATCTCAACGATAGATTTAGATTCCCGAAGCCTTCTCGAAAAGGTGAGACGGCATCCCGGCATATCCGCTTTTGACCTCGTGAAGGAAGTGACTACAAAAGAACCGTATAAATGGACAAAGGGATTGTGGAAGTTGGGAAGTCAGAAGTCAGAAGTCAGTCACCCCCCCATCCCCCCCTTAGTAAGGGGGGGCAGCGGGGGGGTCGTCACTCGTCACTCTTCACTTTCCGTAGTCGTCTACGACTTCGGAATAAAAATGAACATCCTACGCCATCTTTTTAATGCAGGTTTTGACGTCACGGTTATTCCCGCTCAAACTCCGGCAGAGGAAGTCCTCAACATGGATCCTGCCGGGATTGTTTTAAGCAACGGCCCGGGGGATCCCGAGACGGTCACATACGGAATTGAAGCCGCAAAAAAACTCATGGGCAAAAAACCGATCCTCGGCATCTGTCTCGGACACCAGATACTCGGGCTCGCGATGGGCGGCAGGACGTACAAGCTCAAATTCGGACATCACGGCGGGAACCATCCGGTAATGGAGCTGTCCACGATGAAAGTCGAGATCACGTCTCAGAATCACAACTACTGCGTTGACGTCAACGGTCTGAAGGGACAGGCCGTGCTGACTCACAAGAACCTTTATGACGGAACTGAAGAAGGGATGAGGCATAAGGACCTGCCCATAATATCAGTCCAGCATCATCCTGAAGCAGGCCCGGGGCCAAATGATTCAGGATATACCTTTAAGAGATTCAGGGAATTAATAGGAAAATAGATATGCCCAGGCGAACGGACATCAAAAGCATCTTGCTCATCGGCTCCGGGCCGATAATCATCGGTCAGGCGTGTGAGTTCGATTACTCGGGAACACAGGCCTGCAAAGCCCTGCGTGAAGAAGGCTATAAGGTCATACTCGTCAATTCAAATCCGGCTACGATCATGACGGACACCGAAACGGCCGACGTCACTTACATAGAGCCGCTTACGGTTGAAATTATAGAGAAGATAATCGAGAAAGAGCGGCCCGACGCCCTGCTTCCCACAATGGGCGGGCAGACCGCATTGAATCTCGCGGTGGAGCTTTCCGAAAGAGGCATCCTCGATAAATACGACGTCGAGCTGATCGGCGCAAAAATCCATGCGATCAAAAAGGGCGAGGACCGGGAGTTATTTAAAGAGGCCATGACGAGAATAGGCCTGGAAACTCCAAAAAGCAAATACGTCAATTCTATGGAAGAAGGCCTGAAGGCTCTCGACGTATTGAGTTTTCCGTTGATCCTGAGGCCGTCATTTACTTTAGGCGGCACGGGCGGAAGCATTGCATACAACATGGATGAATACAACGAATACCTGAGCAAGGCCCTTCAGCTCAGCCCGGTCCATCAGGTGCTTGTGGAAGAATCCGTCCTCGGCTGGAAAGAATTTGAGCTTGAGGTCATGCGCGATAACAAAGACAACGTCGTGATCATATGCTCTATAGAAAATTTTGACCCTATGGGCATTCACACCGGGGATTCCATCACGGTTGCGCCGGCCCAGACGCTTACCGACAAAGAGTACCAGATGATGCGCGACGCCTCAATCGCAATAATCCGCGAGATAGGGGTTGACACAGGCGGGTCCAACATACAGTTTGCCGTGAATCCCGCAGACGGGCGGATGGTCGTCATTGAAATGAACCCGAGGGTGTCGAGGAGCTCGGCGCTTGCATCTAAGGCCACGGGCTTCCCCATCGCCAAAATTGCGGCGAAGCTCGCAGTCGGTCTGACGCTCGACGAGATACCGAATGATATTACCAAAGAAACACCCGCGTCTTTTGAACCTACGCTCGACTACGTCGTCGTTAAATTCCCGAGGTTCGCCTTTGAAAAATTCCCTGAAGCCGACGCCACTCTTACAACCCAGATGAAATCTGTCGGCGAAGCCATGTCGATAGGAAGGACCTTCAAGGAATCTCTCCACAAGGCGATCCGCAGCCTTGAGATCGACAGCTACGGCTTTGAGCCCGTAACCGCGTCAATGGATGAGATAAAGACAAAGCTGAAAATCCCCGGATGGGACCGCATCTGGTATATTACTCAGGCGCTGCGGGCGGGAATGAGCGTTCAGGAGATATATGAATTGACATGGATCGATCCCTGGTTTCTGCACAATGTAAAGCAGATACTGGAGTTTGAGGAAGAGCTTAGCGCAGAAGCGCAGAAGTGCAAAAGTGCAGAAGGTGAAAATAAACTCCGAGCTCCGAACTCCAAACTCCAAACTCTTTTGCGTCGGGCCAAAGAATACGGCTTTTCCGACCGCAGGCTCGCAAAGATGTTAGGTGTTGACGAAACAACCTTGAGAAAACAAAGATTGGAATACGGCATAAAGCCGGTATATAAAATGGTCGACACCTGCGCCGCTGAATTCAAAGCCTATACGCCGTATCTTTATTCGACGTATGAGAAACCCTATTTTAAGTTAGAAGTGGGAAGTAAGAAGTTAGAAGTAAAAGACAATGCAAAAAATAATATTAATTCTTCACTTCCCACTTCTCACTTCTCACTTCTCACTTCTACGACAGAATGCGAAGCAAACCCCACCGACCGCAAAAAAGTCATCATTCTCGGCAGCGGACCGAACAGGATCGGACAGGGGATCGAATTTGATTACTGCTGCGTCCATGCGGTGTTTGCATTGAGAGAGCTCGGCTACGAAACCATAATGGTAAACTGCAACCCTGAGACCGTAAGCACCGATTACGACACTGCCGACAGGTTATATTTCGAGCCTCTCACGTTTGAGGACGTCCTGAATATCGTTGAGACGGAAAAACCCGAAGGCGTAATCGTGCAGTTCGGCGGACAAACACCGCTCAAGCTTGCCGTCCCTCTTGAAAGAGCCGGGGTGAAGATCCTCGGAACGTCTCCCGATTCCATAGACAGGGCGGAAGACAGGAAGCGATTTAAAGAGATCCTTCACAAGCTCGAGCTCAAACAGCCTGAGAGCGGCACGGCCATGTCCGTTGAAGAAGCTGTTCAAGCGGCAGCAGTAATCGGTTACCCGGTCATGGTCCGCCCTTCATACGTGCTCGGCGGCAGGGCGATGGAGATCGTATATGATGAAAATAGCATCCGGGACTATATGCAGAGGGCCGTAAAGGCCTCACCCGAACATCCCGTCCTGGTAGACAAGTATCTTGAGGACGCCATTGAGATAGACGTTGATGCGATTTCCGATGGGAACGCAGTGATAGTCGGCGGCATAATGCAGCACATTGAAGAGGCCGGCGTTCATTCCGGTGATTCCGCATGCTCTCTTCCTCCTTACTCTCTTTCAAAGGATATAATAGAAGACATCAAATTACAGGCAAAAGCCCTTGCAAAAGAATTAAACGTGATCGGCCTCATGAACATCCAGTTTGCTGTAAAAGACAAAGAAATTTATATCCTTGAGGTCAATCCCCGCGCATCCCGTACAATACCATATGTAAGCAAGTCCATCGGCGTGCCGCTTGCAAAGCTTGCCGCCAAAGTGATGGCAGGAAAAACCCTTGCCGAATTGGGGCTGACGTCCGAAAGAGAAATATCCCACTTCACGGTTAAAGAAGCGGTGTTCCCGTTCGACAGGTTCAGGGGCGTAGACACCCTCCTCGGTCCCGAGATGAAGTCGACCGGAGAGGTCATGGGCATCGATCAGGACTTCGGCAGGGCCTACGCAAAGGCACAGGAATCCGCAAACAACGTGATCCCTCTGTGCGGGCAGGTCTTTATCAGCGTCAAAGACAAAGACAAACAGCATCTCCCTCCGATGGTGAGCAAGCTCGTCTCTTTCGGTTTTTCGATAATAGCCACAAAAGGCACGGCAGATTACCTTGAGCAGCACGGCGTCAGCAGTGTTATTACAGTCAACAAAGTGGGCGAAGGGAGACCGAACATCGTTGATTACATAAAGAACAAAGAGGTCAATTTCATAATCAACACCGCCTCGGGAGCAAAGGCTCAAAAGGATTCATTCACTTTGAGAGAAGCCGCCCTTCAATACAAAATTCCCTATACCACCACGATCGCGGGAGCAAGGGCGACAATAAACGCCGTTGAAGTGCTGCTGATAGAGCACATAAACATCAAATCGCTTCAGCAGTATCATAGGATAGGATAGGATAGGATAGGATAGTTGTTAGTTGTTAGTAATTAAGAAAAAATAACTTCCCTAATAATGTTGAATATGTTATATTTTTTTATATGAGCCTCTTGCAAAAGTCTTAAATTTTTTCACAAGCCATACTGACCAAAGGTCTTTTTAAGTGTCTTTTAAGAGGCACTCTTACTAAAACGCTCTATATCCGCCAAAGGCAGACTATTTTGTAATAAATAGACGCCTTT
>JACRHB010000008.1 GCA_016217725.1 Nitrospirota bacterium | reverse complement strand
TTATATTAACCACAGAGACACGGAGGCACAGAGATAAAACAAATAAGTATCTTTTTTTTATTCTTTTCTTTCTCCGTGTCTCAGTGCCTCTGTGGTTATCTTTTTCTCATTTTGTACAGAATCTATCTGCTAAGGGACTAACTGAACGTATTCCTTTATTTCCCTCGTGTCTTTTTCACAAAGCGGCAGGATCAAAACCTTACCGCTGCCTTCTTCAATGGCATGGGTGATCTTCAGGAAAAGCTCCTGCCTCTTATTCCTGCCGAGCTTGCCGGAAAACCCGCTGAATTGAATTCTCTCAAGCCCGTAGTCTTTGCATATCTCCGAAACCCTGTTTCGAATCCTGTCAACCTCAATGTCGTAAAAGATATAATGAGTAAGCTCTTCCATAATCACCACTTAAAAGTAAACGGCTTATAATCTCTCTCTCCTCTCAAAAACGACGCTAAATTTCTCGCCTGCATCTGGATGATGGAGCGTATCCGGTATTTTTTCCCGGAGCAGCTCTCGACGGATTCAAGCCTCTCAAGTATCTTCTCCCCGATAAGCTTTCTCGTCCCGGCGTCAAGCAGCCCGCCTTCCATCTTTATCTCCTGGGCGAGGTTAATGAATGCGATAACCGCGCGGTCAACTACGGGCTGCCGGAATTCTTCCACAAGGTCCAAAACCAAGGACGGCTTTCCGGGCCTGTCCACGTGCATGAACCCCGCAAAAGGCTCAAGTCCCGCATTGACCACCGCGCCCCAGACAAGGGAATACAGGATGCCGTAGCCGTAATTCAGCACGGAGTTTACAGGGTCCGTGGCCCCGCGCCTCTCCCTTCCGAAAAATTCCACTCTCTGCTTCAGTATCTCCTTAACGCCGTCCCAATAGATCCTCCCCGCCGTGCCTTCAAGCCCCATCAGGGTGTCCCTGGATTCATTTATGTTCTTGCCGGTTACCTTTGAAATCTTATCTCTCAAACCCTTGAGGCTTTCAGCGGAGGCTTCGACGACTTCAAACTTTTCCGGGTCTGATGCTTTTAAGTACTTGCCGAAATATCTGAGGAGTCTCTCCTGGTTCGTTATCTTGCCTGTGACGACGGCCTTTGAAAATTTGAGAGACCTTTCGTCGCTCAAGGCCTCGAACTGATTTCTCCTCGCCAGGATTGTCGCTGAAAGCATCGGTGAGGATATCATTGCATAAGGCTTGCCTCCGCCGGAGAGGAAATTCAGCCTGATGCCCCGCACGCAAAGCTCCTCAATCAGGTCCGTGGATATGGATATGCCTCTTGAGGCGACAATGACTTCATTTATCCTGAAGAGGGGAAATTCATAGATAACGTCTTTGCTTTTTTTCACGAGCAGCCGCTCGCTCTTCTTGGAAAGGTACAGCCCGAAGCCTGAAAGGATGATCTGAGAGGCGTCCCCCGTTTTTACGAGGGTAATATCATCATTCACCCTTAATTCGTCAGTGAATATTTCGTCAATGACAAGAGCGACCGGCTCCGCTTCGCCTGTGAAAAGGTTGAACTGCGCAGGCGGAAGGGGCTTTTCTTCAGGTGTGTATTCCGGATGGATGCGCTCGATCTTTGCAGCACTCTCCTCTGCCATAATTATCTTTTAGCAGAAAAATCGGGGGTTGGCAAGCGTGAGGCTTATTGAGATGGGCTGCTAATTTCCTTTATCAGCTTTTCGACAATATTTTCAACCTGCCGAATAAAGTCGCCGGCACGTTTAAAGGAGTCATCCGCCTCTTCCCTCGTCATCTCTATATAATCCCCGTAATCCGAGTCCGCCCTTCTTGACTGTAGGCTTCTGAAAGTCTCGCCAAACTCCTTTGGAAGGAGCCCGGTCTTTATAAATTCCTTTGACAGCATGGTCTTGACGCCTTCATGGGTTTCAGGGTCTATCCCGCGCAGAATTAAAAGGGCTTTAGAAGCGGAAAGTATCGCATAATAACTCCGGTTCACAGAGGATTCATACGAGCCGTCATGAAAGAGCGTTGATGCGTCATGAAGCATTTTCTTTGCCTTTTCCATCCTGTAGCGGGACAAATCAATTTTCTCTTCAACGCTTAAAGTCATAAAGCACCCCCCCTTCTCTTTCAACGTTTTCTATGAAACCGCTCCTCATCCGTTTGTTGGTCTCATATTCTTTCACCGTCATGATAGTCGGTGAGATCGGTACATCCTGCTCAAGCTCTATATCATGAAGCGCTCTTATGACCTGATCCTTCAAGCTTATCTCGGTGATTACAATCAATATATCCAGATCCGATGGGCCTTCAAAATCACCGCGCATGCGAGAGCCGAAGAATATCGCTTTTTCCACCCCTTCAATAAGGGAAAGAGCCGATGCAGCCTTCTCAAGAGCGGTTATTTCCGTAGGCGAGGTAAATTTAAAATGTATCCCGGAAAGCATAATTTTTTGTCATTCCGGCAGTCCTTAAACCGGAATCCAGTTCCTTTTCAAAGTTTAAAGGAAAAGAGAGAGAGTTGTCAAAAATGCCTTTTAGCTGCTTTCGAGCTTATTAAAGGAAGCTTTTATTCTGTCAGAAAATTCGCGGAGATCATCGGTTCTTTCCTTAACCGTAACGATATTCTGCCAGTTGATCTTCAGATATTGATGTTCTGAATCTTATCTCCCTGCAAGCTCCCTCCTGAATCTAATTTCCTCAGCCTCATGCAGCGCCCTGTGTGATACGGCATAAAGGCAATCCGTATCAGGCTCTATCAAGTGAATGCCCTTAAGTGCTTCCTGCACAATAAAAGGCGACTCATCCTCGTCATCAAGCCTGAGGATGCCTACATCCCTTTCAACGGACATCAGGATATCATCAATAATCTTTATTTCATCTTCCCTGTTTTTGGAATTTATAAAGACAGCCAAATCAACATCCGATCTCTTATGCGGTTTCCCTTGCGCATACGACCCGTAGAGAATCGCAACCAGCACTTTCCCTTGGTCTTTAAGTCTTGTCAGAACATCTACAAGAGGGGTTAATTCTTTTTCGTATTGCATGGGAACCACCTTTTGAAATATTTCTTCTTCTCCGCCATGAGTTTATTATATTACATAATCGGGGAACTATTTGCAGATTGAATTTTAATGCCGGTCGGAATTGGTTTGGGTCGGGTGAGTTGTCAGCATTGTCCTTTCTGTCACTTCTCTGTTTGTGATTCCTCTGCTGGCGGTTCCCCGGCAAACATAATATTGATTAGTCTCTTCGCTTTCTCAATATCTGCCTCGATGTCGCCGCAGGTAATTTCTGAAGGCGCAAGAGGAGGGTATCTGTCAATCATATAATATCCTGAAACACGCTCGCATAATTCCCGATATTCTTCCAATTCCGGTTTAAATACCACTGCATCACTAAGCAAGTCATGAAGCGCATGAATTTTTATCAACTTCCAACCGTGCTGAAGTAAAAATGCCTTAAGATACTTTTCCA
>JACRHB010000225.1 GCA_016217725.1 Nitrospirota bacterium | reverse complement strand
TGATACGTTATGAGGTAACTACAAACAGATACTATCTTTCAGTAGATGCTATCCATCAATCGATTCGTCTCCAACAGCATCGATGGAAGCCAAAAAAGATTCGTTCATTATGTCGTGTTACTTAATGCCGTTAGTATAACACTGCCGAAAAGATGAAAAACTTGCGTCTCATTGGGATTCTCCTCCTTTTTGATATTCAAATGTTATGGGCGGCAGAGATGTTATACCGTCGCTGCCGTATTGTGTGATTGACATTAATAAAGAACGCGCACTGTCAGCGCTGTAGGAATAATTGAGAATATATTTGCGAACCCTGTCCACGTCGGCTTTGATATCTATTGCGGAGAGCCGTTTTCCTGTCCTTACTTCAAATGTCGGACGGAAATCGGAACTGACATCGTTTCTTGCTTCATAAATGAATTCAACTGTATTAACGGGCGCATCAGCGCTGACTTTTCCCGTATATTGAATCTGCTGGGGATAAACCTGATTTTGGTCCTGGAGATAACTTACAGTCATATAATTTCCATTCACATCCGTAACCTTATCCAGATACCATCTGTAAATATGGCCGGAATTATACTGGCGGGAGTTGTCGCTGGAACCGAAAGAATACGTTGTGCCGGACTTGTCCTTCACCTGCCAGGAAGCGCCGTCAAAAGATACCTTCATAAAGGCCCCTTCCTGTTTGGCGCGATACTCACCATTTCCGATATCGACCAGTTCAATACTGGCTCCATTGATACTTGCAACAAAAGAATCCGAGCCGTCGTATTTCGGCACACCGCGCTTCGTATTGCGCTGAATAGAGCCCAGGTCAAGCTGCCAACCTACACCGCAAATCCCGTTTGAGTTACTGCTTGAGTAACTTAAGGCAAGATTAGGCTGGATACCCTTTCTCCCCGGGGGTACAGTTATGGGCACATTTACTACGGCAGCGCCGGTCATTAAATCCGTCTGATATGATTCTGTTAATGACGGGGTAAGCGGCGCAGAGGTTTGTTGAGCCGCATGAGAAGACTGAAAGCCAAATGTTAAAAATAATAAGATCAGAATTATTATCATTTTGTTCACCTAAGGGACAGGAGGCGCAGGAGGCCTTCTGAATAAGCAAATGCCGATATTCTGCGATACTTCGCCGCCGTTATTATCGCTTACCTCTATTTTTATTGAATGAACGCCTAAATCCACGTCAGTCGTAGACCAAAAGAAATCCGGGGTACTTTGCCATAACTGAATTACCTGCCCATCCAATGAGAACTGATATGACAGAACATCTCCGTCTCCGTCTTGGGCATTAACTGAAAAGTTAATAGAGTCAAGCGCATAGCCTGAGCTTCCGTCAGCCGGTTGAATGTCTATAATACGGGGGATGTGCTGATTGATCTTTATCCCGTCGCTTGTGCCCACATCACTCCAGCGGCCAAAAGCATCCATGCCCCTGACCGAGATATAATATGTCTGCCCCTGGATAAGAGAAAGTCCGGTATGGGTAATTTCCGTTTGTATTCCAGCCGAAGTCCAGTCAACTACATCAGTACTTCCAGCAGAAGTGCCGATTGCATATTGGTATTCAACTATGTTGATGCCGGGATCAATAAATGTCCAAGTAGCATGTAATTCAACAGGGGAAGTTGTGTAAATACCGTCATCGGTAACAACGGGCTTGATTATGCAAATGGTGCACAAAGTTACGGTGATAGAATCAGTAGCGGAGTTTCCGAACTGGTCAATGGCGATAGCGGTAATCATGTTCTGACCTTCGACAAGAGGGACTCCGATAGCTGTAAAAGTATTTCCGGTGATACTTGCATTAATCCCGTTCACAGTAACCTGGGCATTTGCATCATCAATAGTGCCGGAAACAGAAATCGGGCTTGAGGAAACTGTGCTATTGTCAGCGGGAGAGGTAATTTGAATATCAGGTGGGCTGATGTTATCGGGGAAGAATATGATGTCTTGCTTCATGAATATGAAGTATCCTTCCACTGCTTTGACCGGAAAGTTCACCCCTGCCGGTTGACCATTTAAATAGCTTGCTGTCTCAAACTTGCCTGTTTCAGCGTTAAAGCGCTGGATGCTTGATGCAACCGTTTCATCTCCTATCGCCTGAAGCAACTGAAAAGCTGTTATCTTCTCCGGAAGACAGGATAAACCGACAAGATTCATTCCTGCAGAAAGGTCTATTGCCGAACAATCTCTCTCAAATATTAAACTTTCCGATTTTATAACCTTCGAATAGACAATGTACCCCTCGCCGTTTACGATTGCAAAATTATCTCCATCGGGTTCGCCTGAACCATTGTATTTTACTGTCTCATATTTTCCGGTTAATTTATTAAATCTTTTTATGCTTTTTATCTCAGCATCATCTCCAAGCATCTGAATAAACTCATAAGCTGTAAGCGGGGACTGGCTGGTATAGTTGATTAAATTAAATTCCTTGGAAAGATTTACAGTTAAACTCATTTGAGTAGCAGTAGCCGTTTGTGCTACCCAAACAAAAAGGATCAGGAAAAGCAGTAGGATAGTTAGTAGCTTAAGATGTTTCATACTCTAAGTCGCTTCATTTTAAATATTGATATTCTCACGCTGAATAATGGAAGAAAAATAATTCTAAGAACCCGATGCCCGAGACTATTTCCCCCATGACGTCCCTCTTTAAGTAAACTTTAAGGCGAACTGCCTACAGCTATATCAGCCAATTAAAGTTTTTTCAGGATGGGTTGATTGACAATACCACAACCGATATGGCAACTGTCAAGAAAAAAATCAGAAAAAAATCAATGCCAATGTAACCCCTCAGTTACGGGTTCTAATATCCCCCCTTTAGCAAAGGGGGGCGAGGGGGGATTTTTATATGACTCTATAATTATTCAATAAAATCTCCCCTACAACCCCTCTTTTCCAAAGAGGGGAATTATCTAATCCACCCTTCACTGAAGGGTTACAATGCCAAAAAAGGCAGGATGTTCGGGAAATCGGAGTTAGTAAATTTCTACTTTGCGACCATTACCAAAACCTGATTGCATTCGAATTCATTGCCGCCTATGCTTTTGAGGGCGTGTTCGTAGGCCTTGCGGATTTTCTTGGATTTTACGTTAAGCAGCAAGCCGATGTTGACGCATGTTTTGTAGAGCGAGATTGATTCGATATTTACCACCTTGACCGAATCCCTTCTGTCTTTATATTTTTCATAGAAGTCCGCCAACTGCTGCATCCCTTTATGGTGTTTGTCTTTCAAATTCTCGACAAGGGGCGTAATGGCAAGCGTATTCTTGCTCACTTTAAAATCTTCCTTATCGACTATAAGCTCTTTATCGAGCTTTTTGAGGAAGGTCGAAAAGAACCGGGATTCGGTCTTTTCGAGGGAAGCGGTGTTCAGGATGATGTTCCTCATCCCCTTTTTTTGTGCAAAATACTGTCTTATTCTGTCGGTCTTCGTATCGAATTTTGTAGATATGATGCCCTTTAAATTTTGTAAATAGACTTTGCTCTCGGAGAGGGACTTGTTTACGGATCTTTTGCCGTAAAGGCCGACATATGAGTAGAAAAGGTCCCATTCCCAGAGATTGCGCAGGATGGAATACCACGAATAGAAATTCCCCATAGCCTTGAGGGTCTCAACGTGCAGCTCGGCGGCGGTCATCAGTTTGGGTTCAAACACCGCATGATGGGCGTCGTATCTGCTCCAGTCGGTATGTAAAAGTCGCCCCTGTTCTTTCATCTCCTCAAACACCGGCGTTCCGGGCAGCGGTGTGAGCATCATGAACTGGATGGAGTCTATATCGAGTTTATTTGCATACTTTTGAGTATTTCTGATTGTCCGGATATCGTCGGTGTCGGAGCCTAACACAAACATTCCGTGAATGTTGATGGAATGCTTCTTTAACAGCTTGATGCAGTTGTCTATATCTTCAATCCCCTGGCCCTTATTATAAAGCGCCAGCGTCTTCGGGTTGATTGACTCAAATCCGATATAGACTGAAAAACATCCCGCCTTCTCCATCAATTCGACCAGCTCAAGATCCTTCGCAATGTCCGTGCGCACCTGAGCGCTCCATTCAACCTTTATATTGTTGTCGATCATTGCACGGAGGATGTCCTTGGTCCTTTTTTTGTTGGCTGCAAAATTATCGTCTATGAAGAACATGTGACGTTTTTGAGTGGCTGCGGCTTTGACTTCTTCAATGATCCTGTCGAGCGTCTTGTGCCGGTATTTTCTTCCGAACATCTGGATTACGGAACAGAACCTGCATGCAAACGGACATCCCCTCGACGTGGCGACGGGCACTACCTTGGACTTCTCCCATTTGTAGACGAGGCTGAAGTCGGGGATGGGAGCTTCATTCAGGTCATTAATGAGCTCTCTGCCGGGATTATGAACGATCTTATCGGCATTCTTGTAAGACAATCCTTTGATTGCATTTAGGGGTTTATCGGATTGAAGATGTTCAATAAGTTCAACGATAGCTTCTTCTCCTTCACCCCTGACGACGTAATCGGCATATTGCAGGCTTTCCTCAGGCAAAAATGTTGAATGCGGGCCACCGATTGCGACAGGGATCCCGAGTCCCCTGAATTTCTCCGCAATCTGAAACGCGCGCGGCGCCGTAGAAGAAATAGAAGAAACCCCGATGAAGTCCGCGTCTTCAAGCTGTTTCCAGTCGGGAGCTGCAATGTCCTCAATGAATACTTTTGTGTTATAGCCTTTGTTCTTCAAAATGGTCGCCAGCAGGATCGACCCCATCCTCGGCATCGGGAATTTGCTGAATATGTTCGCTCCCGGAGATTTCGCTTCTATAAAATAAATATTTTTCATTTCTTGTTTATTAAACCTCTTTTTTTATGAATTTATTAAATCATTATTTCTGCTTAACGCCTTGTAAGCATATCATAGTAGACTTTTTTACACAACGCAACCCGGTATTTTGCAGAATGAAATTTATAAATTTCGATATAAATAAAAAGGGCGAGGAATTAACCTCACCCTTTTTATTTATTCTGACTACTGACTACAGTCTTTCTTAGTACATTCCTTCCATACCCATTCCGCCGCCGCCCATAGGCATCTTGGGGGCTTTTTCTTCTTCGGGAAGTTCGGTCACCATAACGCTGGTTGTAAGCATCAGTGCCGCTACGGATGCCGCATTCTGGAGGGCGAATCTCGTAACCTTTGTCGGGTCGATGATGCCTGACTTTATCAGGTCTACATATTGCTCGATGTTGGCGTCAAAGCCGAAATTTTTATTGCTGTCGGCTTTTACCTTTTCAACGATTACCGAGCCTTCAAGCCCTGCATTGCTCACAATCTGTCTGATAGGCTCTTCAAGCGCCTTCTTTGTAATCTCAACGCCGACCTGCTGGTCATGGTCGAGTTTAAGTTTATCCAACGCGGGAATGGTTCTCAATAAAGCAACACCGCCGCCGGGCACAATGCCTTCTTCAACTGCTGCCCTTGTTGCATGAAGTGCGTCTTCAACGCGGGCTTTCTTTTCCTTCATCTCGGTTTCGGTTGCCGCGCCTACATTGATTACGGCAACGCCGCCGACGATCTTTGCAAGGCGCTCCTGGAGTTTTTCCCTGTCATAGTCGGAAGTAGTTTCGTCGATCTGGGCTTTTATCTGTTTTACACGGCCCTGTATTTTGGCGGAGTCTCCGGCGCCTTCTACGATCGTGGTGTTTTCCTTGTCGATAGTAATCTTCTTGGCCCTGCCGAGGTCGGTGATCTTTACATTTTCAAGCTTGATCCCGAGGTCCTCGGATATCATAGTCCCGCCGGTGAGTATAGCGATATCTTCAAGCATCGCCTTCCTTCTCTCGCCGAAGCCCGGAGCCTTGACTGCGGAAACCTGGAGCGTGCCGCGGAGCTTGTTCACAACAAGTGTAGCGAGCGCTTCACCTTCAACTTCTTCCGCAATAATCAGAAGCGGCCTGCCCATCTTTGCGATCTGTTCGAGAATGGGGAGCAGGTCTTTCATGGAGCTTATTTTCTTCTCATTAATAAGAATGAGAGGGTCTTCGAGGGAGCATTCCATTCTTTCAGGATCGGTTATAAAGTAAGGTGAAATGTAGCCCCTGTCAAACTGCATGCCCTCAACTACATCGAGGGTTGTCTGCATGCTCTTTGCTTCTTCAACCGTAATGACGCCGTCTTTGCCGACCTTGTCCATCGCCTCTGCGATAAGGTCTCCGATTGTCGAATCGTTGTTTGCGGAGATCGTTCCGACCTGAGCTATTTCCTTTTTGTCCTGGACCGGTTTGCTCATTTTCTTCAGTTCATCAATAACGGTCTCGACCGCCTTTTCTATTCCTCTTTTGACTTCCATGGGATTTGCACCGGCCACTACGTGCTTCATCCCTTCTTTGTAGATCGCATATGCGAGGACGGTAGCCGTTGTTGTGCCGTCACCGGCTGCATCAGACGTCTTGCTTGCGACCTCTCTTACAAGCTGTGCGCCCATATTTTCATACGGGTCTTTGAGCTCGATCTCCTTAGCTACGGTAACGCCGTCCTTTGTAATTGTGGGCGCTCCGAATTTCTTGTCCAGAAGGGCATTTCTCCCCTTAGGGCCTAATGTTGCCTTTACGGCGTCGCTTAAAAGGGTGACGCCTCTAAGTATCGCCCTCCTCGCATCTTCGCCAAAAAGTAATTGCTTTGCCATTTAATCCTCCTTTGTTTTATATAACGTATTTATTTTTCGATTATTCCAAGGATGTCGTCTTCCTTGATTATCAGGTATTCCTCGTTGTCGATGTTGATCTTGGAGCCGGAATACTTCTCAAACAGCACTACGTCCCCAACTTTGATTTCCATCTTTTGCAGTTTGCCGTCTTCGGTTACTCTGCCGGGGCCGGCGGCTATCACTTCCCCTTTCTGAGGTTTTTCCTTTGCGCTGTCAGGGATGTAAAGACCTCCTGAGCTTTTTTCGGGTTCTTCAGAGTATTTTACCAGCACCCTGTCCTTCAATGGTTTAAATTTCATAGTGACTCTCCTTTCTTTAAGGTTTTAATTAAGTTGGTCTTAGAATGGTTTATAGAAATAAGCTTAGCACTCAAACGAGGCGAGTGCTAATATAATATTTATTAAAAAATGAAAACAAGGCTTCATTTTAGCAGAAATGGGGCAAATTTTGAGATATATAGGTAAATATGATTGATTAATTTTAATTTATTCAAAAATGCTGCTAATGGAATTATTCTTTAGTTTGCCTGCTAATATTAACACGGCATGCAAATGTTCGAATTCCGTCATTCCGGCTTGTCCGGAATCTTTCTTTACTTTCATCGTGATAAGTCGTCCGATTCCCGACAAGCGGGAATGACGGATTATAGTATTTGATTGCCGGCTTATTAGTAATTTAGTAATACCGCCTCCTTTTAGTCTTCAAAAAAAGCTTTATGAAGAGCAGTCCGATAATGAAACCGCCGATGTGCGCAAACCAGGCAACTCCGCCGTTGCCCATGAGACCTTTGCTTATCATGCCGTTTATAAACTGAAGAACAATCCAAAACCCTATTACGAATATTGCCGGCAGTCTGACCACCTGAACAAAGAAACCAAGAAAGATGAGGGTGTGGATCCTTGCGTGCGGAAAGAGCAGCATATAGGCGCCGAGTATCCCCGATACGGCTCCGCTGGCCCCTATCATCGGTATCCTTGACGCAGGATTTGAAAGCGCGTGCGCGTAGGCCGCCGCAATACCGCAGAAAAGATAAAATATTATAAATCTCCAGCGCCCCAGCTTGTCTTCAATATTATTGCCGAATATCCATAGATAGAGCATATTCCCGCCGAGATGCAGGAACCCCCCGTGCATGAACATCGACGTGAAAACGGTAAGAAGCGGATGAATGGGCTGAACGTCTTCAAACCTTAATATGTAATTTGGGATCGCACCGTAAGCGAATGCAATCTTTTGAGCGTCCACCGGGGAAAGCGCCTGTAAAGTGAATATCGCTGTGTTGGCGGCAATCAGCACAATTGTTATAAATGGAAAACTGCGTGTAGGATTGTCGTCTTTAAAAGGGATCATTTACAATTATAAAAACTTCTTAGCCACGAATTTCCACGAAGTATCACGAATAAAATCAGGACGCAGATTTTCGCAGGTATACGCAGATAAGTTGTTTTTTTAATCCTGATAATCTGCGGTTATCTGCGTCCTGATTTTTTGTATAGTTATTCGTGTTTATTCGTGCTTATTCGTGGCTAACTGCCGTAGTTGGTTTATACACATCGCCAACATTGGATAAACCTTAACTAAAAACCGGGAGTTTGTCAATTTCCGGGATTTGTTGTGGTATAATAGTACTTACGGGGGCGACAGGCCTCGACGGGAGTTATGAGGTCTGAGTTGCATGTCGTGGCTCTGCCACCACGTAAAAAGGCAGAAAAAACACAAAAGCCAACACAGAACTGGCACTTGCTGCTTAATTAAGCGGCACGCTTCCCTGAGAAGGCCCGCGGCTCGGAAGAAGCGTCGATAAGCGGGCTGGTCCGGAGATTTTCTCCTTGCCCTCCGGATAAGACTTTAAAGGAGTAGGAATCGGGGAAGCCCTCTTACCGGCGGTCCCGATCCCGAATTTCAGTAAGTAAGATAAACATGTAGACGCTCGGAAGTAGTGCTTCCGGACCCGGGTTCGATTCCCGGCGCCTCCACCAAAAACAGTGCAAAAGTGCAACAGAGCAAAAGTACAAAAGTAAAAAAAGGCGCAGGCGTTTTTTTTACCCTTTTGCTCTTTTGCACTTCTGAACTTTTGCGCTTCTGCTCGGTTGTCTAAATTTCTCATTTATGTATAATGGTAACAATGCTTATTTTTTGTGGAGGGATTAAAAAATAATATGGCTTATCCGAAAACTCTTGCAATGATCATGGCGGGCGGAAGGGGCGAAAGGCTTTTCCCCCTTACATTTGAGCGTTCCAAGCCTGCCGTCCCGTTCGGAGGGCGCTACCGGATCGTTGATTTCGTTCTGAGCAATCTTATTAATTCGCAGATATTCTCCATCTATCTCCTGGTGCAGTACAAGTCCCAGTCTCTTATTGAGTACGTCAGGGAAAATTGGGGACTTTCCGCGGTCATGAGCGACCATTTTGTCACTGTAGTCCCTCCTCAGATGCGTTATGGTCCGGACTGGTTTCAAGGCACGGCAAATGCGGTATTTCAAAACCTCAACCTCATTCGCCAGCACAAACCCGAGCTCGTAATCGTGTTCGGAGCCGACCATATATACCGCATGGATATCCGTCAGATGATCGATTTCCACCTTGAGCGCGATGCACATGTAACTGTGGCCGCAAGGCCCGTGCCTATCGGTGAAGCCGGTCAACTCGGGATCATAGACGCTGATAATGACGGGAGGATAAAGGGATTCATAGAGAAGCCGAAAAATCCGCCGTCCATGCCCGGCGACCCGACAAGGTCGTACGGCTCGATGGGGAATTACGTTTTTAACACGGACACCCTGATAAAAGCGCTTATACAGGCTGAGCGCAATAAAGAATATGACTTCGGAAAGCATGTTATCCCGAATCTTTTAAACGCGGGAGAACGGCTCTTCGCTTATGATTTTGCAGTAAATAAAATACCCGGTACGAAGCCTTATGAAGAAATAGGCTACTGGCGTGACGTGGGAACGATAAAGACTTTCTGGGATGCGCATCAGGACATGCTCGGAGAGGAGCCGGTATTCGAGATCAATAATGAATTGTGGCCTATTCGTCCTTCGAGAAACGAGCTGCCTGCCACGAAGATATTGGGCGGAGAGATAACCAACAGCATAATTGCGGAGGGCACGGTAATAAATAGATCGAAGATAATAAATTCCGTCATCCGAAATGGCGTTGTCATAGAAGACGGTGTTGAAGTGAGGGATTCTTTGATCATGGATCATGTGACGCTGAAAAAGGGGTGTACGTTGAATAAAGTAATTGTCGACGCCTACAACGTCGTTGAAGAAAACCTGCATATCGGATACGACAGCAAAAAACCGTACTGGCGCGCCCATTCGGACCCTTCGGGCATTACGGTAATTGCGACTGAAAAACATACGAGCAGGATTTAATTCATTAAGCCGAGGCCTTCTGCCTTTGTCTTTTCTGCAGGTACATCGACTTATCGGCTCGGGTCAGCAGCTCATCGACGGAGCAGGGGAATTCCGGATCATAGTACGCAATGCCGATGCTTATTGAAAGATCATACTCGCGGTCTTCGGCTGTATTGAGAGCCGCAAGGATTTTATAAAAGCGTTCGGTAATTATATCGACGTTGTCACTGGACGTGCCGACCGGAATGACCACAAACTCATCCCCTCCGATCCTGCCGATGATGTCCGAATCACGATAATTCTGCTTCAGGAGATTGGCGGTCTCTATTAATGCGAGATCACCTTCTTTGTGGCCGAAGGTGTCATTGACCTTCTTGAGATTGTCCAGGTCCGCATAGAGGATGAACAACCCTTTCTTTTGCCTGTCGGCTAACTTCAGCAAATGCTCGGCGAGCGTCATTACGCCCCGCCGGTTGTAAATGCCTGTAAGCTCATCGGTAAGAGACAGGGAGCGCAATTGCTCTTCCATGTGCTTGCGCTCCGTAATATTTTTTGAGATGATCGTTAAGGCGGTCATTTCCCCATATAGCCCTTTAACCGGGCTGAACGTTTGAAGGAAGTATTTGCCGTCAATTTTGCTCCTGTATTCATTCTGGATGGACTCGCCGGTTTCAAATACCCTGTCTGCTATTTCGGTAAACGCCCTCGTGTCTTCAGTTGAGTGAAAGTCGCCGTAGGATTTGCCGACATATTGTCCGCCGGAGATCCCCAGCCTCGACGTGTGCATTTTGTTTATGAACAGGTAGTTGTAATCCCTGTCAAGCAGGTATATCGAATCCTCCGTCGAATCCACAAGGGAGCGGTACTTCAGCTCGCTTTTTTGAAGCTCTCCGAGCGCTGATTCCAATTCATACTTCAGCGACAGCTCGTTAATGAGGCTTTTCACCCCCATGTATCTCAGGAGCAGCGTGGAGCCGAATATCGTAATCATGAAGAAATTCGCCATAAAAAAGGTCTTGAAATCGGTAATGCTTTCGGAAAGTATTATGGGAAAAAAGTAAATTGAATACATCAACAGCGCGGACGTCACATGAAACGAGAGATGCGCGGGAATAAACCCCAGCACGCATATGCCTACTAAAATCATCCCGGCATAATAAGGAGAAGCATGTCCGCCGAACTGGAGTATCATAAGCTCTACGGCGACGGCGCTTCCGGCGATTCCCAAATACACCAATAAATTTCTCCCGACTTCATATATGAATTTGACAAACTCCTTAAGATATAAGGATTTTAATTTTCTTGTGGGCACTACATTTTCTTTATTATGTACGGGGTGCAATATCTCCGGATTTTCAGAATATCATAGATTTTTCGTGCATCC
>JACRHB010000223.1 GCA_016217725.1 Nitrospirota bacterium | reverse complement strand
GCAAAAGTATGAAAACAACCGACGCTGTCATTCTGAGTGAAACGAAGAATCTCATGTTATCAATGAAATACGAGACCCTTCACTCCGTTCAGGGTGACAATTTTGAGACTTTTGCAAGAGCCTCGTTTTTTTTAATCAACGCTGTCCTTCCAGGTTATCCAGTCGATCAGGCCGTTAAAGAGGTTGTTAGCAGGATTGCCTCTGTTGGCGCCGACGGCAAAGTTCCCGTTTGCCGGTTTAATCTCGTCTGCCGTATAGAATTTTACAGCATCGAACTTCAGCGATTGGTCTGTATCCGTACAGTTAATATAACCCGACCAGTTTTCGCCTGCGCCGGCGCCGTCCGTGCCCTGGTCATCGATATACACGTCAGCAGGTGTAAAGAATTGCCCCGGCGCGCCTCCCGGTTTATTCGAATTCCATACCGCCTTTACCTGATACCAGTGGTCGGATACGATAGGACAATCATTCTCAGAGCCGGTCTTCGCCCCCTGATAGTTGGTTAATACAGGTTTCCATACATTGCCGCCGTGCGCATCGGCAACGTATATCCAAAGGGCAATTGAGGCTTGACCGTCAGGGGCATTGTAGGTATCGGTTGTGGGGTTGTTCCATGTGTTGTTTCTCCAGACTGAGATCTGGTAATTGCCGCTGCCGTCTCTCGCCAGGATACGTCTGACATATTGAGTGTCTCCGGTCACGGTTGACAGCCCTGTCGGTTTAATGCGCGCCTCAACGGTCATGGCCGTGGATGCCTGCAGGCATGACGTATTATAGTCAAACATTATATACCTGCCGCTTCCATCGCCGCCGCCTGAATATGCGCTGCCTGTTAATGCATCTGCGCCGCCGTAAACCGCGCCATAGAGGATACTCTGCGTATCCATAACATATGTGCTGCCCGAAACCTCGTTAAGCTGCATGCTCACCGGCGACGTCGGACACTGTGACGACAGCCCTATTGTCACTGCCTCTGTCCCTGCCGCAAGATTGTAGTTGTCATAGATCGCGTTGCCTGCGGCTGATAGAGTATCCGCATTTACGTCTGCAACATTGAGCGGAGCGCTCATGGTAATCACTGCCGTGGATGAGCCTGCCGTATGTGTAACTCCGGTTATGGACCTTGGATTGTTTCCGCCTGTATCCGTCAACACAAAGTCTGCAGGAACTAATGCCCCCGATGAACCTGTGTTCGTATAAACCCCTTCGGAGAACCTGACCGTGAGCTGGTTGCTTCCTATCAGCCCTTCGACATGGCTGATGTATGGGCCTGCCTGTGAATCGTAAGACGAGAAATATGTAGCGTCTTTTGTTATATTCCAGACCCTTGCTTCGTCTATCCTGCCGATGAAGTTTGTCGCCTCCCAGTCGAATCCGCCGATCGAAAATTCAGACGCACACCAGGAATCAGCATAACAGACACCTGCCTCGTTCCATCCGCTGTTTTCAGAAAAGGCGTATATAGATGTTTCGTTTACTCCGGGCTGCATATTGTTGCCCGAGGAATCGCTGGTCGTCACATCCTCCCCGTTTACATATATCCTTATCCTTCCGACAGAAGGATCGGCTGGATTTCTGTTCGGACCGTTTTTGTCGAACGTCGCCGCAACATGCGTCCATTTGTTCAGCGGCGCCGCGACTGAACTATAGGCGCCGCGCACTCCCGCCCTGCCGTCCTGTGCAACCCCGTTATTATCCGCCGCCATGTTGAAGACGGCCCGTAATGTGCCGTTGATCTTCTTGAGCGTGAAAGTATAACTGCCGTTGTTGCTGACGCCGACATGCTTATTGAAAATCGTATATTCGCTCTTGGCATTGTCCGTCGGATAGACCCATGCCTCAAGAGAGGTGTTGTATTTCATCTCCGTATATTTCCATGTGCCGTGATATCCTTCGTCCGTTGACCAGTTACTGTTTTCGGTACCGACCTGCACACCGATATCCTCGCCGAGCAATGCTGCCTGTCCCGATTTCCCTGTTGTAAATGAACCTTCAGTGGAATACCACTTGCCGTCCATCTGCCATGTGCCGGAATCCTTCAGATTGTTTTCAAACCTCATATCCAGCACCAGCCCGGGATTAAAAGTCCTCGTGCCTCCGGAGCCTGACATCTTTTTACCACGGTGTATGGAATTCTGTTCATGACAACTGGCGTTACCGCAGGCCATTCCTGCGTGCCAGTCGCTGTAATAATAGTGGCAGTTGTTGCACATGGTGTTCCATATCGAGCTGAATGAGCCGCCGTTAACATTCGGTCTGCCCAGTGTCCCTGAGCCATGCCCCGTGTGGCAGTCCGTACATGAGAGTGTGAAGTTTGCGCCTGCTATTCTTTCTTCATGATTGTATGGATTTCTTGAGAAAAGCTCGTCTCCTTTTCCTCTCGTGATAACGGGCCAGCAATCGTTTTTATCGGCTGCGACACAATCATCGTTCTCCCATCCGGAAGCAAGACCGCATGCAAACCAGTTAGGACAAACTCCGTAACCATTCGGCTCATTTGCCGATTGTCTGCCGTGAGCGTCGCCGTCCCAGGTTATACGGAAGTAGGGGGACGGCTCGTAATCAGTGTGGTTGGCGCCTCCTGTTCCGTGGCAGTCCAGACAGAAAGAGGGGTAATCAGGCAATTGAGCGTCGGTGAATGACTCTCCGATAGGGGTTCTATACGTGCCGCTTCCTGCATAGAAGTCCATTTTTTCATTCCAGTCATCACCCCATACAAGAGTGTTCTCGGAAAATTTCGTTACAGGGCTCTTGTCCTGGGCAGCCTGCGCATAAGTTCCTGTTACAAGATGCACATTATGGCAAGATACACATTCAAGGGTATAGTTTTTACTGTTAATCGTAAATGTCGTGGAGCCGACTCCGGGATGACCTCCAATTCCTGAATGACAGCTTCCCTGATTGCAGAGAGATTCCTGATTTAATTTAGTCATGCCGGGATACGCGCCTGAGGCTCCGTGCACGTCGTGGCAGGCTGTACACTTCAGATTTCCAACCGCTTTATGCGCAGAGCTCTCATAGGCTGTGTAAGTCGTATACCACCGGGGATCGGCTGTAGCCGCAGCTCCGGGGTCATGACACTGCTTGCAGTTGTTGTTGTTGTCATTCTCATATCCGGTTTTCAGTCTCTTATCTGAATTATTGAAATGCTGGGATGTAAGATTATGACAGGCGCTGCACTGCCTATTTGCCGCAGGATTGCCCGTCGCAGTTGTATCCTGCCAGGAAAGCCGCTGGTAACTGCCCGTGGCTTTTCCATGTCCCGAAATTGAATATCCGTACGTGGCCCCGTTTCCCATTACATTGGGCGCTGTATCGCCTGTGCCGTCCTTCTTTGTATTTCCCGGGGTTGCATCATGGCAACTGCCGCAATAGACGGCTTCGCTCTCTACCATTGCCCAACTGCCTGCTTCACCTTCGGAAGACCCTGCAATGCTCCAGTATTGTTTTGCAATGGCCGCTCCGCTTGCGGAATGGCAGTTATTGCACACCGTCGTATTCGCAAGATTTTGCCCGTCCGCGAGCAGCGGGGGAACATTTGCGCCGTGGCAATCCGCGCATGTTAGCAGCGGACCATACCCTTCCAGGACATGTGTAGAATGCGCTCCTCCGCCCATTCCCCTGAAGCCGTTAATATGCTGATGACAGCTTGTGCATCGCGTTCCGGCAGGCGAGCCCATATTCGAATGCAATTGGTCAGACCCTCCGCCATTGTTTCTAAAATGCGTCGTCTGCGTATGACATACTTCGCAGACCCCGTCATAAGTCGCGTCTCCGTCCGCAAAGGATTTGCTTCCCGTGGAATTGAAAAATCTTGTCGTCTTGCTGCCGCTCTTCGGAGGAGTGATCTTGCTGAGGTCCATCGAATCTTTTATCAGCCTTCCATAGACTATAGCAAAGGTGTTCCCGGAGCTTACTTTCGTCAAATCCATCGGCCCTACTACGGTCAACGTGTCGCCCGTATTGCTTATGATTTTATAGTTGTAATCCCTTTTTGAGATGTTAGGAACGACCACTAATCCCTGATACTGATTATCAGTCCATCCGGCGTCTGTCTTTGTAATCGTTGTTTCATTTACGCTTGTCGAGGCCCCTGAATACAGATAGCTTGCGCTTCCGTATATCCTGAATTGCCTTTGATAATGAGGGTTGTGACAGACCTTGCACTCCACAGTCCAGTCTCCGTAGCTGTTGTCTATCTGGAGGCTTGAATGAGTTCTCATGTACGGAGCATCCAGGTCATTGTGACAGCTCCAGCAAAGCGTATTGAACTGCGTATCGTCTATGTCAAGGGGAACGTGGCTGGTCCACGGGGGTAAAAGCGAAGGCTCATCTCCGTAGATAAAATGACAGGAATCGCACCCGATGTTGTTTAAGGTCGTATGAGGATAGTCGAGCGCATCGGCGCGCCCTGCCGAGATGATGATTATTAATGCTGACAATAAAAACCTGAAAATCGTCCGCTTATTCATTTTCATTCTCCCTCGTATTGAATAATAAGTTTAGTTGTTAATGTGAAAAATTATTTAGAGTCTGTCCATAAACATCTGTTTGTCATTCCCGTGAAAACGGGAATCCAGAAGCCTTGAAAAAAACACTGGATTCCCGCTTAAAAGACTGCGGGAATGACGTCTTACAGTTTAGTTTATAACCAGTCTCTATTTAATAGCGTTTTAACTTCAAGAAAATGAGGGAAATATTCCCCCCAATGTATAATACATCGGTCGGGTTATCCCTTAAAGAATAAAATAGCAAAAACAATACCATTGATAGAAATTGATTTATTACATAAAAATCAAGCAGTTATATATTTTAGATCCTTGCGCGGTGTTTGATATGACCTAAGGCTGAGGAATTTTACTCATTTTAGTGCTTGTAAGAATTCTTAATCAAATGTTAGAATTTTTGACAGGGATGGCGAACTACACGGATAAAAGAATGGCTCAGCTTATTGAAGAAATTCTAAGTCTGAAGCAGCGTATAAACGAGCTCGAGCTGTCTCTCGAGGTGTTTCAGAAGGAGTCCGTTCAAAAGAGGGATCTGCTTGAGACCTCACGCGATTATCTTCAAACCGTGATAGACAATATCTATGATCCCACGCTCGTCATCGACCGCGAATATCGCATTGTCTTTGCCAATAAAATGGTAAAGGAGATGGCAGGGGGGATTGACCCCGTCAAAGCCGGGCTTTTCTGCTACAAGGTCTCGCATCACAACGACAAACCTTGTATCGGGAGAAAAGACCCATGCCCTCTGAGAAAGATATTAAAAACCAGGTCTCCGGTTACGGTTACGCATACTCACTATGACAGCGCGAATAACAAGATCCTTGTCGAGATAGTCGCCTCGCCCATATTGGACAGAACGGGAGAAGTGGCATATATGATAGAGTCGTGCCGCGATATATCCGAGCGCATGAGAATGGAGAGAGAGCTTTATGAGAGCGAGATGCGGTACCGTTCGCTGTTCGAGCAGTCCAGCGACGCCATTTTGATGCTCGAGGCCGAGGGTCCCGGAGCCGGCAATATCATGTCGGCCAATAAAGCCGCGTGCAAGATGCACGGCTATACCGAAAAGGAGATGCTGCGCCTGTCGCTTTTTGATCTTGCTACGCCTGAATTTGCCGGGAAGGCCGCCGGGAGCATCAGACGTCTTCTCGCAGGGGGAAGCTTGCAGATGGAGGTTATGCACAGAAAGAAAGACGGAACGGTTTTTCCCGTTGATGTAAGTTCAACGCTTGTAAAGACCGGAGAAAAGAACATGATCCTCGTGATTGACAGGGATATCTCGGAAAGAAGGCGGATGGAAGAAGAGAGAAAAATGCTGATAAAAGAGCTTGAGCGCATCTCCGAGACGGACGGCCTAACCGGATTGCTGAACAGGCAGCGCCTGGATAAGAGGCTTAATGAGGAGATCAACAGGGCTAACAGATACCGGGAGCCGCTTTCTTTGATAATGTTCGATATCGATAATTTCAAAAAGATCAACGATACGTTCGGTCACGTCGTGGGCGATAAAGTATTACAGGAATCCGCCGTAATAGTAAAAGAGACCATCAGGATCACCGACCTCGCCGGTAGATTCGGCGGGGATGAATTTGTTTTAATATTGGTAGAGACAAAGATGGACGTCGGGCTGCAGGTGGCCGAGCGTCTTCGCGCGGCGATCGAACAGGCCAAAATCCCGCTTAAAAAAAATCGCACCGTCGGTTTTACCATCAGCGCCGGGATCTGCCAGTATGATAGAAGGATGAAAAGCGCGCGAGATTTTATTTCAAGGGCCGACAAGGCGCTGTATGAAGCTAAGAAAACCGGGCACAACCGGGTTTGCAAGGCTTAGAAATGAAACTTAAAAAGGCGATTTGCCACAGAGGACACAGAGAAAAAAATAGGAGAGCGAGGTTAACATCATGCATGAGTTGATTATGTGGCTTGTTGATACCATAGGTAAGCTCGGCTATCCGGGCATCTTTCTGCTTATGGCCATGGAAAGCTCGGTGATCCCCGTGCCGAGCGAGCTGGTGATGCCGCCGGCAGGATATCTTGCGCAGCAGGGGAAGATGAGTATCTGGATCGCCATTTTCTGGGGGACAGCGGGGAGCCTTGTCGGCGCCTATGCGAACTATTTCGCTTCCCACTATTTAGGCAGACCCCTCTTGCTCAAATACGGCAAGTACGTATGGATCACTGAGGAGAAGTTTACAAAGGTGGAAAAGTATTTCCTGGAGCATGGAGAGATATCCACCTTCATCGGCAGATTGTTGCCCGTGGTGCGGCACCTGATCTCACTGCCGGCCGGGATTGCCGGTATGAACCACTTCAAGTTCTCTCTTTATACCCTGATGGGAGCAGGCATATGGGTGACTATCCTCACCTATATCGGCTATTTCATCGGTGAAAACCAGGAGCTGATTATGAAATATTCCCACCAGGCGCTGATCGGCGTAGTGCTTGTCAGCATCGCCATTATTTACTTCTACATCCGGTCGCATAAAAAGAAAAGACAAATGAACGCAATTACCGGGGATTAAGGGGTGAAACGGTCGAATTTATTTTAAAGTCAACCTCATCTAAGCCGATATCTTTTTTACACGCCCTACATCCCCGTTTTCCAGGCGGACTTTAATCCCGTGCGGATGTGCGGGTGAGTTTGTAAGTATATCCTTTACAATTCCCTCTGTCAGTTTTCCGGTGCGCTGGTCTTTCTTCAATACGATTGAAACACGTAATCCCGGTCTTATATCGGAACGTCTGGTCCCGTCCATATAGTAGTCTCCTGTCGTAGCGCCCCCATTTATTGGGGGCGTTTCTGGAAAACGTCGGGGGTGAACCCCGACGCTACATTATAAAAACCTCTACTTCTCCCACACCTCCGGCTGCATACTGCCCATTGTTCCGAGTTCGATCCTTGACGGCTTGTAAGGGGGGGCAAAGGCTCTGAGGATCTTTTAAGGGACTGCTATATATTCGGCAAAAGAAGTGGATTCGGGAATCGGCAGATTGTCTTCAGTCAGTCCCTGAATATGCATTTTGATTGCTTCATGCATATTTAATTCTGTTTCCTCCCGTGTAGCGCCTGTAGCAATGCATCCCGGCAGGTAGGCGAATATGCGGAATAGTTGCCGTTGGCTTTTTCAATGATGATAAGGAAACGATGCATATTTATTTTACCCCCTTTAATTTTGCCTGTTTTAAAATACTGTTTAAGGTGCCGGGAGCTAAATCATCATTGGGATGTCCGGCGATTGTTACCCTGCCTGACTTTATCGAATGTTTATATTGCTTGTGACTCCCTTTCGTAGCAACAAGATACCAACCATCCGATTCAATCAGTTTTATAATATCACGCACCTTCATTTAATACATCCCCTCTGATTAAAAGACAGATTAAATTTATGGAATATCTTAACGCCGCCGGGTGGTAAATTCAAGCAGGAAAGCTCGTAGCGCCCTCATTTATTGGGGGCGTTTTATTTAACGTCGGGAGTAAATCCCGATTTGATTAATTATATTTCGTCGGGGATGAACCCCGACGCTACAATAAACAATTCATTTCGCCGGGAGTAAATCCGGGCGATACATGACCCCGGATTAAGGAAACGTTGGGGATAAACCCCAACGCTACGTTATTAAAGGTAACTTTTCGTTTTTTCTTCAAACCATTTACTATAGGGGTAGCTCTCTGCTGTTTCTGCGATACCTTTTCTGACAGGATTATTCAGGATGTATTTAATTATTGTCTTCAAATCTTCTTCCGCCCTGATCACATGGTCGAAACCTGACCGCTGCCATAATTCGCTTACGCCAAAGCTTGTACGAAAAACTGCCGCCGTCCGCCCCTTGAAAATATTTAAAAACTTTGACAATGGAAGACCTGAATTGCCGGGAGAAATAATAATGTGAATATGGTCGGGCATGAGACAATAACAAAGGATTATAAATTTCAGATCATCTACGGCTTTCAATAATTCGGCAATTAAAACCTTTGCATGATTTTCTACGCTGAAAATTGTTTTCTTGTCTTTTGTACATATTGCCAAATGGACTGGGTTATCAATTGAGTAATCGTAGTTGGGGAATCTGTTGGAACGACTCTTGCCCCATGTTTTATATTCATCACAAGAATTTCTTCCATGTCCCCTATTCATATCAAAAACCTTTTTCGTCGTGATTGAATCCCGATTATTAATATTTCGTCGGGGATAAACCCCGACGCTACATTTTGAGGTAGCGCCCTCATTTATTGGGGGCGTTTTTATAAATACAAAAACAGGAGCGCTTTTGAAAGATTATTTCCTCAGCGCTTTTAAACTGCAAGTTAACTATTTCTTCTTTTTAGCTGCTTTCTTTGTTATCTTCTTTAAGGTTTTCCTGGAAACCTTTTTAACTATTTTTTTTGCTGCTTTTTTGACAGGTTTCTTTCCCGCTTTCTCTTTCAGCACCGCCTGCGCTGCCGCAAATCTTGCGATAGGCACTCTGAAGGGTGAGCAACTGACGTAATTAAGCCCGATGTTGTGGCAGAATTCGACTGACTTGGGCTCTCCGCCGTGTTCGCCGCAGATGCCCATTTTGAGGTCTTTTTTAATACTCCTGCCTTTTTCTACGGCTAGCTTCATGAATGCGCCGACGCCTTCCTGGTCGATGGTGACGAAGGGGTCTTCCGAGAGAACTTTATTTTCTACATAGAACGGCAGGAATCTTCCTGCGTCGTCACGTGAGAGTCCATAAACTGTCTGTGTGAGGTCGTTTGTGCCGAAGGAGTAGAAGTCCGCAACCTCTGCAATCCGGTCGGAGGTTACGCATGCGCGGGGGAGTTCTATCATAGTGCCGACTGTGTACGGGACTTTTATCTTGTATTCCTTCCGGACTCTTTGAGCAACGGAGACCACAACCTCTCTCATCTTTTTCAGCTCATTGACATGTCCTACAAGCGGGATCATTATTTCGGGGATGATTTTTACCTTCTTCTGTGCAAGCTCGCACGCGGCTTCCATTATCGCCTGCGCCTGCATTTCGTACATCTCAGGATACGTTACTCCGAGGCGGCAGCCGCGATGTCCTAACATGGGGTTGAATTCGTGGAGGGACATGTTCTTGGCGTTAAGTTTATCAAAGGGAACTTCCATATCATTTGCAAGCTCTTGAAGCTCTTTGTCGGTGTGCGGGAGGAATTCATGAAGAGGCGGGTCAAGGAGCCTGATGGTTACCGGCAGGCCGTGCATGGCGTCGAATATGCCGATAAAATCTCCCTTCTGCATCGGGAGGAGTTTGGCAAGCGCCTTTTTTCTGCCTTCAAGCGTGTCGGAGAGTATCATCTCTCTGACAGCCTTTATCCTGTCGGGGCCGAAGAACATATGCTCTGTCCTGCAAAGACCGATACCCTCTGCGCCGAAGTTCCTTGCAATTGCAGCGTCATTAGGAGTATCGGCATTGGTCCTGACTTTGAGCGTCCGGATCTGGTCCGCCCATTTCATCAGCTCTTTGTACCAAAGGTTATGTTCGGGATCGGCTGCCAACAGGTTTAACTGCCCTTCATAAACACGTCCCTTTGTTCCATTTAAGGTTATCCATTCGCCTTCTCTGACAACCCTGTCGCTTACGCGGATTTCTTTATTTGCCGGATTAATGTTGAGCGCCGAGCATCCGACGATACAGCATTTGCCCCAGCCTCTTGCTACGAGAGCCGCATGGCTTGTCATGCCGCCTTTCGCCGTGAGGATCGCCTGTGCCGCATGCATTCCGTGAACGTCTTCGGGTGAGGTTTCGTTTCTTACGAGGATGACATTCTCGCCTCTCTTGGCCCAAGCTTCAGCATCGTCAGCGGTGAAGACAACTTTTCCTGTTGCGCCGCCGGGGCCTGCGGGAAGACCTTTTGCAAGCTCAATCGCTTTCTTCTCAGCCGCAGGGTCTACGCTCGGATGCAGAAGCTCATCAATCTGGTCGGGCTTCACGCGCAAAACAGCGGTCTCTTTTGTGATCAATTTCTGCTTCGCCATTTCAACCGCCATCCTGATTGCAGCCTGTCCGTTGCGTTTGCCGACCCTTGTCTGGAGCATCCAGAGCTTTCCGTCTTCAATGGTGAACTCAAGGTCCTGCATGTCCGTGTAGTGGTTTTCGAGGCGCTTCTGATAGGTGAAAAGCTCTTTATACAGATTCGGCATATTTTCTTCTAATGAAGTGAGATGCTGTGTGTCTTCCGTTTTCCCCGCCTTATTTACCGGGTTCGGGGTTCTGATCCCGGCGACAACGTCCTCGCCCTGTGCATTGGGAAGCCATTCGCCGAAGAACATATCTTCGCCTGTTGCAGGGTTGCGGGTGAAGGCTACGCCTGTTGCCGAATTATCTCCCGTATTTCCAAAGACCATTGCCTGGACATTGACGGCTGTGCCCCAATGCCCGGGAATTCCCTCTATCTTGCGGTATGAGACAGCGCGTTTGCCCATCCAGGACTGGAAGACCGCGCCTATGCCGCCCCATAATTGCTCCTGCGGGTTATCAGGGAAATCTTTTCCGAGGGTGTTTTTAATTATTGCCTTGAATTCATCGCAAAGTCTTTTCAGGTCGTCTACTGTCAGATCGGTGTCGACTCTGTAACCTTTCTCGTGCTTTATGTGTTCCATTGCATGTTCGAGTTTCATACGAATGCCTTCGCCGTCTTTCGGTTCGATCCCTGCTGCCTTTTCCATGACGACGTCCGAATACATCATCATGAGACGGCGGTATGCGTCATATACTAATCTTTCATTGTTTGTCTTTTTGATAAGCCCGGGAATGGTCTTTGTTGTAAGACCGACATTCAAAACCGTCTCCATCATGCCCGGCATGGAGCTGCGCGCGCCTGAGCGGACGGAGACGAGAAGAGGATCATTGGCGTTGCCGAGCTTCTTCCCCATTATTTTTTCAACTCTGGCAAGCGCCGCATCAACCTGGCCTTTGAGCTCTTTGGGATATTTGCGGTTGTTTTCGTAATAAAGGGTGCAGACTTCGGTTGTGATGGTAAAACCGGGCGGGACAGGGAGCTTTAATTTAGGGTGCCCCGCCATTTCAGCAAGATTTGCTCCTTTGCCGCCGAGGAGATTCTTCATGCCTGCATTTCCATCGGCTTTGCCGGCGCCGAAGAAGTAGACGTATTTCTTAGCCATTTTAATCCTCCAGACTTATGAGATTAATGTTTTAAAAAAATAAGTAATCTTACAGAGTTAGTTATTCTACACAAAAGTAAAGTCCAAATTCAAACACAAAATTTAATGGGGCTTCGCGGTTTTAATATAAAATCAATTATAATTAATTGTAGGTATTATTCAGGGTCTGTTCATAAACTCAACATTTGAACCGTCATTAGTAGGGGCGTATTGCAATACGCCCCTACAGATTCCGGCTAAGGACCGCCGGCATGACAGGCACTAATTTATTATAAAAAGACGCTAAAATTAAGCATATACTTTTTATTGTGTTCTTATGAATTCTGAAAAACTGAATAAGCTTTATATTGCGGGGATAAAGATTGTTATTTTTTTGATCGCTTTTACCCCCCTTTATACATCCATGTCATTCATCTTCCCATACATTGAGGGAAAGAACTACGTTTTCAGGATATTGCTCGAGATTGCAGCGGTCTTATGGTGCGGTCTTATAGCGCTGAACAAAGAATACCGTCCTAAAAATACGCCTGTATTCCTCGCGATATTGATTTTTACTTTTATCGCGGGACTGGCTGATTTATTCGGCGTAAACCCTTTTAAAAGCTTCTGGTCCAGCTATGAGCGCATGGAGGGCTATTTAACAATTCTTCATCTCACGTTGTATTTTGCGATCATCAAGAGCGTTCTCAGCACCCGAAAGGATTGGACCTTGTTCCTTAATGTCGTCTTTTTTGCGAGTCTATGCGTCAGCTCGTATGCCTTATTTCATGAATTGTTGAAGGGAGGGGAGCTCAGGGAGTACAGTACGATAGGGCATCCGTCCTTTTTAGCCGCTTATATGCTGGTCGCTGTTTTTATAGGATTAAAGCTTTTTTTTACAACCAGCTCTTTCCGCCTGAGATGTTTTTACGCGGCGTCTATCTTATTAAACACATCGGCTATTTATTATTCGGCTACAAGGGGCGCTTTTCTGGGATTATTTTTCGGCGCATTATTGTTCAGCTCTTTTTATGCCTTCGGCAAACCGAAAACATCTCAAGAAAGGCTGTACCGGGGGATCGCATTATCGGTCATTGCAGCTTCAATTCTTGTGCCGATCATGATTTTGTTTTTTTATAAAGCTCCGCCGCTGCCGCCGGGTTCGGAATTTCACAGCTTGTTACCCAGGTTTGCTACAGCTACAATTGATTTGTCGCTTCATTCCAGATTTGAAGCCTGGAAGGTCGCATGGGCGGGCATTAAGGAAAGACCGATCCTGGGATGGGGACAGGAAAACTTTATAAGTTTATACACAGTAAGCCCCATCCCTTACGGCGGTAAAAGTTTTCTCGATAGGGCGCATAATATATTTTTAGAATGGCTGGTAAACGCGGGAATTTCAGGATTGCTTTCTTACCTCTTGATTTTCGGCGCGGCGATCCACCTCATCCGGGCAGCATATAAGAATGGGACTGTTGCAAAAATTGAAGCGGCCACTCTGATAACGGCGCTTGGCGTTTATCTTGTACAGAACCTGTCTGTTTTTGATACGATCAATTCTTACTTGATATTCTTTAGTTTGTTGGCGTACATTGACAACCTCCATGATCCGGGGAAAGCGACGTCCCGGGACGACATTAATTTAAACAGACGTCGGATTAAATCCTTATGCGCCGCCTTCCTCGCGTTATTTGTATTTTTATCGGCTGCGTATTTCATTCATTATAAGCCCATGCGGGAGTCATATCTTACCAATCGCATGATCTTCGATTTTAAAGAAAATAAATATAAGTCTTTCCTGCCGTTGCTGCATGATTTTAAAAAAGCCTTGTCTCTTGATACATTCGGCAATACGGAGATAAGACGATTAATGTCCAGTATTTCAAGTGGAATATTGGGAATTAAAGCCTTTGGGATCGAGGGCGCGCTGGAGTTTATAAAGGCGTCTGCAGAGGAAGCAAAAAAATTTATTGAAGAGGATTTTTATAACCTGGAATATCGGATGGAAGTTGTCGATCTGTATCATGCCGTCGCAGCCTATGAGCCGTCGTTCATAAGCAAGGCGGAAGCCCTCATTAAAGAATCTATGAGCATAAGCCCCGAAAACACATGGAATTATTTTGCCCTCGCTGATAATTATATTCTGAAAAAAGACTATGAAAATGCTTTTTTGTCCGTGAAGAAGGGGGTGGACATCGACCCGCGAAACGATGATGTGCAGGCGAAGCTGGCTGTAGCCGGAATTATGACGTCAAGAAATGACATAACAAATGAAGCGCTCGAAAACGTGAGGAAGATCAGAACGTCGCGCGATAGAAGCGTTGCTTCAGGCGAAAAATATTTTTTGAAAATTGACGAGCTTTTGGTTTGCGCTCAGGCGGCAATAGAGGTGAAGGATTATAAGAACGCGCTTCAATTTTACGACAAAATATTAAAGATATCTCCCGGCAGCGCTCAATACCATTTTGACGCTGCGGAGCTCTATCTTGCGCTCGGCGATAGAAATAATGCGCGGAAAGAAGCTGAAAAGGCGCTGGAGCTTGACCCTGTAAATTTTAAAAAAAAGGTGAAGGAAATTATAGATTAATCAAATAACGGAATTTAAAAAATTAACAGCGTATCTATTGACTTCTCCATAAGTCATAAATTATAATTTCTCATTCTAGCCGTTTATTTCTATAAAATGACTTCTATAAAATTTCTATAAAAAATGTTTAAGGAGGCCCGATGAAGATAGCAAGACAAAGAAAGAGCAACCCCGTTTTTTTTCTTGCTGCGGCTATCGCAGCTTTATGTGCAGGCTTTATATTTTTAAACTGTGGAAATCACCCGCAGCAAAAGGTGCCGGCGGCAAATGCCGGAAGCTTTGCGCTTGATTGCAGCCAATCTCCCGACGGCAGCTGCGGAGCGTACGCCTCCGATGCAAAAATACTTTACCACGCCGGTATTAATAATAAAGAATTTACCGCTGAGGCATGGATAAAGAGAAAAACAGACGGTATTTTTAACGGAGGCATTTTCTCACGCTTTAGTTTGAGCGGCGGCTTGTCGTCTTATGTAAAAAACAATCAACCCCGGTTTGTTGTCAAAGTAGGCAGTGTATATTACAAGGTATCAGCAAACGTTGATTTATCAAAAAACGAATGGACCCATGTCGCGGGCGTGCTTGTCAACGAAGATCACAGCAATATTCATGGGGCCTGTCAGTTTGCCGAGAGTTTTTCTACTTCTATAAAGATAGACTCTTCAAAGAAACCGCATATCGCCTATTATAACGGCCATCTTAAGTATGCTGCAAAAAATACATCAGGCGCATGGGGTACTTCCATAATTGAAAGCATAAGCAAAAACATTGACGTCGGAAGCTATCCTGCTCTTGCTTTAGACTCATCAGATAAGGCATATATCAGTTATTATGATCCTACTAATAAAACCCTTAAGTATGCGACAAATGCCTCCGGTTCATGGGCTCGAGCAATTGTGGCCGTTGCAGAGGGCGGAGATGTAGGCAAGTATTCATCCATATCCGCAGAACCTACGAAAAGATCCGGCGAAGATAATAATAGGCTGTATATCAGTTATTATAATGCTGCCGGCATACTTAAATATGCCAAGTATGCAGGTACAGGCACCCCTGCCGTATGGTCATGGCAATCAGAAAACGCTGATAACAGCGGAGGGGATGTCGGCCAATATACATCCATTGCCTTAGACTCAAACAAAAATGCGTATATCAGCTATTATGATGCAACAAATGGAAACCTTAAGTATGCGACAAACGCCTCCGGTTTGTGGGCACAAACAACGGTAGGAAGCAGTGGAGATGTTGGTCAATATACATCCCTCATGCCATTAGAAGCAATTTCGAAATCCCCCGCGTTCGGTGAGACGGGGTACGGCAGCACTTATTCCGGCACAGGAATTCATATTGGTTATTATGATGCCAATGGCATACTTAAATATGCCAGGGCTACTTCCGGGTTTACAAGGACCGGCGGCGCTACTACAACTCCCTCTACTCTTAATCCGGAGCCGACTACTCTCACTGAAGTTGACAACAGCGCCGGAGTAGATGTCGGCAAGTATGCATCTGCGGTGAAAGATTCATCCAATAAGATATACATCAGCTATTATGACGATACCAACGGTTACCTTAAGTATGCAACATGCAGCGCAAGTTGCACCAATGCTGCAAATTGGACCAAAACCACGGTAGACAACACCGGAGACGTCGGCAAGTATACATCCATTGCGTTAGACTCAGACAATAAAGCGTATATCAGCTACTATGATGCAACCAACAACGCCTTCAAGTACGCAACAAATGTCTCCGGTTCCTGGGCAACTGAAACCGTTGAAGCAAACGGCAGGGGCACAAAGCCACACATAGATATTTATGTCAACGGAGAATATAAGAATTGCGCCACCACGGATTCACAATTTGTCTCTAATGACGATGGCAATGATTTGTTCATAGGGATGATAGCTTTGTCCGAGGGAACAGTAAAAGCAAATACCTGCAATAGAGGATTTGAAGGCCTTTGTAACGATACAAGATTAGAAGGCGCAGTTGACGAAGTCAGATTCTGGACCGTGGCGAGGACACAGGCAGAGATTCAGAGATGCATGAATCAGGAGCTTGCGGTCACCGGTGATTGCAATATAGACATCACTAAACTGAAAGGATACTGGCGTTTTAATGAAGGCGAAGACAAAACCGCCAATGACCTCTCGGGATATGGTTTTTCAGGAACTATTATGAGCCCGTACAACGTAGATTGGACCGGCGGCTGGACCGAGGGTAAATCGTTTTAGCTCAATAAAAGAATAAACACCGATGAGGGGGATGAATTACGAATTCGTCCCCCTTTTTTATTCCGAAAAGTTTGTGCTGCAACGATGTGGGTTTATTTACGGACTTCTTAGCGGTTATTTGACATAGCAAGTTCAGTTAACGTAAAATTTATCATTAACAGCAAGCAGATGGAAAACTCAAATCCTGTAAAGCCTTCCGGTAATCCGAAATTCAAAAAAGTCATAACACTCGGAATAGACGGCCTGGACCCCAAAGTGCTGTCGGAGCTGATGCGGCAAGGCGACCTGCCGAATTTCTCCAGGCTCGGCCAAACCGGGGCGTATTCCCCTTTAGCTACGAGCAACCCGGCGCAAAGCCCCGTGGCCTGGGCCTCGCTAGCCACCGGCAATAATCCGGGGTACCACGGCGTCTTTGATTTTTTAAACCGCAGGGTAACTGATTATATGCCCCAGCTTGCCATTTTAAAGGTAAACCCGAAGAATGTGTTCGGCAAAAGAGAATTGATGTTCTTGCCCGTTATGAACGGGAATTCTTTCTGGGATCATACTTCCGACAACAACATCCCGTCGACTGTTTTGAAATGGCCGATGACCTTTCAGCCGAAGCAGAATAAGACTAAGCTTTACGCAGGGCTTGGCGTGCCGGACATAAAAGGGGGGCTCGGCAGATATTCTTTCTATACCACTAAAAACGTTTCTAAGAATGAAGAAGGCTTCGAAAAAGTCATCAAGGTTCAGAAAAGCAGCGGCAAGATAAAAACCTATATCCCCGGGCCGAACATTGTAAAGCTGACGGCAAGAGATGAGGCGAAAGCCGATATCGATATAAATATCTCCTCTGATACAGAGATCGACATAAACATTGACGGGAAGCGTTTTATCGTCAACAAGGGTGAGTGGAGTGAATGGCTCGAGGTAAAATTCAAAGTCGGGCTTATGAGAACGGCGTCGGGGATCGTTAAATTTTATCTTAATCGGATTAATCCTGAATTCGAGCTTTACATGAGCGCCGTGCAGATAAATCCCAAAGACCCTGCATTTATAATCTCGAGTCCGGACGGCTATATACAGGAGTTGGCAAATGAGCTGGGACCTTTCTACACTCTTGGAATGCCGGAAGATACAAAGGCCCTCGAAGAAGGCAGGACCGACGAAGAGGCTTTTATCGCCATGTGCGACGAGATTATCGCCGAACAGGAAAAGATGCTGTGGCATGAATTAAACAGGTTCCAGGAGGGGCTGCTGGCGGCTGCATTCTTTTCGACCGACAGAATACAGCATATCTTCTGGGTCACGAAGGACCCGCAGCATCCTCTTTATGATAAAGCATATGCTGAAAAATACGGCCGTGTCATTGATGATTATTACCGAAAGATGGACGGGATCCTCGGAGAAGTAATGAAACAGGTCGATGAGAGCACGGCGCTCATGGTTTTTTCCGACCACGGGTTTGCCAGCTTCAGAAGGGCGGTGCATCTGAATTCCTGGCTTGCACAAAACGGCTTTATGAAACTGACCCGGCAGGTCTCCAAAGACGATAAGGAAGGCGGCGGTCTCTTCCAGTATGTCGATTGGAAAAATACACAGGCTTACGCACTCGGCTTCGGAAGCATTTATTTGAACATTAAAGGGAGAGAGAAACACGGGGTGGTTGCGCCCGGAGCGCAAGCCGAATCCGTCGCAAATAATATTGCGGACCAGCTCGTTAAATTAACCGATCCCAGGGACGGCAAGCCCGCCCTCAAAGGCGCATACAGAAACAGCAGGATATATTCCGGCAGTCAGGTTGAGCAAGCGCCCGATATTATTGTAGGCTTTCAGGAGGGGTTCAGGGCGTCATGGCAGACTGCCGTCGGAGGCTCGCCTGCGGAGATTTTCCAGGATAATTTAAAGAAATGGAGCGGCGACCACATCATGGACCCTTCAATCGTTCCCGGTATACTGTTAACTAATTTTAAGATAAACAATGATGCCCCCGGCCTGATGGATATCGCGCCCACCGTGTTATCATCTTTCGGAATGTCCGCACCGGACATGGAAGGAAAGGCCCTGCTTCTATAGAGTTAAGAGTTAAGAGTTAAGAGTTAAGAGTCAAGAGTCAAGAGTTAAGAGTTGAAAAAAAACAAGCGGGCTAATTGACATATCTTTACAAGTATTATATAGTGCTATACTTTTTCATAAAGAAAAGAAAAATTAACCACATCCTGTTGTTTTTCTCTGTGTCCTCTGTGGTAAAAAATATTTTGACTCGGCTTGTCCGGGTTAGGAGACGTGGATTTTGAATACGCAATTACAGTCCATGACAGGCTACGGAAGAGGGGTTGCAGGCAATATCAAGGTTGAAGCGCGGGCTTCAAACCACAAGTATCTTGATATCCAGATCAAGCTGCCGTCATTCCTGTATGCCTATGAAAACGACGTAAGAAAGATGGTCAAGACGCAATTCAGCCGGGGGCATATCGAGCTGAGCATTACAGAATCGGAAGCGGCCGCCGTTCAGGTAAAGATAAACAAACCTCTTGCGAAGGAGTATTATAACGCCCTCGCCTCTTTAAAAGATGAGCTCTCTATAGCGGGAGAAATTGACATTAAAGTGCTTGCGTCATACAGGGACATATTTTGCTTTGAGGAAGAAGCAAAGAGCGGGGAGCTGCAGACAGCCGTTGAGATCGCCTTACGGGAGCTTGAGAAGATGCGCATTGAGGAGGGTAGCAGCCTTATCGCTGACATTAATCTCAGGGTGAGGCTTTTAAGTAAATATCTCGGCGACATTGAAGACAGAAGGAACGGCATAATAGCCGATACAAAGCAGAGACTGTGTGAAAGGCTGAAAGAGTTTTTGGGCGGCATCATGATCGACGAAGCGCGATTGATCCAGGAAGCGGCCGTCCTGATCGAGAGAGCGGACATCACGGAAGAGATTGTAAGACTGAAAAGTCATCTCGAGCACGTTGAAAAAACAATAATATCCGACATCGTCGTCGGGAAAAAACTGGACTTTCTCGTGCAGGAATTACGCAGGGAGGTCAATACCATAGGCTCAAAGTCTCAAGACGTCGAGATCGCAAATAATATTATAGAGATGAAACATGAGATTGAAAAGATAAAGGAGCAGGTGCAGAATTTACAGTAGGCGTAACACCAAACAAAAAAATTGGAAAATATAGCCACAGAGAACACAGAGGTTATTGAGAAAAGACCATATAATTGTTTATTCCAGCTTCTCAATCCCTTGTCTTTTTTTATTTTTTCTCTGTGTACTCTGTGACCTCTGTGGCTAAAAAATATTTATTAGTTCGAACGTTCAGAGTTAGGAGATAAAAATGAAAAGAACCGATAAGGGTTTGCCGCTTATAAACATCGGTTTCGGCAATGTCGTATCGGCTTCAAGAGTGATTGCGATTGTCGATCCCGGATCTTCGCCGATGAAAAGGCTGCGTGAAGAAGCCGGCGGAAGAGGAAAGATCGTCGATGCGACACAGGGCCGGAAAACACGCTCCATAATAGTCACCGACAGCGACCATATAATCCTGTCCGCGCTCCAGGTCGAGACGATCACGCAGAGATTCCAGGAAGAATAAATTGGCGGAGATTACGGTTGAAAAGAAAAGTCGGGTGAGAGGTCGTTCTCGAAGAAAAGGAGCGTTATTCGTCATTTCCGCTCCTTCAGGCGCCGGCAAATCCACTCTCTGTAAAGAGCTGCTTCGCAAATTTGGGGACCTTAAGCTTTCCGTTTCTTACACAACCCGTCAGCCCAGAAAGGGAGAACTCAACGACGTGCATTATACCTTTGTCACTCAAAAGAAATTTAAGAACATGATTAACAGGGGAGAATTTGCCGAATGGGCTATGGTCCATGGAAATCTTTACGGCACCTCGCTTAACAGGCTGAAAAAATTGAATAAAGAAGGCTATGACGTGATACTTGACATAGACGTTGAAGGGGCAAAGCAGATAAGAAGGAAATATGATAATGCCGTATATGTATTTATCCTGCCCCCTTCGATGAAGCTTTTAAAGCAGAGGCTGACAAAACGCGGGACGGATTCAAAAGAGACGGTGAGCAGGCGTCTTGAAAGGGCCAGGCTTGAAATGGGGGGATATAAAGATTACGATTATGTTATCATTAACGACAGACTTGAAAAGGCTTATCGCGAGCTTGAAAGCATTATACTCTCTATGAGAGCGCGGACGAAGACGTTGGACCCTGACCGGATAAAAAATATATTAAATTAAAAATAGACAAGTTACTCAGGAGGTTGTATGGATATCATTTCACTGCCGATAGAATATGACAAGAAAAAGATCGACGGCAACTACAGGCTGGTAATTGCCGCCGTAAAAAGAGCCAAAGACCTGTCTCAGGGGTCGCTGCCGAAGATATCGTCCAAGGCGAAAAAAATAACGACCCTCGCCCTGGAAGAAGTCGCCAAGGGAGCCGTAAGCATTCTCACCGGCGAAGCTGCGATAACGGCGAACGAAGAAGCCAAAAAGCTGGTCCATAAGCGCATGATGGACGAAGCCCAGCAGAAAGAGACCCTGCCGGAAGACCTGACGGAGCTCGAAAAAGACCTTAAGTTCTACCTCAGCGAAAAAGGCGAGTCCGAGCAAAAGAGGACCATCGAGGATATATTCGGGGAAAGTTAAGAAAAGCTGAAAGTGTAGCGTTGGGGTTTATCCCCAACGAAAAAACCGCCCTCAATAAATGAGGGCGCTACTTAAGTCAAAACTTTTTCCTGGAGTTGACTGCCTTGCATGACAAACAGAAAAATATCCTTCTCGGAGTTACAGGCAGCATAGCGGCGTACAAGGCCGTGGACATTGCACGGCGGTTGATGGACGAAGGCGCAAGCGTGAGGGTGGTGATGACCCACGCCGCTTGCAAATTCATAACTCCCCTGACGTTTGAAGCCGTAACCGGCAGCCCCGTTCTTATTGATTTATTCAGCGGTCCTTTCAGTCATATCAATCTGTCAAAAGAGGCCGACCTATTGCTTATCGCCCCTGCAACGGCGAATACCATCAACAAGCTGCGCTGTGGAATTGCGGACGACCTCCTCGGCAATCTTTGCTTGACTCATGAAGGAAGGACCGTCATTGCCCCTGCAATGAATCACAGGATGTATCGCCATCCGACGGTTCAGGACAGCATAAAGGAGCTTAAAAAGTCAGGCGTGCAATTTATCGGCCCTAGCACCGGCAGTCTTGCCTGCGGAGAAGAAGGTGAAGGCAGGATGGCCGATGTATCGGCGATTGTCGAAGCCGCCGTTACCGCGCTGACGCCGAAGGATTTAAGCAGGCACAATATCCTTGTCACGGCAGGCCCGACAATAGAGCCGATTGATCCGGTCAGATATATTTCAAACCGCTCTTCAGGGAAAATGGGCTTTGCTGTTGCACGGGCAGCGGCGCGGCGTGGTGCAACAGTAACATTAATCAGCGGGCCGGTATCACTTCCACAGTTGGAAAATGTAACTTTTATACCTGTTAAAAGAGCCTCTGAAATGGAAGCGGCGGTTCTTAAACGTCTTCCGAAGGCAACGGCCGTCATCATGGCTGCGGCAGTAGCTGATTTCGCGCCTGCCGCCGGGAGCAGCTCGAAACTCGGGAAAGACGATATTTCAACAATAGCTTTAAGAAAGACTCCCGACATACTTAAAAAAGTCGGAAGCAAAAAAGGCAAACGCATCCTGATAGGATTTGCAGCGGAGACGGGCAGGGACGTCGAAAGCGCAAAGAATAAATTAAAGCAAAAAAATCTCGACATCATAGTATTGAACGACGTAACCCAAAAAGGCGCGGGCTTCGACGTAGATACAAACGTCGTGACGATAATCGACGGGAAAGGGAAGATTGCCGAATATCCGTTATTGAAAAAAATTGAAGTCGCGAATATAATCCTTGACAGAATGCTGGAATTAGCCACAAAGGCACAAAGGCACAAAGGAAGGTGAAGTTTATGAAAATATTAATTATCCACGGGCCGAATCTAAACCTCCTCGGCAAGAGGGAAGCTGACATTTACGGTGTTAAGACGCTTGATGAAATCAATAAACTTTTAAAGCAGCTTGCGAAGGAGCTGAAGGTCGAGCTTGACATCAGGCAGTCCAACCATGAAGGCGAGATTGTGGATATGATACAGAATTCAAAGCAATACGCCGCCCTCGTCATCAATCCCGCAGCCTATACCCACACAAGCGTTGCGATCAGGGACGCAATAGCCGCGGTTGAGATACCCACCGTTGAAGTGCATTTATCGAACATCCACAAGCGCGAAGAATTCAGGCACAAATCACTAATCGCCCCTGTTGCGCACGGCCAGATCTCCGGCTTCGGATATGAAAGCTATCTACTCGGCTTACGGGCTGCGGTCTCAATTCCTAAGAAGCCACAGAGCGTTAAGAAAAGAAGATAAGAAGTTGATGGCAATCAATTTTTAAATTTCACCGTATCGTGAGTTTCCTCCCGACATCATTCCACAATCTGCTATAATTGCACATGGACAGAAAAGCTCTTCTCAGAAAGAAACTTCAAAAACAAAAGGTTGACGGCTTTCTTATTACCGACCTCCTTAACGTGAAATATCTCACCGGATTTACAGGCTCGGCGGGTTATGCCCTTGTCACCTCTAAAGATGCGGTATTCGTGACCGATTTTCGTTATCAGGAGCAATCAAGGCAGGAGGTGAAGGGTTTCAAGATTAAAATAGAGCGCGGGGATAGGGCCAGGGAGATTAAAGATTTAATTGATGAATTAGGACGTAAAAAACTCGGATTTGAAGACCATCAAGTAACCTACGGGTTTTATAAAAAACTTTTAAAAAAGAAAATCAGACTCAAGCCGCTGACCGACACCGTTGAATCATTAAGGATCATTAAATCGCCTGAGGAGATCGCTTGTATCCGGAAGGCCGTTAGGAAGGCCGAAAGAGCCTTCAGGAGATTGCAGCCTTTTATAAAGGCCGGGACCACGGAGCGGAAACTTGCCCTGAAACTTGAAGAATTTCTCAAGGAAGAAGGTTGCAAAACCCTGCCTTTCGGAGTTATAGTAGCTTCTGGTTCACAGTCGGCGCTTCCTCATGCCATGCCTACCGATAAGGTCATTAAAAAAGGCGACTTCATAGTTTTTGACTGGGGAGGCGAGTATAATGGATATTATTCCGACATGACGAGGACCGTTGTCGTGAAAGGCGGGAATATTCCAAGACAAAAGGAGATATATTCCATTGTCCTTGAGGCGCAGCAGAGAGCGATAGAGTCGGTTAAAGCGGACATAAAGGCAAAGGTTGTGGACGCCGCTGCGAGGAATCATATTAAGCAAAAAGGTTATGGAGAAAATTTCGGGCACGGCACGGGTCACGGCGTCGGACTTGCAGTGCATGAGAAGCCTTACGTCTCATGGCGCAGCAAAGATGACATTAAAGAGAACATGGTATTCACAATAGAGCCGGGAATATATCTGCCCGGTTTCGGCGGTGTCAGGATAGAGGATATGGTCGTTGTGAGAAAAGACGGCGCGGAAGTTTTGACAAGTTTGCCGAAGAAGTTTAAGGTGATATGATAACAAGGATACAAAGTAGCATAGGCACAAAGGGACAAAGTTCATACTTTCTATGTGCCTTTGCACCTTTGCTGCTTTGTGCCTATAAATATTTTTCAGGAGGCTTTTACATTGATTTCAACGAGTGAATTTAAAAAAGGCGCAAAGCTCAAATACAAGGACGCGCCGCATGAGATTGTTGATTTTCAGCATCACAAAATGGGCCGGGGCGGGGCCATCATCAGGACCAAGCTCAAGAACCTGGTTACCGGCAGCATTTTTGAAGACACCTTCAAGGGAGGGGAAAAATTTGAGACGCCCGATCTCGAAGAAAGGACCGCGCAGTATCTTTACAAAGAGGGTGAAGCATGCTATTTCATGGATAATGAAAGTTATGAGCAGTTCCCGCTGACTTCGGAGCATCTGGGCGATGCGAAAAAGTTTCTAAAGGAAAACATGGAGGTGAAGATCCTGTTTTACAGCGGCTCGCCTATTTCAGTAGAAATACCCATGTTTGTAGAGTTAAAGATAATCAGAACCGATCCCGGGTACAAGGGAGACACTGCAAGCGGCGGCAGCAAGCCTGCCGTGCTGGAATCGGGCGTTACCGTAAAAGTGCCGTTTCATTTGAACGAAGGCGACGTCATAAAAGTGGATACGAGGACAGCGGAGTATATTGAGAGGGTCAGATAAGTTGTTAGTTTTTAGTTGTTAGTTTTTAGTCTAACAACTAACAACTAAAAACTAACAACTGAAAAGGATGGAGAACGAAATGGAACTTGACGAGATAAAAAAACTGATTGAGCTTTTGAAGGAGACGGATATAACCGAGCTTCAGCTCGAAAGAGAGGGCTCAAAGCTTAAGATCAAGAGAGAAAAGTTTCTGTCGTCTTTTGAGGCGTTTCAGCCCGTTAAACAGCCTGCCGCCGCCAGCAAACCCGTGGAAGAAAGAGCGGAGGCTGCCGTTGAAGAGAAAAAGCTTGTGACCATTCCTTCTCCTATTGTCGGAATATTCCACAGGGCGCCTTCTCCTGAGGCCCCGCCTTTTGTCGAAGCCGGCAGCGCGGTTAAGAAGGGACAGGTGCTCTGCATCGTTGAGGCGATGAAGCTTATGAATGAAATAGAGAGCGACACGGACGGCGTCATCTCAAAGATTCTCGTAGAAAACGGCCAGCCCGTTGAATACGGCGAGCCGCTCTTCCTTATTGAGCCTGCGTTATGACATTGTTCAAAAAGGTCCTTATTGCCAACAGAGGAGAGATAGCGGTCAGGGTCATCAGGGCCTGCCGCGAGCTCGGCATAAATACCGCCGCCGTTTATTCGGTTGCGGATAAAGACGCATTGCATGTAAGGATGGCTGATGAAGCGGTCTGCATAGGCCCGGCCCCGTCGGCGCAGAGTTATCTGAATATCCCCGCGATCATCAGCGCCGCAGAGATAACGGATTCCGAAGCGATCCATCCCGGCTACGGATTCCTTTCGGAAAACGCGCATTTCGTAGAAGCCTGCACTGCCTCCAGGATCACTTTCATCGGGCCTTCCGCAGAAAATATCCGCTCCGGCGGCGACAAATCACGCGCGAGGCAGATAATGAAAAGAAAAGGCGTGCCGGTAGTCCCCGGGAGCGACGGTCCCGTAAAAGATGAAGAGGATGCGATGAAGACCGCGAAGAAAATCGGCTTCCCGGTGATCTTAAAAGCTTCCGCCGGAGGCGGCGGGAGGGGCATGAGGATAGTGAATGATGAGAAAGACCTTCCCCAGTTGTATCACACTGCGCAAAAAGAGGCCTTTGCCGCATTCGGGAACGGCGATATGTACATTGAAAAATACATATCGGAGATGCGGCATATAGAGGTCCAGATACTCGCCGATAATAAGGGAGGCATCGTTTACCTCGGCGAAAGAGACTGTTCCATACAAAGGAGACACCAGAAGCTTATCGAGGAAGCGCCTTATATCTTTGCGAATACCAAATTCAGAAAGAAGGTCGGCGAGACCGCAATAAAGGCGGCAAAAGCGCTCAGGTACAGAAACGCGGGGACGATTGAATTCATCCTCGACAAGGACGAGCAGATCTACTTTATGGAGGTAAACACAAGGATACAGGTGGAACACCCCGTGACGGAGATGATCACGGGCTTCGATATCATTAAAGAGCAGATCAAGGCGGCGGCAGGCGAAATATTGCCCTTCAAGCAGCATGACGTAAAATTTACAGGACACAGCATTGAATGCAGGATCAATGCGGAAGACCCCGAAAAATTCATCCCTTCCCCCGGGAAGATCACACTCTTCATCCCGCCCGGAGGCCCCGGGGTAAGGGTGGACACAGCCGCATATTCAGGCTGGACGGTCCCCGCGCATTATGATTCCCTGATCGCAAAATTGATCGTTCACGGCAAGGACCGGCAGGAAGCGATCTCAAAGATGAAAAGGGCCTTGAGGGAGTTCGTGATCGAGGGTATTAAGACAACGATCCCGTTTCATCTGAATATCCTCGACAACCCCGATTTCATCAGCGGCAATTTCAATACGCATTTTTTAGAGAAGCTGAATAAAAAATAGTTTATTTAATAACTTTTATTTGTCTGTCATTCCGGCAGTCTTTTAGCCGGAATCCAGTTTTGTATTTCCTGGATTCCCGTTTTCACGGGAATGACGATTATTAGGTAACTTGACCAAACCGTTCAACAGACACAACTGTCTCTACCTCATCACAGACAGAAATGTTGCGGGACTATCTCATATTCAAATCGCCCGTCGGGCGATCTCGGCAGGCATCAGAATAATTCAACTGAGAGAAAAACAAATGTCGAAGAAAGAGCTTTTCAATGAGGCGCTTGCCATTCGCAAGCTTACGTTTAAACACAAAGCGCTGTTCATCATCAACGATTACATCGACATGGCCCTTGCCGTCGACGCCGACGGCGTGCATCTCGGACAGGAAGACATGCCGCTTGAAGAGGCAAGGAGAATAATGGGGAAGAAGATCATCGGCATATCAACGCATACCCTGAAACAGGCTGTTGAAGCGGAGAGGGCAGGGGCTGACTATATCGGCTTCGGCCCCATGTTTCACACCGCGACAAAAGACGCAGGCAGGCCGAAGGGACTTCGGGCATTGAAGCAAATCAGGAGACATATCAAAATTCCCATCGTTGCAATCGGAGGAATTACGCCGGAGAATTTATTGTCTGTACTGGGAGCAGGCGCGGACGCACCCGCCGTGATGTCGGCGATATTGAGAGGGGATATCCGAAAAAATACAAAGAAGTTTTTGTCGGCGATTGAAATATTATAGGCGCTAAAGGCCGCTTACCCCCCTATAGTTCTTATACAATTCTCCTCTCCAATCTGTTAAAATTCAACGCAATGTTTCTCCAGCAGATTATCAACGGTCTGACGGTCGGAGGGGTGTACGCCCTCATTGCGCTGGGGTACACGCTGGTTTACGGAATACTGGAGCTGATAAATTTCGCGCACGGCGAGATTTACATGATAGGCGCTTATCTGGGAATTATATTTATCGGTATATTCACGGCAGTCGGACTGACGCAGTACAGTCTGTTTCTCTCCCTGTTTCTTACTTTTATCATGTCGGTCCTTGTCTGCTCGGCCTACGGCTTTACCGTCGAGAAGCTCGCCTACAAGCCGCTGAGGAATGCGCCGAGACTGAATCCGTTGATAAGCGCGATCGGGGTCTCCATTTTCCTCCAGAATTACGTCATGCTCACGCAGGGCGCGACCGACAAGGTGTTCCCGCATGTTCTGCCGGTCACGATAATCGAGTTTTACAATGTGACAATGACGACGCTCCAGCTTTTTATTATCATTGTCTCGCTCCTGCTTATGGCGGGGCTTCACCTGTTCATCATGAAGACGAAAACAGGCAAGGCCATGAGGGCGACGGCGCAGGACAAGGTCATGGCTTCGCTGCTTGGAATAAATATAGACAGGATCATTTCAGTTACGTTTGTGATCGGCTCCGGATTGGCTGCGGTTGCGGGATTGATGGTCGCCATGTATTACGGACTTGTGAATTATTCCATCGGTTATATAGCGGGCATAAAGGCATTTACCGCTGCCGTGCTCGGCGGGATCGGCAGCATTCCCGGCGCAATGATCGGCGGTTTGGTGCTCGGGCTTATCGAGAGTCTGGGCGCCGGTTATCTGTCGAGTGAATATAAGGATGCATATGCGTTCATTGTGCTGATCGTGATCCTTCTTATTAAACCGACGGGACTGTTAGGTAAAACGGAAGGAGGCAGGTCGTGAAGAAAATCCTTTTCATGCTCTGGCTCTCCCTGCTGTCCATGCCTTTCATGGGGATCAAAGGCGGCGCGTATTTATTCCTCGGGATCTGTGCGTCATACGGCTTATATATTTTTCTTGCAAATACCTTCGACAGGATTAAATTGCCCGCTGTTCCGTTCAATGCAAAAATTGCGACTACAGCGGCAATTATTTCAGCGCTCATCCTGCCGTTTCTGATGAAAGATTATTATACCGATATCGCCATACTCGCAGGCATTTATATTATTCTCGCCCTCGGCGTAAATATCGTGATAGGCTTCAGTGGTCTCCTGCATCTCGGTTTCGCCGCGTTCTACGGCATCGGCGCATATTCAAACGCCCTGCTCACGACGTCGCTCGGGCTCGATTTCTGGAGCGCCCTTGTTCTCACCTTGCCTTTGACTTCTCTTGCAGGCTTCCTGCTTGCCTTCCCTTCGCTGAGATTAAGAGGGGATTATCTTGCAATAGTCACTCTCGGCTTCGGCGAGATAATAAGGCTCGTGCTCAACAACTGGGACAGTGTGACCCGCGGGCCAAACGGGATTTCAAACATTCCATCCCCGGTTTTGTTAGGCTTTGAGATCGGCAGGCTGACTCATTATTACTATCTTGTTTTCGGTTTTGTTTTGATCGCTGCATTTGTTGTGAAGCGCGTTCAACGCTCAAGGACGGGCAGGGCCTGGCTTGCAATCCGCGAAGATGAGACAGCGGCAGAGTCGATGGGGATCAATACGAGGAAGTACAAATACATGGCGCTGACCTTCGGCGCGTTTTGGGCGGGGCTTGCAGGCGCATTGTTCGCAAGCAAGATGCACTTTGTGTCGCCTGAGAGTTTTACATTTATGGAATCGGTGTTTGTCGTCTGCATGATCATCCTCGGCGGTCTCGGCAGCGTGCCCGGCGTGATTTTAGGTTCGCTGATCCTCGTTTTACTGCCCGAATTGCTGAGAGATTTCCAGTTATACAGGATGCTCGCGCTTGGCGTAGGTCTTGTATTAATGATGATCTTCAGGCCGGATGGGTTGATAAAAAAGAGTTAAGAGTTACATGATGATTAATAAAATAATTATTTTTACACTGTTAACTTCTAACTTTCAACTTTTAACTTAAGGATAGCTATGATACTTGAAGTCAGGGATTTGACAAAGATCTTCGGGGGCTTAAAGGCGATTGAAGAGGTAAGCTTCAAGGTGAAGCAGGGGATCATTCTCAGCGTCATCGGGCCTAACGGCGCAGGGAAAACCACCCTGTTCAACTGCCTTACCGGGGTGCTTTCGTCTACCAGGGGGAGGGTGCTATTCGAAGGCGCAGACGCCACGAATAAAAGGGCGCACGAGATAACCGCAAAGGGGGTTGCAAGGACATTTCAGAACATCAGGGTGTTCGGCTCCATGACGGTTCTGGAGAACGTTATGATCGGTCAGCATCTCCGCTCAAAGGAAGGATTATTCACTGCGATATTAGGCACGGATACTTTTCGCAAAGAAGAAGACGAGATAAGGTCAAAGGCGCTCGAGTATCTGGAATTTGCCGGCATTCAGGATTATGCGGATACACTTGCAGAGAACCTTCCTTACGGAGATCAAAAGCGTCTCGAGATCGCCAGGGCGCTTGCAACGGAGCCTAAGCTGCTGCTCCTCGATGAGCCGGCGGCAGGCATGAACCCCCAGGAGACGTGGGAATTGATGGAGCTCATAAAAAGGATCAGGGAATGGGGGAAAACGGTGATCATAATCGAGCATGACATGAAGGTCGTCATGGGTATCTCCGACAGGATCATCGTCCTCGACCACGGCGTAAAGATCGCGGAAGGCACGCCTGACGAGATACGGAACAACCCGTACGTTATAGAGGCGTATCTCGGGAAGGAGGAGGTTGGTTAGTCCCATAAGAGATAGATTTTGTACAAAATGAAAAGAAAAATTAACCACAGAGGCACGGAGGGGAATAGAAGATGAGAGTAAAAATAATTATTGCCTTTTCTCAACTTACTATCTCCTTGTCTTCTCAACTTCTTTTTTTCATTCTCTGTGCCTCCGTGCCTCTGTGGTTAAGAAATGTTTTGGCTTCGGCTTTGCCGGGGTAGTAACCCTTCAGTGAAGGGTTACTGGGAAAACCAGTTTACTTATTAAGGATACTTTAATAATATAGTTGTATGAGAAAGGATACTGAAAGCTTTATTCTCTCATCCGAATATGACTTGACCACTGCTCGTCACATGTTCAACACAGGCCGCTACGTGTATGTAGTGTTCATGTGCCATATCGCAGTAGAGAAACTGCTGAAGGCCATTGTCGCGGAAACAACTGACAGAGTGCCTCCAAAGACTCACAATCTTTTGTACCTCATTAAGCTTGCATGTCTGAGCATGCCGCAGGATTTGTTTGACTTTGTAGCAAAGATTAACAATGCCAGTATAGTCACAAGGTATCCTGAGGATTTTAACCGGCTTATAGAAAGTTATCCCGAGAATGTTGTTAAATAATATCTTGAAAATACGGAGAAAGTATTAACATGGTTAAAACAGAACGAGAAGTTGAAGAAATAATTGAGCGTTATAAAGACGCGCTTAAGGAGCTTGGTGTATTTCCTCAGAGAATCATTCTTTACGGCTCATATGCGAAAGGCAATCCCCGCGAAGACAGCGATATAGACCTTATTGTTATTTCCGGGGACTTCAGACATATGAATCTTCGTGAAAGGCTTGAAACCCTCGGACTTGCTGCGGGAAGGGTATTTGAACCAATAGAAGCCGTAGGTTATACAGAAGAAGAAGTCAAAGATACAAAGGGCACTTTTCTCGAAGAAATCCTACCGGTGAATATCTGTCTAAGGAAATGAAGCGGGTTGCTTAAACTCGAAAACGTACACACATTTTACGGACGCATTGAGGCGATTAAAGGGATAACCCTTGAAGTCAAAAAGGGAGAGATCGTCTGCCTCATCGGCAGCAACGGCGCCGGGAAAAGCACCACGCTGATGACAATCTCGGGAATTCTAAGGCCTAAAGAAGGAAGAGTATCATTTGAGGGAGAAGAGATTCACGCCTTGCCGCCGCACAGGATTGTCTCGATGGGAATATCGCAGGTTCCCGAAGGCAGGAGGATTTTTCCGAAGCTTACGGTAATGGAGAATCTCGAGATGGGAGAATATTTAAGGGGCAAGGGGGAAATCCCCCCTTTGTCAAAGGGGGGCAGAGGGGATTTTGAAAATCAACTTGAGCATGTCTTCAATTTATTCCCTGTGCTCAAAGAAAGACGGAAACAGCTCGGCGGCACGCTGAGCGGCGGGGAGCAGCAGATGCTTGCAATCGGCAGGGCGCTTATGTCGAAGCCGAAGCTCCTTCTGCTTGATGAGCCTTCGCTCGGGCTTGCGCCCATCATTGTGAGTAAGATCTTTAAGACGATCAGGGAGCTGAACGCCGAAGGTTTGACGATACTGCTTGTCGAGCAAAATGCGAAGGCTGCTTTAAAATCCGCGCACAGGGGATACGTCATGGAATCCGGGAAGGTAACAAAAGAAGGGAAGGGCGGCGAGCTTCTCGATGACCCGGATATCAAGAAAGCGTATCTTGGGGAATGAGTGCAAAAGTGCAACAGCCTAAAAAGTAAAAGAATTATGAGGCTCTTGCAAAAGTATGAAAACAACCGACGCTGTCATTCTGAGTGAAACGAAGAATCTCATGTTATCAATGAAATACGAGACCCTTCACTCCGTTCAGGGTGACAATTTTGAGACTTTTGCAAGAGCCTCTTATTATAAAAAATTAACAAGTAACACTTCATAATAAAACTCAGGCATCTTCAATCAAATCCAGTCTTTACTTTTGAGCTTTTGCAATATTGCTCTTTTGCACTTTTGCACTGCTTTTGTTAGAATTTCTGAAATTCTTGAAAGGGAGGAAGAAATGATTAAAAGACTTATTCTGTTTTTATTCGCAGTCGTTATTTTATTCGGCTGTGTTAAGAAAGGTGAAGACACGATAAAGATCGGCATCGCCGGTCCGATGACCGGAGATCAGGCGAAGATGGGGATGGATTTCAAGAACGGCGTTACGCTTGCGGTCGAGGAATGGAATAACAAAGGCGGGGTGCTCGGCAAGAAGCTCGAGCTTGTCGTAGGCGACGATCAGAGGGACCCCAAGCAGGCGGTTTCCATAGCAAATAAATTCGTTACGCAGGGGGCGAAAGGCATAATCGGTCATTTCAATTCAAGCTGTTCGATACCCGCTTCAGACGTATATAACCGCGCCGGCATCCCCATGATAACGCCGGCGTCAACAAACCCGCAGCTTACCGAGAAAGGTTATCACGGGGTTTTCAGGGTCTGCGGAAGGGATGACCAGCAGGGTAAAGTGGCTGCTGATTTTATAACCTCTAAATTGACCCTGAAAAAGATCGCCGTCATCCATGACAAGACGACGTACGGTCAGGGACTCGCCGATGAATTTAAAAAATTTTTGGGCGACAAAGCTGAAGTCGTTTACTACGGAGGCATAGTTCAGGGAGACAAGGATTTTAAAACCGTGCTGACTTCAATCAAAGAGAAGAAACCGGAGCTTATTTTCTTCGGAGGAATATACCCTGAAGGCGGTCTGCTTGTAAAACAGTCCCGCGAGATAGGCCTGAACGTCCCTTTCATGAGCGGCGACGGGGTGATAGACCCTAAGTTTATCGAGATCGCAGGAGCGGATGCCGCCGAAGGCACATATTTGACATTCAGCCCCGACCCGAAAAACATCCCGAGCGCAAAGACTTTCATAGAGCAGTACAATAAAAAATTCGGCGAGCTCGGCCCTTATTCCATCTATGCATATGATGCCGCAAACATCATGCTGAAAGCGATTGAAGCCGCAAAATCAACCGAGGGCAGGGCGATTATGGATCAGCTTCATGCCCTGGAATTCACCGGCGCCCTGGGTAATATAAAATTCGACGCCAAAGGCGACGTAACGGTCGCTCCCTATGTCGTGTGGATTACAAAAGGCGGGAGCTTTGTAGAATACTGGAAGCCGTAAAAAGACAGTGGATGTGAACGAGTGCCGTAGGACGCTTTTTCGGCCATCATTAATATTCACGTTCAAACGGTTTTTTGCAGTTGGTTGTCATTCATGCGCCTTGTCACCCAATTCTACATTGGGCGGCTCAAGGCTACTTGAGTGTCATCCTAAACAACTCGTTACCAATGGAGGATTTCAAAAATGGCTGGTTTCACCATAACGTAGAATTCAGTGACGAGTACCACTATATCTTAACAACATGCCTTCAAACCAATTTGCACTACTCATAATAATGCTACCTGAAAAAGTGTCCTGTGGTACTCGTTCACTGCAATGACTATACCTTCCTTCTTAATAATCTTCTACCTGCCAATAGTGTCCCGCCCGTGATAAAGAGAAGAGAGCTTATTGGTTCAGGCACTACTCCAGCACTACGCACTGCCCATGCATACCGTAAATTGTCCTTATGGCTGTTGACCTGATGTCCATCATTGAAACTTAAATTCCATGCTTCGATAGTATCGGGAGTATACTCCATACCAGACCAATAGTAGCCACCGGAAATTTGCACGTTTACAAATGGACCTGTGTTTGTCGGGCAATATGGTGAGGAGCTACAGCCCAAATTGTTTCCATAGATGTCATACGCACCTACATTCCCTAGCTCAAAATAATACAGATAAGCCAAATCACTGCCGGTACTGCCTGGATAGGCACTGTTAGAAGCGCTGATATTCCACCCTTTATCACTTGAGCCATCGTAGTTAAGAGTATTGACATAACTATACTAACGGCATTAAGTAACACGACATAATGAACGAATCTTTTTTGGCTTCCATCGATGCTGTTGGAGACGAATCGATTGATGGATAGCATCTACTGAAAGATAGTATCTGTTTGTAGTTACCTCATAACGTAT
>JACRHB010000224.1 GCA_016217725.1 Nitrospirota bacterium | reverse complement strand
TTGGGTCAACGTAGAATTCAAGCTTATTCCCTTACAGAAGGTAAACGGCATATGCAGATTCCATCTGTCGAAGGTCCATCCTTATTTAGAGCTGTATGTTACGCCGGTCAACATCGATCCCTCTAAACCCATTCTCCCGATCAGCACGCCGGCGGAATATTCATCCGACCTCGCAGCGGAGCTCGGGTACTTCTTTACTCTCGGCATGCCTGAAGATACCAAGGCGCTGGACCATGGCTCCCTCGACGAGGATTCGTTCCTGGAGCAGGCCGACAGCATACTTGAAGAAAGGCTTAAGATGCTTAATCTGGAGCTGAAGAAATTCAACTCAGGGGTTTTGTTTGTTTACTTTTCAACCACGGACCCAGTCCAGCACATGTTCTGGAGATACATCGACGAGAAGCATCCGCTTTATAACGCCGGGGAAGCATCACGGTATTCCGACGTCATACGTCAAACGTACATAAAGATGGATGCAATACTGGGAGACGTTATGAAGAAGATCGACGGCAAGACAACGGTAATAGTCCTTTCCGACCACGGTTTCGGCAGCTTTCGCAGATACTTCCATCTAAATACGTGGCTGAAGGAGAACGGATATCTTTTCTTGAGAGATAAAAACAGGGATGAGAGCGGCGAATTTTTTGAGAACGTGGACTTTCAAAAGACCAGGGCGTATGCCCTCGGGTTCAACGCCCTGTACATCAACCTCAAAGGCCGCGAAGGCGAAGGCATCGTGCCGCCTGCGGAAAAGGAGAAAGTCGTCAAAGAGCTTATAACGAAACTGGAGCAGATTAAAGACCCTGAGACGGGTCTGACGGCTATCAATAAGATGTACCGGCGGGAGGAAATATACTCCGGTAAATACCTGGAGGAGTCCCCCGACCTTCTTGTGGGATATAATGCGGGATACTGCGCATCCTGGGAGACGAGCCTCGGCAAGGTGCCGAAAGGGCTCTTCGGCGATAACAAGATGAAATGGAGCGGCAATCACCTGTGGGATTACAAGCTGGTTCCCGGGATCATTCTTTCAAACAGAAAGATCAAAAAGGATAACCCCGCCCTTTATGATGTTGCGCCATCCATATTGACGGAATTCGGCATCAAACCGGATGAGGAAATGGTGGGGAAACAGATATTTTAATTTAAAAACGGCAGTTAGCCACGAATGAACACGAATAAACACGAAAAAAACAAAACCTTTAATAAAATATATCTCTAATTTAAAAGGTAATGAAGACGACCGTTACAACCTTACATTTATTCGTGACAATTCGTGAAAATTCGTGGCTAAAAAACTTTTTATAGGTTTAAATTTATTAAATCTTTATTGGGAGGATTAGATGTTCGGGCCGAAGATAAAAATTACAACGGAGCTATTCGACAAACTAAAGCAGCGCGCGGAGTCCTCAGGTTATTCGTCCGTTGATGAATTTGTGGTCCACGTGCTCGAAAAAGAGCTGTCGAAGACAGGTCAGGACGACGATGCGGACAAGGTCAAGGAGCGCTTGAAGGGTTTAGGGTATATTTCTTAGCCATGAATTTCGTTTTCAACATTATCAACGTCTTTTTCGGATTCCTGTTCTTCCCCTTCCGGAATTTAGATCCTGCATGGGGAATGATATGGATCTCGCTGGTGACGGGCCTCGTTATGCTCGTCATTTTCCGTTTCACGTCCAACCAGGAGGGGATTAGAAAGGCCAAGGCGAAAGTAAGCGCCCACATTCTCGAGATGCGGTTGTATAACCATGACCTCGGGAGGATGCTTGCGTCGCTGGGGAAAACCTTTACGGCAAATTTCGTTTACCTTCGCTATATGATCGTTCCGATCATTTTTATTATTATCCCGGTGCTGATGGTCTTAATTCAGGTAAGCTACCGCTACGAGCACCGTCCCCTGAGACCGGGCGAGCAGGCGATATTAAAAGCCGTTTTAAAACCGGCTTCGCCCGTCCTTGAAAATTCGGTTACATTACAGGCGCCGGAGTATGTTGATATTAGAACGCCTGCCTTAAGGATCGCCTCGTTAAATGAAATTTATTGGCGCATCAGCGGTCAAAAGAGAGGCGTCTACGAGCTTGACTTCACAGTCAACGGCAAACAATACAAGAAAAATCTTCATGTCGACACCGGCTTTACCGCCCTCAGCGTAAAAAGGGCGGCGTCCTTTTCCGCGTCACTGCTGAACCATTCCGAGCCTGTGTTGCCGGAGGACTCGCCTTTTCTTTCTTTACAAATAACGTATCCTGACAGCGCCTTGACCCTTATGGGTTTTGACCTGCACTGGATAATCTGGTTTTGCATCTTTTCGGTCGTCTTCGGCTTTGCATTTAAAAACGTTTTTAGAGTAGAGTTATAGATGCTGATGAAAGACCTTTTTAAAAAATTCAAAAACACCGGCATCCTCGTTATCGGCGACCTTATGGTCGACCAGTATATCTGGGGGAAGGTAAAAAGGATCTCGCCGGAGGCGCCTGTCCCGGTAGTGGAGGTAACGGATGAAAACCTGCTTCTGGGCGGCTCTGCAAACGTGGCCAACAATATATTGTCACTCGGGGGAAAGGTGTACGTGACGGGCACGGTCGGCAGGGATGAGCTTGGAAAAATTCTGATCAATAAATTCATGGGAAGCGGCATCAACACGGACGGGATCGTAATAGACGGAGACAGGCCCACAACGGTAAAAACAAGGGTCATTGCGCACAGCCAGCAGGTAGTCCGTTTTGATAAAGAGGTAAAATCGGATATCAGCCGTTCGACCATGGCATTGATCCTTGAATATGTAAAAGGGCTCCTTCCTGAGATAAAAGGCATTATTATTTCAGACTACTGCAAGGGGCTGATTACGCGCTCTCTTATCAAAAAGATACTCGGGCTCGCAGGCTCAAAGATATTTGTTTCGGTTGATCCGAAGATCGGTCACTTCGATTACTACAAGGGCGTGGGCCTCATAACCCCGAACATCAACGAGGCGTCATTCGGCTCCGGCGTTGATATAGTTGATGAAAAGACATTGATCAACGCAGGGAACATTCTGCTCAAAAAACTTAGCTGCATGGCGCTGGTCATAACAAGAGGCGACGAGGGCATGACGCTTTTTGAAAAGGGCGGCAAAATCCACCATATCCCGACGTGCGCCAGAGAAGTGTATGACGTAAGCGGCGCGGGTGATACGGTAATTGCGTCCTTGACCCTCTCTCACGCGGCAGGCGCAACATTGAAAAACGCCGCGATCATAGCAAATCATGCAGCCGGGGTAGTAGTAGCCAAGGTCGGGACCGCAGTCGCGACACAGGAAGAGATCCTGGAAAGCATGAAGGCATGCAGACCCAATGGACAAGTAGGAAGTGAGAAGTGAGAAGTGGGAAGCAGCTTATTTTTACTTCTTACTTCCAACTTCTCACTTCCTACTTGTAAAAACAAACGAGGTGAAATAATGAGACTATCCGAAAGAGCAAAGGCCATCAAGCCGTCGCCGACCCTTGCGATGGACGCAAAGGCAAAGGCGCTCAAGGCGGCCGGGGAAGACATCGTCAATTTCGGCGTAGGCGAGCCTGATTTCGATACCCCGGAGAACATCAAGGAAGCCGCGGTAAAGGCCATCAAGGACGGTTTTACAAAATATACGCCTGTAGGCGGTATTGACGAGCTAAAGAAAGCCATCATTGAAAAGTTCAAAAAGGATAATAATCTCCATTATGAAAAAGATGAAATTATAGTCTCATGCGGCGCCAAGCACAGCCTTTACAATATTGCAGAAGCGCTTTTCGGACCGGGCGATGAAGTCATCATTCCGTCGCCCTACTGGGTCACGTATCCCGACCAGGTGATTCTAAATGATGCGACGCCGGTTATTGCCTCTACCGATGAGAAAAATTCATTCAACATAGAGCCGGACATCCTCAAACAAAAGCTGTCAAATAAGACTAAGGCATTGATACTCAACAGCCCTTCCAACCCTACGGGACTTGCCTATGATAAAAAGGGTCTTGAGGCGATAGCGGAGCTTGCGGTTGAACATGATTTTTACATCATCTCCGACGAGATATATGAAAAACTTACTTACGAGGGATTCAGCCATATAAGCATCGCCTCTCTCGGAGAGGAGATAAAGCAGAGGACCGTCGTCGTAAACGGCCTTTCAAAATCGCACGCGATGACGGGCTGGCGGATCGGTTTTGCCGCAGGCCCCAAAGATGTGATTAAGGCCATGACCAATATCCAGAGCCAGTCCACGTCCAATCCTACCTCAATCGCCCAGAAAGCGGCGGTTGAAGCTTTGACGGGGCCGCAGGATTTCATCCCTAAAATGGTCGCCGAGTTTGACAGGAGAAGGAAATACATGATTGATAGGTTAAATAAAATAAAGGGCGTTTCATGCGTTACGCCTGTCGGAGCTTTCTACGCGTTTCCGAATGTGTCGTCTTGTTACGGCAAAAAGTTCAACGGCAAGCCTGTAAACTCATCCCTTGACCTTTCAAATTGCCTCCTTGAGCAGGCAAAAACCGCGCTTGTCCCGGGGCTCGCCTTTGGCGACGACAGGTATATCAGACTTTCATACGCGACTTCTATGGAGAATATCAAAAAGGGTCTCGACCGGATAGAAGAGGCGCTGGCAAGACTTGAGTAGGCATATTTCCTGAAAACCCCTCCGGGCTCCGACCGAATTACATAATATTGATAGAAAAAATTCAGTTAATGAGGTATCATATTATAAACTCATTTTTGAATTATAGAGGTAGTTAAAGTGGTGAAGCAAATGAAGATCGAAGGGCTGCTGTTTGACCCGAGGAGCAACATGTACATACTGCTTCTCAAGGAGGTCAACGGCAGCAACACCCTGCCCATCTGGATAGGCAAACCAGAGGCGGATTCCATCGCCCTTGCGCTGGGGAAGATAGTCACGCCGCGTCCGCTTACGCACGACCTTATCAAAAACGTGATCCACGGCGTCAAGATGAAAGTCACAAAGGTCGTGATCACGGAGATAGTAGACAACACCTACTTCGCCGGGATTTACATAGACAAGGGCGACGGGAAGGAGATCTCCATCGACTCAAGGCCCAGCGACGCTATTGCTGTAGCGATAAGGATCAACGCGCCGATATTCGTGGACGAGCATGTGATCGAGCACAGGAACAATGACGAGCTCGAAGACTGGCTGGAGAAATTAAAACCCGAAGACTTCGGGAATATTATGTAGTGCTGACGAGAACCGAAGGCATAGTCCTCAAGACGCAAAAATACGGCGAAGCCGACCTCATTGTCACGTACCTCTCTTCCGACAAAGGGATAATCAAAGCCTTCGCAAAAAGTCCCCGTAAGACCAAAAGCCGATTCGGCAGCAGCCTCGAGCCGCTTACCCATGCAAGGATATCACTGTGGGGAAAAGAGCAGGCGGCACTGCCTAAAATCACCCAGGCCGATATTCTCAATTCCTTCCACCGGATAAGGGAAGACTTTCAAGACTTCGTAAACATATCAAGACTTGTCGAGATACTGCTTTCCGTGATGCCGGACGGCGCTCCAAACAAAAGGCTGTTTGCTTTTTTTCTCAATGTCCTTCATACGATAAAAGCCTCGGAGCGGGGATCAAAAGACGCCCTGCATCTCATCACGCGGATCCGTCTTTTAGCGGCTATAGGCTGCGCGCCGAGACTGCAGAGCTGCGGCAGGTGCGGTGAAAAGAGTCTTGACTTTTATCCCTCATCAGGAACAATACTCTGTAATAAATGCGCCGCGCCGTTGACGCAAGAACGGTCCACGCTCAGAATTTCAAACAACACCGTGCGTTTTTACACGCATACCATCGAATGGCCCATCCATATCTCAAACCGCCTCAAGCCCCGCCGGGAAGTTCTCGCGGAACTTTCCGACCTGCTTGATAAACATTTAACATATTTACTCTCGAAAAAACTCAATTCGTCGGAATTTCTTGTTGGAGCAAATCGAACGCGAGCGGGAGCAAGTCGTTAAAGAAGGAAAATGAAAAGTAAAAACATTTTTTGGTATGATGAATTATGAAACTTAAAACAAAACTTATTCTTATTTTATTACCGCACCGATGAAGAACTCAGAAGAAATTATTAAACGCAAGCAGGTAGAACTGGAACTGAGAAATTCCGAGGAGGAATTACGGCGGATTGAATGGCTGCTGACCAAAAAGCCGGAATCTGCAATAAAGGAAGCTTATGTGCCGCCTTATGGCAACCTAATAGAATTAAACACACAAAGGTTGATATTGGATTCAGTCGGAGAGGATATCCTTGCCGATATAGTAAACGACTATATTAATTTACTCGGGACTTCTTCTGCTGTATATGAAAAAAATGGAGATTACGCATTAGGAATCTTCAGCTCGGGCTGGTGCAGATTTCTTGACCAGGCCTCGCGCAGCCTCTGCGGCACCGATGATAACAGAGAAGCCTTGAAAAGCGGCAAATGGGGTTGTCATGAGTCATGCTGGAGCCAGGCCTCCAGGGTATCCATTGAAACCGGTCAACCGGTTGATATTGAATGTTTTGGGGGGATCCGTCTTTATGCTGTTCCGATTTATGCAGGGAAAGAGATCATAGGGTCCATCAACTTTGGATACGGCGACCCTCCGAAAGACCCGGCGAAATTAGAGGAAATCGCCCGGAAATGTAACTGCAATGTTGACGAACTCAGAAAGATATCCGAATCATACGATTCACGACCACCTCATATAATACTCCTTGCCAGGGACAGGTTATTAACCTCTGCAAGGTTAATAGGCGAAATAGTAGAACGCAAGCAGGCAGAAGCTAACCTGATGAAATACCGTGAACACCTCGAAGACATGGTGAAAAATCGCACTGCGGAAATTGCATTGGTCAATGAACAACTTCAGATAGAAATTAATAAGCATGAGCAGGCAAAGGAAGAACTCCAGCGAAATTACGATACCCAGTTTGTGATTAACTCGCTTCTGCGGCTTTCACTGGAGAATATCCCTCTTGAAGAAATTCTGAAGCAATCGCTGTACCTGATTCTTTCTATTTCATGGCTTTCCTTTCAATCAAGGGGAGGCGTTTCCCTGGTTGAAGATAAGACGGATGAGCTGGTCATGAAAGCCCATAAAGGACTTTCTGAATATATACAAAAGGAATGTGCAATAGTGCCTTTTGGAAAATGCCTCTGCGGCAGGGCGGCATTGACGCAAAAAGTTGAATTTGCCGAGGCCCTTGACGAACGCCATGAGGTCCACTATGAGGGCATCATTCCACATGGTCATTACTGTGTCCCCATACTCTTCTCAGGTAAAACCCTTGGGGTTATAAACATGTATCTGAGAGAAGGGCACAAACGAGATAAAAATGAAGAGGAATTCTTAAACGCAATCGCCAATACGCTTGCCGGCATCATCATTCGTAAACGGGCAGATAAGACATTAAAAGAGAGTGAGACTCGTTATAAACAACTTCTTGAATCGGTTACAGACTATATCTATACTACAAAAGTCGAGGAGGGACGCGCGGTCTCAACAACCCACAATCCTGCCTGTGTTGC
>JACRHB010000031.1 GCA_016217725.1 Nitrospirota bacterium | reverse complement strand
GTAAGCAATCCTTTATTCGTGCTCTCGATAACGCCGATGTGTTTATCATTCATTATGGCTATCAGATCTCCCTTCCCTGACTCCCCGAGAAGGTAATCTTCCGTGCCGTCTTTACAGGGGTCGCATACAACCAGAATCTCAACAGGGAAAAAACTATTCCTGCGGATGCTCTCTATGCAGCTTTTTAAAAAAGTCTTTCTATTGTATGTAGAAATAACTACGGAGAATTTATGCTGCCTTTTCATTTTTCCGGAATTTATTTTCAGCAGGTTTCTATATGCCACGGCATTAAAAAAATCCGTAAATATGGCTTGTTTTATAAAATCCTCCCCGTTGACCGTATCTCCCAGGGAGTATAATATAGAGCCTGTGTCATTGTAGATCATGGACCTCAAAGAAGGGGTCGTAGTATGCTTCCCTAAAATATCTTTGTAAGCCTTGAGCGCCTCAACAGTCTTGCCTGCATTCACTAACTCCAGCGCCCTGTTGTACAAATCATTTACTGTTTCTTCGCCCTGCATGTCTTACCCTAGTTCTATCGGCTCAAATAATCTTTGATGATTTTTGCATAATTGAAAATAATCCCCCGGAATACCGATATCAATAAAAAAGCCTTTTGCCGCCATGCCGTACAATCCCCTGCCTGCAAGTTTAGGCAGGACGTCGGTTTCAAGCGACACCTTGCCGGGAGGTATGAAGTCGGCAAAGCTGCGGTGGAGGATATAAATGCCGCCGTTAACGGCGCCTCCATCTCCGTTCCCCTTTTCGGTAAAATCAACTATCTCTCCGCCTCCGTTTGTCTTCACACTGCCGTATCGGCCTGAATCTTCGGCTTGAACCAGCCCTATTGTGGCCCTGGCGTTATGCTCCTCATGAAATCCGATAAGCGCTTTCAGGTCCAGGTTAAAAAACGAATCGCCGTTCATTGCGATAAACTTCTCATCCGCTATTAACTTAGCGGCTTCTCTCAGCGCTCCCGCCGTTCCCAGGGGCTCCGTTTCTTCGGAATATTCTATCGTCACTCCCCATTTCTCCCCGTTATTAAAAAAAGACCTGATCACTTCGCCCTTATACCCGATGGAAAATATCAACTCTTTGATATCCCACCTGACAAGCTGCAAAACCAGATATTCCAAAAACGGTCTGTCGTTTACAGGCGCCATCGGCTTCGGTATGTCTTTAATGACCTCCCTGAGCCTCAAGCCTTTTCCGCCTGCAAGAATAACCGCTTTCATTTGAATCTCCTGTATAATTCCTTAATAAACCGTTGAACAAATCTTTCGGTATGTCATTCTGAGCGGAGCGAAGAATCTATCACTTTCAACGCTATGAGATTCTTCACTTCGTTCAGAATGACGCTTTCCGGTACTTGTTAAGTATTCCCAGTCAGGAATTCCTCAAGCGTATCGATGATGTAATCGCACTCTGCTTTTCCCAAATCCTGGTGCACTCCTATGTGTATACCGTTCTTCCCTATATATTCCGCATTCGGAAAATCTCCGGGTTTATGCCCGGTGAATTTGAAGCCGCAACACTGCGTAGGCATGGACGTAAAAAGGTCCCTCGTGTCGATGCCGCTTTTTTCCAGGTGCTTTACAAGTTGGTTTCTCGTAAACCGGCTTTCTTCCTGTACGATCATCGGCAGGGCGTGAGGGCCTATTTCTTCATGAGGCCCTTTCTCTATCGAAACTATATAACGGTTGAACTGCCTTATCTTCTCAAGCAGGTAATAGAGGTTTTCCCTCCTCTTGTTTAGTATTTCCTGATAAATATCGAGGTTCCCTATCCCGACCGCCGCCTCCAGCTCATTCATCTTGGAGGAGAAGCCTATCCTTTCAAACACGAACCTGATATCGCCGCCGCCGTTATTGCCGAACCTTTTTTCGCAATACGCGGAAGCGGTGTTTAATACGCAGCTTTTACACTTGCACGCCCTCCCGTGGCTCCTCAAGGACCTCAGCACCTCGGCGAAGGCTTCATTGTCGGTGCTGATAATGCCGCCTTCTACCGTGCTTATTATGTGCGCCACGTATAAGCTGAACGCTCCCATGTCTCCCAGCGAGCCGGCTCTCTTTCCCTTATATTCAGCGCCGTGCGCTTCTGCCGCATCCTCTATGACGTAGAGCTTATGTCTTCCTGCAATTTCCTTTATAACGTCCATATCCGCAGGCTTGCCCATCAGATGCACGGGCATGATCGCCCTTGTCTTCTCCGTGATCGCTTCTTCAATTCTTAACGGGTCAATATTGAGTGTCTTCCTGTCCACGTCTGCAAAAACAGGCGTAAACCCCGCAGCCAGGACCGCATTGCCGGTTGCGACAAATGAAAGCGCAGGCACAATTATCTCATCTCCCCGCTCCGCGCCGAAATCATACAAAACCGCCAGGGCGAGCATGTCCGCATCCGTCCCGCTGCTTACGGCAACCGCTTCTTTTGCTCCGACCAGCTCGGCAAATTTCTTTTCGAACTCCCGCACGTATCGGCCGCTTGACAATCTGTTGGAGTGAAGGATCTCCTGTATAAGGTCTTTTGATTTTTCAGTAACTGATATGGTCCCGAACGGTATTCTCATATCTACCCTCCGTTTCCTGTGTAATAGATGATCTGACTTCCCATAAAATCAAAGCGAAACGGAACGTGCAATAAAAATCCAAGCGCCTCTCTCAGCCTTTCCCGGTCCTCGGGTTTAATAAAAAACAGGATGAACCCGCCGCCTCCCGCGCCTAAAATTTTCCCGCTTACGGCCCCGTTCTTCCTTGCAATGTCATAAATGTAGTCTATGTAGTTGGTCGTCACTTTATCGGACAGGCTTTTCTTGAGCAGCCAGTTTTCGTGAAGGAGCCTGCCGAAGTCCATGATATCGCTGTCGCTGAGGATCCTTATCGCCTCGTCCACCATCCTGTACATTTCAAGGAGGACGTTCTTGTTTTTATCAACGTCCTTTATCTTATCTTTCTCAATCTTCGAAGCAGATCTTGCAAACCCGGTAAAAAACAGCATTAAATGATTTTGAAACTGCAGGACCTTCTCGCGGTTGATGGTGACGGGATGCACTTCTATCTTATTCTCCCCTGAAAAACTGATCCTGTTAAGCCCGCCGAACGCAACGGCCACCTGGTCCTGCGAGCCTACGTTTTCCTTAATCATGTTCTGTTCGATGGTAATAGCGTCAAGCGCAAGCTGCATCTTCTGGACCATCCTGCCTTTCAGCGCGTATAGACTGTGCGTCAGGCCGACGGTAAAAGCCGAGCTTGAGGCCAGGCCCGTCCTTGCGGGAAGGTCTCCGTCATGATGCAGCTCCAGACCTTCTTTGATATCCATGAATCTCAGCGTTTCTCTTATCGCAGGATGAACGATCTCGTCTATCTCATCAACCTGTTCGGACTTTGAATAAACGAACCTGTGTTTATATTCAAAGAATTGGGGGAGCAGACGGCAGCTTATGTAGCAGTATTTATCTATCGTGGTTGACAGCACCGCGCCTCCGTTTATCCTATACCATGCAGGGAAGTCGGTGCCGCCTCCGAAAAACGAGATACGAAACGGCGTCCTGCTGATTATCATAAGCTCTCCTCTGTTCTCTCTTTCTACAATCCGGATTCCCGCTTATCCCGAAGCCTCGGGACGGGAATGACAAATTGAACCGTCATATTTCTTACGGTTCATGTGAGCAAGTTTAATGCCAACAGCTTGATCCTTAACATTTTTTAATACCCGGAGCTTAAAAACCATTATTTTCCTGCATGGTCAGGCGCAGATTCGCTGTTTGCAGAATATAGATTTCGATATGCGGCCCCGGTTATTAAAGCGTCAAGGAGACGCTTATCGTCAATATTTTGATGCAGCCTGCATCTCCTTCCAGGCGTCTCTTAAGGTTTCAATGATTTTCCCGGCGTCATCAAGCGCCTTCAAATCGTTTTGCGCTTCTGCCTTCATAAGACTGGTCAGGACAAAGGCGTAAAGCTTTTTAAGATTCCGGGCGATCTCCCCGCCGTCCATGTTCAATGAATTGTCCAGCTCCTGCACAATCGCCGACGTCTTCCTGATATACTGCGCCTTCCCGATTGAATCTCCCGTCTCCAGTTTCTTCTTCGCCATGCCGGTGAAATTGCATGCGCTTTCATAAAGCATGGAGATGATCATGATCCTGTCTTTAGCGCCCTCCATAGACTGCCGGTCCAATGTCTGTTCCATTTTCTGCCTCCTTTAAAATAAATTTAATTTCGATAAAGCAGAGCAATATCTGTACCAGCAATTTCTTACGTCTAATAGTGTCTGTCTATTAACTCTATTTGTCTGTCATTCCGGCAGTCCTTTAGCCGGAATCTATCTTTGTATTCACCGGATTCCCGCTCATCCCGAAGCGTCGGGACGGGAATGACGCTAATGCAACCGTCTATATCCATAAACGAAATACAAGGAAATCCGGGAAAATATTTCCGCGCCCCATGACATATTTTCCTCCACTCCATCACTCTTTAACTCTTCAACTCTTTCAACTCTTTCAACGCCTCCTCCACGCTCGCCATCACGCCTTCCCAATCTCCGGCGCGGCTTTGCCTGAATATTCTCATGGACGGATACCAGGGCGTGTCGGCTCGGGCAAGCATCCAGCGCCAATCAGGGGCAAAGGGAATCAATATCCATACAGACCGTCCCAGGGCTCCGGCAAGATGAGCGGCAGCCGTATCAACGGAGATCACAAGATCAAGGTTGGCGATCAAAGCGGCAGTATCGGCAAAGTCCGTCAACTCAGCTCCTGTATCAATTAGATTTAATTCCTCAGGCCTGCCGATTGATGATGCATCCGCGTTCTCCCTTTGAAGACTGTAGAAGATTACTTCCGGTGTCTTCAGCAATCGTGTAAAATCGGACAACTTGCATGACCGGTTGTGATCGTCCTTGTGTATCGGATTGCCGGCCCATACCAAACCAACCTTGAATTTATTTGAGCTTAACCTGCTGTGCCATTTATCCTTCAAACTGCCGGCGGCATGAAGGTAAGGCATCCGGGGAATGTTCTCTAATGTTATTTCCAGCACGCCGGGCAAACTCAATAACGGCAGTTGAATATCAAACTCCGGCAGTGGCTGACCGGCAGTCACTATTTTATCTACACCTTGAACGTTAGAAAGCAGCCTTCTTAATGGAGGATGACAATAGAGTATGATACGCCCTACCCTGGTCCGTGCAATTGTGGCAAACCGGACAAACTGGATCGTATCGCCCATGCCCTGCTCGGCATGAATCAGCAACGTCTTATCGGGCTGAACAGAGCCGTCCCATAATGGCTGTGAGAATTTGCGTATGGGGATGTCGGGTATTTTGAGCCGCCATTCATATTCCTTCCAGCCGCTGTGGTAGTCACCTGACATCAACAGGGCTAACGCAAGGTTCCAGTGCGCATCAGCATAATCCGGCTCAATTCCTGTCGCACGCCGCAGGTAAACTATGGCTTCACCCGGCTTGCCGAGCGCTCTAAGTGAAGCGCCGAAGTTCATGTTTGCGCGTGCATGCCCGGGATTTAACTTCAATGCCGTTTCAAAACTGCTGCATGCCTCTTCATATCTCTCGCCTTTCTGAAGGGCCGTCGCCAGGTTAAAATGCAGCTCCGCTGAGTCCGGCTGCATGCTTACGGCTTTACGATATTCTTCTATTGCGAAATCAATCTTATCCAATGAAAGATATGCCGATGCCAGATTGGAACGCATTTCCGCGGATGAAGGCATTAAAGAGACCGCCTGTTTGTGAGATGCAACGGCGTCTGCAAACTTTCCGAGACGTTTCAGGACATTACCGAGTAAACTATATGCTGACGCCTCGTCAGGCTTGATTTGAAGCGCCTTGCGCAGATTCGATTCAGCAGCACGGAGATATCCCAATTGCAGATGTAAGGAGCCGAGATTTACTAATACGTCAGCATTATCCGGCTGAAGCTCATGCGCTTTTTCAAGATATTGGACGGCGCAAATCAATTCATTATTTTTCTGCAATGCCTGCATGTTCCTGCTTTGCTTTTATCTCTTCCATAATTGATAAAGCCTTTCCGTTCTCAGGATCGAATATGAAAACTTTTTTCAGCTCCTCTTCGGCCTCTTCTCTTCTGCCCGACTGAAGCAGTGTTTCCGCAAGCATTACAAGGAACTCAAGGTTGGCAGGATGGCAGGCAAGGTATTCTCTCAAGGCCTTTTCCACTATTTCGTACTTACCGGTCTCTTTACCGGCTTTCACAATCGTATGCAGCGTCTCTTTATTTTCCGGGTCCATCTCAAAGGAATCACAAATTAACTGAAAACCTTTTTCTCTCTCACCGTCTTCATAAAGCTTCATCCCCTTATCAAAAGTATCCCTGATACCGTCAACCGCCGTCTTCCTGCTTAAAACCTTCTCGAAAACGGCCCTGAATCTTTCCGCATTCTTCCTTGAATCAAAATATGCCTCAGCCCTTGTCAGCGCCTCTTTCCCGAGGCATTCCCTGAGGTCTTTGTCGAGAATCAGTTTCTTCACCGCTCCGTAGAGGGACAGGTGGTCATTGGGTTGGATCAATATGCCCGCGTCGCCGACAACCTCCGGTATGGAGCCCGAAAAAGTTGAGATGACGGGCTTGCCGCACGCCATGCTTTCAATGAGCACCATGCCGAACTGCTCCTGCCAGGACTTTGTCGTTATGCTCGGCAGAACAAAGACATCGGTAAGATTGTGCAGCCGGGGGATTTCCTGATAAGGGTATTTTTCTATAAACGTAATCCGGTCGGAGATTCCAAGCGCTCTTGCCCGGTCCTGAACTCCCGGCAGCTCAGGCCCTTTCCCAACCATAAGAAACCTGACGGGCAGCCCGTTTAATGAATTGTCACGCAGTACCTTTGCAGCGGCGTGAACGAAATCATATACGCCTTTCTCCCACTCCATCCTCCCGATAAAAAGCACTGCTATATCGTCTTTGTGCAGTCCGATACGCTCCCTGTCTTTTTCAATGTCTTCCCTTCTCGGTCTGAATTTATTCAAATCCACGCCCATGAATATCACGTCTATCTTTTCTTCAGGCACGCCTTCAAGCAATAAAGCCTCTTTAGCCCTTTCCGTTACGGCGATAAAATGATCGGCGCCGTTCCTGACCCTCTCCTTGATGTTGCGCACGATCTCATACTCCTTGATGGTGCGCACGGCCTCGTAGTCCTCGTAATTGAACGGGATGTTTTCCCATTCCAGGCACACGACTTTACAACCGCATTTCTGCTTTGCCTCCACCGCCTGCGCTGAAAACAGATACGTTATATCTGCGGAAAAAACGAGGTCTTTGTCCGCAAGCTGTTCTTCAAGCCCCTGCATGTGAAGGAGCAGTCCCTGGTGTTTAAACGGGAGTTTTACGATCGGCAGCCTGATTTCGTCCAGATCGAAGCACGTCCGCTCCGTCGTATAAGCCGTGATGGCGAACGTATCCGATAACGGCTCATAATTCTGCAGCTCCCATTTATTGAGATTAGATCCCCGGACTATGGCGATTTTCTTCATGGCCCTGTTCTCCGTATTAATATGATTTGAAGGTTGATACGACCGCAGCGCGGATGCTGTTTTTGCATTGCGTGCCCTTATGAGGTATTGCACGACAAAGAGGTCCTGCATCTCTTCCTTCGCAAGACCTTTCAGCAGCACCCTGCCGAATGATATCTCATCGGAACCGGGATCATTAAGCGTGTAATACTTTTGATCAACGTTTGCGTTTATGTCCGTTATCTCAAATCCGGCGTCGGCAAAAAGCGCTTCCATCTCCTTTATGGTGAAAAATCTCAAGTGGGTTCTATCAAGAATGCCGTAGTCCTCATATTTCCAGCGCCCTTCTATCAGCATGTTTATAATCCCCCAGTATCTGATATTGGGGATGCTTGCCACAACCGTTCCTGAATCAGAAAGATATCTCCCGAGCTTTTTTAATGCCGACTGAGGGTTCTTTAAGTGTTCCAATATGTCTGCAAGCACTATGCAGTCAAAATATCCTTCTTCAAAGTCAAGCTCCATTCCCTCTATATCACCGCATATGGCGCCTGATAGATGTTTTTCGGCTTTAGCGCATACATCCGGATTAATCTCTATCCCTACAACCTCTTTGACTCCTCTTTCAAGAAGTCTCTTACCGAGGAAGCCTTCTCCGCAACCTACGTCAAGAATCTTTACGGCATTTTCAGGGATAAGCGCCTCAATTTCTCTTCTTTCCTGACGGTAATAGTCTCCTGTTTCTGTTTCCATAGATGAATTTCCACAAAAATCCCCGCCCCTTGTGGGAGGGGACTAAGGGGAGGGGTTGCCTTTTCAGTTATTCTTCACCCTCACCCTAACCCTCTCCCATCAAGGGAGAGGGTTAATTGGCTATCTGTAACTTTATGATAGAATGCAAATATCTTGCCAAAACCGGGACAATGTAACGGGCGGGCAGTTAACTATGTGAAAGTAAAAATCAAAACCGAGCTGCAGCCTTATTTATGTCCAACTGCAGCTCCGTCAATTTAATGACTTTGCAAAATGCGAATGGTGGGGATTAAACGCCTACTTCGAGCGGCTGCTGTTTCAATTCCTTCATCATCTCTTTCCAGCCGTCTTTAAGCATGCCGATTATCTTTTCCGCTTCTTCCACCGCAAGAACGTCATTGTTCATATTAGCGTGAAGAAGACGCCTTAAAACGTAATCATAAAGACTTCTGAGGTTTACCGCAATCTCTCCGCCTTTTTCCATGTCCAGAACGTTGGAGAGCTCGCTTATTATCGCCGTCGCTTTGCCGAAATGGGTTCCCTTGGAGATTACATCCCCGACCCCGATCTTTTGTCTGGCTATTCTGAGATGAGTAAGCGCACCTTCATAGAGCATCAAGATAATCTGAACCCTGTCCGTAGTCGCAAGAACCGTTTTTCTGTAGCCGGTAATATTCATTAATAATCCGCCTCCTAAGCTATTGTGGAAAAATTGGTTAAAAAGTTTCCTACCGTATTAAAACCGCTGACGATCATCTCCAGCGCCGTGAATTTGCGCACCAGGTCGTCTTCCGTCTTATCCAGCCTGTATTCCATGTTTCTGATGGTGTCATCGATATTGTCGATTATATCCTGAATTCCGTTTTTCCTCAGGGTTATTGAACCGTCGACGGTGCTTGTGATCTGGGTAATATAGTCGTATATCTCCGTTGCGATGCCGTTGGACGTATCCTTAAAAAGCTCCGCTACGTCGTCGAGGCTGGAGCCGAGCTTTGTCTCCAGCGTGCTGCTGTCCGTTTCGAGCAGTCCGGTCTCACTGTCCGTAGTTATGCCTATGTTCGCAAGCATGTTTAATCCTTCAGGCTGTCCCGACACCGTGCTTGATATGATGCTTCTCAATTGATTGTGAACGTTCCTTGCAGTCCCTTCTCCTGCAAGGATGCCGCTTGTTTTCGTGACGGAATCATACGCCATATTCGTAGAAAAAAATGATACGACGTCATTGTATGCCGTCACAAAGCTGTCTATTTGTGTTTTTATGGCAGATCTGTCCGCAGCCACCGTAATGGTGCTTGACGCGCTTGCTTTTTTAAGGGTTACAGTCACACCGGCTATTACGTCGGTGATTGAATTCGAGCTTCTCTTTATCTGCAGGCCGTCTACGGTAAAATCGGCGTCGGCAGCCGTTTTCTTCTGGGTAAATGTGGTGGATCTGAAATCCGTAGTGCTGCCCGTGCCGTCAAGCGTGGTGCCTGCATCGATGGTTATGGTCTTTGTTGCGCCGGGATCCTTGCCGGTAATTATCAACTTATATGCCGAGCTGCCCGTTCCGTCATTAACGACGGTTGCCGTAACGCCGGGGTTGCTGGCGTCGTCATTTATCAGGTTTTTGAGGTCATCAAGCGTCTTGCCGTTGGCCACCGTAAGGGTCCTCTGCGTACCCGCATATGTATATTGGAATACCTTGTCGCTGCCGCTGTTGTTGATTACGGTTGTGGACGCCGTTACTCCGCTGTGCACTTCCTTTTCTTCGGAGGCAAGTGTTGTTACGGATACAGAATAGTTTCCAATTGAAGCGGAGCTGCTCGCTGAAGCCCCCAGTACCGTCGAATCGCTTACAGTCGCAGTCTTAACGTAAAAATTGTACCCTGTCTTCAGCTTATCCGCCGCGCTCTTTAGCGCTGCTAATTTTGTAGAAAGATCGCTGTAACTGCTTATCCTGTCATTATATGATGTTTTTTTGCTTTCTAATATATTGATGGGCTGGCGTTTCGCCTCGATGAGTTTGGAAATAAGATCATTGTAATCTATTCCCGTGCTTAATCCGCCAACGGTAAAAGTCGACATATCGTCATACCTCCTTATGTATCAGGAGACCTTTCAGATCCTTTGCCTGCTTCGAAAGCGCTACAATTTCCTCCGGCGGTATCTGCCGGATAACTTCCTTTGTCTCTCCGTCCACGACTTTAACTACTGTAATGTTCAGGTCTTCTTCCAGTTCAATCTCAAGTTGCCGGTTATAAAATCTCGCCGCGCTGTCTATACGTTCAATAGCCTTCTTTACGTCGACAAGCGTTTCTTCTTTTTTCTTATCTTCAACGTCTTTTTTCTTATCTTCAACGTCTTTTTTGTTATCTTCAACGTCTGCCGTGTCATCCGGTCTTAGTCTGTCCGCTTTCTTGTAACTGCGCTGAGTTTCTTTTGTAGGGACATTCTCCAGATCCGTTGTCTTGAAAATGCCGTCTATCATTTTTTTAAACTCCCGCTCACCTATATATTCTCAAGGGCGGGGTTTTGATAACCCCACCCTTGATTACTAAATTCCTTCCAATGGGTCTTAACCCATAAGCTGCAGAGCATACTGCGGAATCACGTTTGCCTGTGCAAGGACCGCAACTCCGGCCTGCAGTATTATCTGGCTCTTTGTAAGGTTCGCCGTTTCGAGTGCGAAATCAGCGTCCGCAATCCTTGAATTTGCTGCCGAGAGGTTCTCGGACGTAATCTCAAGGTTTGCAATCGTATTGCCGAGCCTGTTCTGGATAGCGCCCAGATTGCCTCTTCTCGTAGCCACGGTGGATATGGCGCTGTCCACCATTGTCAACATTGACTGCGCGGCGGCTGCCGTATCAATGCTTGACAGAGTGCCTGTAGTGAGTCCGAGCGCTGAGGCGTCTATATCATTGAGTGTGCCGCCGGCAATTGCTATCCTGTCGGCTGCTGCGTTATTTATGCCTACCTGCAGTGTTACACCGTTAGCGCTCTGTGTGCCGTCAATCAGTTTCATTCCATTGAACTCAGTTGTATCTGAAATCCTCGTGATTTCCGATTTCAGATTCTGGAATTCATTGTCCAGCGCTGACCTGTCCGTAGTTGACAGTGTGCCGTTTGAGGCCTGCTGCGAAAGCTCTCTCATCCTCGTAAGGATGTTGGAAATCTCATTCATGCCGCCTTCAGCAGTCTGCACGACGCTGACGCCGTCCTGGGCATTTCTTACCGCCTGGTTGATGCTTCTGACGTGTGCAGTCAATTTCATTGAAATTGCGAGTCCTGCTGCGTCGTCTTTTGCTGAGTTGACTCTAAGGCCTGAGGATAATCTCTCTACTGCTATGCCGAGTGAACCTTGTACATTTTTAACATTTCTCTGGGCATTCAGAGATAATAGGTTTGTGTTGACTATTAAAGCCATTTTTTCCTCCTTGATTTTCGGTCATCGGTCTTTCCTGACCTCCGACTTTTTGGTTTCCTTACCATTTTCAGCAAGCTAAGGCTTGCCGTGCTGCTTTTTTAAGGATTTGGTTCTTTGAATCTTATTTCATACCTCCTTTCTTAACCGTCACCTTTCATTCTTTAGATTTCTTATCGGCTGTTTTTTAAAAAACTTTAGGGTGGACTGTAAAGTTTTTTTGCAGTTTTAAAAATTGGTGGGATCAGGGCGTAGCGCCCTCATTTGTAGCGTCCTCATTTATTGAGGGCGATTATCTTTTTCGTTGGGGATAAACCCCAACGCTACTTTCTTCCCCTCTATCAAGAGGGGATTGAGGGGTGTGTTTGCCCTTCAGATATAAAGAACTTCTGCTAACCTATCTTCTGGTAAGCCTTATTGTGGAAATCGAGAATTATCTGGACGCCTCTTTTGTTGCGTGCATTTAAAAGCAGAGGCCCCTGGAAGTTGGCTATTACGTCATTGCCCTGAACTCTCATGATAATAAGCACCACGATATCATCGTTGTCTTCAAGCTGAAGATATTGTTTTACGGTCTTATCGGGCTCAAGCGAATATTCAGGCATTATGGTGTCGGGAGAGGTGACTATAAAAGCTATATCGGGGTCCTCGAGGGATTGAAGCCATTTGATCGGCGTGTCTTTGTAGTCTATGAGGATGAACCTCGTCATGTCTGAAAGACCCACAAGTCCGTCGGGGAAATTAATAATTTTTTCTTCCTCTGCCTCTAAAACTCCGAATCTCGATGTATTGATCTTTATCATTTGGACCTCAATGCCTTATTTATCTTTTCAAATTCATCCAATAAGAGATTTGATGACAGCAGGTTCTCCTGTCTTATTTTTTCATACAACTCTTCACGATATATTCTGAGATTTGCCGGAGCCTTTATCCCCAGCCTTACCGAATTACCCTTTACCTCGACGACCGTAATCGTAATGTCGTCGCCGAGTTTAATCGATTCATTCGACTTCCTTGTCAAAACCAGCATCCTGCCTCCTTTGAGAAATGGGAAGTGAGAACTTAAATACCGCTTGCTTTCTTTTTACTTCCTACTTCCTACTTCCTACTTGTACTTACCCTAAAAAATCCAACAGCGACTGCGATATTACCTTCGATCCAGACGCTCTCAGAGACTCAAGGGCTCCTTGTATTTTTGAAATCTGCGTGACTGTATCAGCCAGATCCGCATCCTGTGTGTTTGAAAGCAGAGTATTAAAAGTTAAACTTCTGTCATCCAAACTGCTCTGCAGGTTTTCAAGACGACTCATCTTTGCGCCTACGGTCGCACGCACGTTTGCGATCTGCGTTATAGCATCTTCAATCTTATCAATAGCCGTCTGTGCTCCTGCCCGGGCTGCATCAGGATCAATATCATTAAGAGCATTATATAAATCGTCGAGAGTTTCCATGAAAGTTTCCCCGCCGTAGCTGAACGCCTCGTCTCCGCTGACATTAATTGCCATAGTGGAATCCCTGTCGATAAACACCTCTATTTCGCTCGAATTACCCTGATAAGTAAATGTGCCATCAAACGGCACGGTATCGGTTTTATACCCGGAGAATATATACCTGTCCCTTAATTTGGTTTGGGACAGTCTCATGACTTCATCTCTTAAATTTTCGATTTCTTTCGAAATGGAAACCCTGTCTTCCGGCTCCAGCGAGTCGTTAGCAGCCCGTACCGCAAGCTCTCTTGCGCGATCCAACTGGTTATAGACCGAACCCATAATCGTGTCCGTCATACCCAGGAAGCTGTCCGCATCGTCAATATTTTTCTTGTACTGCTCAATTTCATTTATGGATATCTTGTAATCCATTGAGCTTACCATACCCGATACGTCGTCGGAAGGTTTATTTATGCTCTTTCCTGAAGACAGCCTGTCTGAATAGACGCCCAGCTTTCTCAGGTTTTCCTGCAGAGACCTCGTCAATTGATTGAATATGCTAAATGATGTAATCCTCATAAGTTAATCAGTGTCTCCAAAAGCTCATCCGTCATTTTCAGTATCCGCGCTCCAGCCTCAAACGCGCGTTGATACCTTATAAGATTGGCCGCCTCCTCATCAATGGAAACGCCTGAGGCCTCTTCTCTTTTCTTTTGCAGCTCAAAGAGCATGTTGTCATCAAAGCTGAGCCCGTCCGACGCAGATTTGCTCATGACCCCTACGTTGGAAACAATGCCCCTGTAATAGCTTTCAAAAGAAGCGCCGCTGAGGTCGGAAAGACTCTCATGATACAATTCATATATCCGCAGTGCATTTTCATTATTACCTTTGCCTGACACAGCCGTATCGGAATCGGAGGCAGCAATCTTTTCCAGCTCCGCGTCTGTCAGAGATACATCGAAGTTTTCAATTACATTGCTCAGCGGGCTTACGAAAAAGCTGTCACCCGCTGCCGCCGCGCCATCAATAACAACGTCTATTCCCTCAAAACTTATAGTGCCTCCGGGAGTATATGCTCCTGATGCAACCGTCGCGCCGGTTTGATGATTTGTTATTACATAATTTGCGGCGCCGGTGAAGCTTATATCGTATTCGTCCAGAGTAAGCGTTGCAGGGTTGGAAATGACGGCGGAGTCAATATATGCCCCTGCTGAATAATCCTTTGTATATATTTGCAGGGCATCAAAAAAGTTATTATTTGTTGAGCTGGGCGTATCAATTCCATAACCCTGGCGATGAACAATATTTACCTCATTTATTACGGACGCAACAAGTCTCTGAAGGTTGATCAACGGATTGTCTTTTATGTCGTCCATAACGTCCATGTAGCCTCCTAACTGTCCCTTTGTGAAAAAGGATGTGACGTCTTTTCCGTTAAGATATAATTTTCTTTCCCCCTCGGAATCGACAGCCGTGGAAAGCGTCGACGCACCTTGTGGAGTTACAAGGCCTTTTCCGCCTGTCATAATCGTAACGCCTCCATTGTCGTCTTCATACCACGTATAATCCATAAGCCCGGCGAGTTCATTAAGAAGTTGATCTCTCTGGTCCCTAAGGTAACTCGCCCTCTCCATGTCAAACCCGGCTTCAAGCTGAACAATTTTATCATTAAGCTGCGAGATTTGTGATGTGGTTGAATTTACCTTTTCAACGACGTGGACTATTTTTTCATCTATGTCTTCCAATGTCGCTTCTATATCACCTTCCATCTGCTTCGCGGTCTGGACAAGGGCCTTTGCCTGTTCAAGCAGGGTCGCCCGTTAAGCCATGCCTTCAGGGTTCGTCGAAACTTTCTGCCACGCATTAAAGAAAGCGTCAAGCGAGTTCGACAGCCCCAGGCTCCTCGCCTCATTAAAGACCTGCTCGACCTGGCTTAATCCCTGATCAAGGGCAAACGATCTTCCATAACTCTGGTTCTGCCCGATGATCTGAAGATGGAGAAATTTATCATAATGCCTTCTGATGTCGGCGGTCTGCACGCCCCTGCCTAAAAAATCACCCCTTACTTCAATCGGGCTGGCTATCTGCAGGACCACTTCCTGGCGGCTGTATCCCGGCGTGTTTACATTGGCTATGTTATTGCTTACTACGTTAAGGGCCGTCTGGCTTGCAAATATTGCAGACTTGCCTATATCAAAAAGTCCGAATATGGACATTTACGACTCCTTTGATAAAAGAACCCCTGTGGTTTGGGATATGTGATGCGCTGTGAAGGAATTAAAAAAACCGGACGTAACCCTTATATGTTTGAGCGAGCGGTCTATAAGGACGCCGTTGAATTTGTTCATTTCCTCTATGCTCTGAAGGAGGGACACTAATTGAGAGCGTATTGCCGAAAACATATCGTTGCCTGTCAGCTTTCCCATATCTTCAAGTCTTAAATCGCTCCTTATGCCGTTATCTTCGGCATATTTTTTCATAAGCCTTAGCCGCTCCTCTTCCAGCAGTCTTAACCTCATAACGATGGTGTCTTTCTCCTTTGATATCTCCTCAACTTTCTCCGGATCAATATCCACAAGATACGTTCTCTCCCTTTTAAGAAGGTCCAGAAGTGTCTTGTAGGTATTAATCTGTTCTTTCAGGATGCTGATAACCGCTTTGTCGGATGTCATATCTCTTCCAGTATCTTCTGAGCTATTTTTCTTGCGTCGATATTATACGTTCCCGCGTCAATCGCCTGCTTTATGGAATCAACTTTCTCCTCCCTTACTTCCGGAAGCTGGTCTATCAAGGCCTTCAGCTCGTCTATCTCCTTCGCCTTTCCGGACAGACTTATTTTGTCTTTTTCTTCATCGGTCTTCTCAACTTCTTTCTTCTTTTCCGCGCCCTGATTTCCGGCCGCTTCCTGGACCTTGTAAAGGTCCTTTCTGTCAATCGGGTTGTTTCCGTCAATTTTCATACTCAACCCCCCTTTCATCACTTAATATATCACATCCTCTTTTACGTATGCCCATCTGTTTTATATTCTTTACAGGATGTGTCAATTTTTTTTACACCTCATGTTTCTATTATCGGCACTTGTGAATTTTTCTTTAGACAAAAAACGTATCATCCTCTATTTTAAATTAGGGCGAGGCAACGCTTCGCCCCTACTTTCTTCTTTTAGCCTTTCGCGTTCTGCCTTGTTCGGATTTCTTTCAAGCCATTCCACTATCTTATCCTGAAGGCCGAACCCCCTCTCAGCCAGGGCCCTCGAAACTTCCATGTCAAAAAGGCTCATGTATGTATCATTGCCGAGGCCTTTTTCCTCAGAGGATATGTCTTCAGCCGTCTTCCTCATTTCCTTGATTAACTGATAAACAAACATGGCCTCCATATCCTTTGCAGCTTTTCTGACCTCGGATTTCGATCTATCGAGTTCACCGGTGACCGTTGACCGGTGATCGGTGACCGGTGACTGTAAATTAAGTTTCAGCAATTCAATATTCAATCCGTCCATAAAATACCCCTCACCCTAACCCTCTCCCACAAGGGGAGAGGGAACTTCTTCACTTCCGCTCTTTTGCACTGTTGCACTTCTGCTCTTTTGCACTTAAATTATCTCCAGCTCAGCCCTCAACGCCCCTGACGCTTTTAAGGCTTGAAGTATCGATATTAGATCACGCGGCGTAACTCCCAGTGCATTCAGAGCCTTTACCACGTCGCCGAGTGTAACGCCTGATATTTCAACGAGCGAGCCTTTTTGCTCCTGAACGGCTATATCCGTCCTCGGCACTGTAACGGTCTCAGCCTTCTCCGGTGCAAAAGGCAGAGGCTGTGAAACCAGCGGCCGCTCTTTAATCTCGATTGTAAGCGAGCCGTGAGCTATTGCCACAGGCGATATTTTTACGTTATCTCCCATAACGATCGTCCCCGTTCTTTCGTTGATTACAACCTTTGCGGGCATATCAACGGCAACGCTAAGCATCTCGACTTTTGTAATTAACCCTACAAGATTATCTTTGTATTCCTGAGGGATCGACAGCTTAACCGCCGAAGGGTCCAATGGAGACGCATAAGCGCCGTTTAAAGTATCATTTATCTGCCTCGATACCGCGTCCGCAGTGGTGAAATCGGCCTTATGAAGAAACAGCCTGATATCACTGCCGTTTCCGAGAATAAAAGGCGGCTCTATTTCTATCGTGACGCCCTCCGGAATTTTTCCTGCCGTAGCATGATTCTTCTGCACTGCGGCGGCTTCTCCCGCCACGGCAAAACCTCCGATAGAAACGGGGCCCTGGGCTAAGGCATAAACCTTGCCGTCAGGGCCCTTGAGGGGGGCCAGAAGCAGAGTGCCTCCTTGAATGCTCTTGGCGTCGCCGATGGTTGAGACCAGCGCATCAACCTTCGTTCCGGGTTTTGCAAAAGGCGGCAGCGCTGCGGTGACTACGACTGCCGCTATGTTTTTTGATTTCAAATCTTCCGTCTTGATCGTAAGCCCCATTCTCTTTAGCATATTTATGATCCCTTGCACAGCAGCCTGCCCTTTATCTCCCGTACCGTCAAGGCCTACCACAAGTCCGTATCCTAATAGCTGGTTATCCCTGACTCCCTCGAAGCTCGCAATGTCCTTTATGCGCTCCGCGCTTGCGGAAGTAGGAAGTAGGAAGTGGGAAGTTAGAAGTAGAAAACTGATAAAGACTATCTTCAAAACTCCCGCTTTAAGATTTCTGCCTCCTGCCTTGCGCCTTTTGCCTTGTTTTTTTAACTTCTCACTTCTCACTTCTCACTTCTCACTTTCTTTTCAGAACGGCCATACCTTATCCAGCACCCGGACAAACCAGCCGGGGCTTTGCTTGTCCTGCAGCACGCCGTCTCCTACATAATAAATCTGCGCGTCTGCGATTTTGCTGCTTGAGACAGTGTTGCTCGAATCGATATCGTCGGGTTTTACAATGCCGCTGAGGACGAGTATCTGTTTTTCATCATTAATAGTCAATTCTTTTCTTGCTTCCAGCAATAGATTGCCGTTAGGAATCACTTCAACAACCTTAGCGGTTATAGTCGCCACCAGTTTCCCTTCTCTGTTTGTGTCTCCCTTGCCTTTGAATTCCGACTTGGAAGCGCTTTTAACGGAAGGCTCAAATACATTGTCGCCCTTAAATAAATCTCTCAGCAAAAAAGCATTTTGAAGATTGAAGTCGTTATTCATGCCGAATAAGTTCGTCAGTGCAAAGTCTAATGAAGAATCACGGCTGGTTTGCGTATCAGCCTTTCCGGAGCCGATGAGACTTTCTTCTATCTTTATTGTTACAAGATCATTCAGCCTCCTCGCCTTTGTGTCTTCAAATATGTTTGCCGAATCGCTCCAGAGCGAATTTGCGGATTGCCGGATTATTTTTTCGTCCACCGGCTGCACATATTTCAGAGGCGGCGGCGGCAGATTCGCCGAAGGCGTAGCGCAGCCGTAAAGCAGAATCCAGAATCCAGAAAACAGAAGACAGAAGACAGCCCCCCCACCCAGCCCTCCCCCTCGAGGGGGGAGGGTAAAGGAGGGGGTGATATTCTTTATTCTGACTTCTGACTTCTGACTTCTGACTTCTGCTTTACATCTCCACTTTAACCGTATTTTCATCGATCAAGACTCCTCTCACCTCTTTTTTTGAGGACAGGTTGATTGCCTTTACCGGCATCCCCACGTATCCTTTTTCTTTTGTTTCGCCTGCCGCCGTAATATTCAATCCCTCCATGTTTATTAAGAGTGAAACCTTCTTGCCTTTTTTGACGACTTCCGACTTCTCCACCATGTCTTCAGCAAGGACCTTATTGGCGTTTATGGACCTTCTTAACGGTTTTCCGATAATTGCTCCCGGATCGGCTACGGAATTTTTCGGCATCTTGCCGATATCTATTTCAGCCAAATAAACATCTTCATCCTGCAGCACGTATCCCTTCTTGAAAGGTCTTTTGCTCTTGACGATATCTTCAAACGCCCTCACATCGGCCTTGACCACCGCTCTCTTTTCATTCTCAAATACAAACGTAAAGACGCCTTTCCCAAGAGGGCCTTTTTCGACGACTATAGTATACGGAGCATTATCCGGTATATTTCCGGTTATTCGCACATTGGCGACTTCGATCTTTTTCCAGGGATAATTATCCGTCAAATATGTCTGCAAGACCTCTTCAGGACTCCATGAAGCCGCAAATCCGGCAGTGAACAGTGAACAGTGAACAGTGAACAGTAAAAAAAAGAAGTTGAGCTTAACTTCCCATCTTCTTAACTTCTTATCTTCTGATTTCTGTCTTCTGCCTTCTCTCATCCTTCTCATAACTATTAACTTTCAACTCCTAACTCTTAACTCTTTTTACCTCTTTACGTTATTTGCAACCTGCAGCATCTC
>JACRHB010000221.1 GCA_016217725.1 Nitrospirota bacterium | reverse complement strand
CAACGGGTAACATCATAATAGGGTTAAGCTACAGACGTAAGTTATGGAAACTTTATATGATCTGCTGAAAATCATGATTGAGAAGGGGGCTTCGGACCTCCATATCAGCACCGGCACGCCTCCCAGGATACGGGTTGACGGTAAGCTCATGTCGTTAAACAGCTCCTCCCTTTCCCCTGCCGATACAAAGGCGTTGTGCTACAGTATTCTTACCGATACTCAGAAGCATAAGTTTGAGGAAAATAACGAGCTGGACCTTTCTTTCGGCGTCAAAGGGTTGAGCAGGTTCAGGGCCAACATATTCATGCAGAGGGGAGCGGTCGCAGGCGCCTTCAGGACTATCCCTTACACTATCAGGACCTTCGGCGAGCTCGGGCTGCCCCCTATAATCAACGAGTTTTCCAAAAAACCGAGAGGCTTGATACTGGTGACGGGTCCGACGGGCTGCGGCAAATCATCTACGCTTGCGGCGATGATAGACAAGATCAACAAAGAGCGTTTTGAGCACATCATAACTATCGAAGACCCTATCGAGTTCATTCACGGCCATAAAAACTGTTTAATAAACCAGAGGGAAGTAAATGCGGATACGGCGTCTTTCAAGGACGCCCTCAGGTACGTTTTAAGACAGGATCCGGACATCGTCCTGATCGGCGAGATGAGGGACCTCGAAACCATAGAAGCCGCTCTTACCGTTTCGGAGACCGGGCATTTGACCTTCGCAACCCTCCATACGAATAACACCATCCAGACGATAAACCGCATAATAGACGTGTTCCCGTCGCATCAGCAGGAACAGATACGCGTGCAGCTCTCCTTTGTCCTTGAAGGGATAATATCGCAGCAGCTTCTCCCGAAAAAGTCAGGCGGCGGCAGGGTGCTCGCCGTGGAAATTTTTATACCAACCCCCGCCATCAGAAACCTCATACGAGAGGACAAGACGCACCAGATATACTCCATGATGCAGACCGGACAGGCGAAATTCGGGATGCAGACGATGAACCAGTCCCTGTTTGATTTATATAAAAAAGGCTTAATATCCTACGAAGACGCCCTTGCAAAGTCCACAATACCGGACGAATTGATCAACATGATGCAGAGGTCTTCATTGGGAAAAGGATGATAAATGGCAGCCGCTGTCGTATATAAATGGACGGGTAAATCCGCAAAAGGCGCCGTCATAAAAGGCGAGCTTACCGCCGCTTCGATTGACGAGGTGAAGGCTTATCTCAGAAAACAGCGCATAATCCCGACGAGCGTTTCAAAGAAGTCGAAGCTCCTTTCCGGCTCCATGGGAGGCAAGGTAAAAGACAAAGACCTCGTTATTTTCACCAGGCAATTTGCAACAATGATCGGGGCCGGGCTGCCGCTTGTGCAGGCGCTTGACATACTCTCCAAACAGACCGAAAACCAGTTCTTTGCAAAGTGCATCGGTGAAATAAAAACGGACGTGGAAGGCGGCTCCACCTTTGCCGACGCCCTTCGTAAATTCCCCAGGATATTCTCCGACCTGTATGCGAACATGGTGGCGGCGGGAGAAGCGGGCGGAATTATGGACACCATACTTGTAAGGCTCGCAACGTACATAGAAAAGGCCCAAAAACTGAAGAGGAAAGTGAAAGGCGCAATGGTCTATCCAACGGTCGTCATTACGGTCGCCATTATGGTGATCGTGATAATCATGGTCTTCGTCGTGCCCACTTTCGGAAAAATGTTTACCCAGTTAGGCGGGACCCTGCCGCTCCCCACGCAGCTCATTATCAACCTCAGTCAATTCTTAGGCGGCAGCGGCGGACTGATAATGCTCGGCGGCATCATCTTCACGATAGTCTCCATTGTCCAATTCAGACGGACGGAGACGGGGAAGATGGTGACCGACAGGCTGCTTATGAGGTTTCCTATTGTGGGAATCCTTTTCAGGAAGGTTGCGGTCGCCAAATTTACGCGGACGCTCGGAACCCTCATAAGCAGCGGCGTGCCCATCCTTGAGGGTCTCAACATAACGGCAAAGACAGCCGGCAATAAAGTGGTAGAAAAGGCCGTGCTTGACGTAAGACAGGGCGTTTCCGAGGGAAAGACCATTGCGGAGCCGTTGTCCCAGGCAAAGGTATTCCCTCCTATGGTCAACCAGATGATCGCAGTCGGCGAATCCACGGGAGCTTTAGACAACATGCTTAATAAGATTGCGGATTTTTACGATGAAGAAGTCGACCAGGCGGTTGCCAACCTTACGTCGATGATAGAGCCGGTGCTCATGATCTTTTTAGGCGGAACCGTGGGCTTCATAGTGGTCGCAATGTACTTGCCGATATTCAAGCTCATAACGCTGATTAAATAGTGTCTGTGTATAAACTCAGAATTTGAACCGTCATTCCCGCAGTTTGTTGAGCGGGAATCCAGTCTTTTCAGTAAGCTCTGGATGCCCGATTACAAACTTCGGGCATGACAGACTATAAATTGTGCTAAACTGATATACGATTTATGCACAAGGATTTGCTGAAAAGGATTCAGGCCCTCATATTCATAAGGGTTGCGGTTGTCACCCTCCTGTTAGGCTCTTTCTACATTTTCAGGATCGGGTATGACAAGCTGTTGCATCCGACGGCGTTTTCCCTTTTCATAATTTTTCTCTATCTCATGTCGATATGCTATGCCCTTATGCTGCGATGGTTAAAGGAAGACGGCCGCTTCATCGCCTTTGCTTATGCTCAGATCATCATTGACGTCGTTTCCGAGGTGGTCCTGATATACATGACGGGCGGTATCGCGAGCATGTTTTCGTTCATGTTCCCGTTGAGCATACTTTCTGCGGGCATTATCTTAGGCCGGCGCGCATGCTACATTATCGCTACGCTGAGCAGCGTACTCTACGGCGCTCTCATAGACCTGCAATATTACAATTTAATAAAAATTCCCGCCGGCGTGCTTTTTATCGACAGGGATTTTTTCTACAACATCTTCGCCAACTTCATCGCCTTTTATCTTGTCGCCTTTCTAAGCGGATATTTATCCGACAAGCTTCACAAGGCTACAAAAAGCCTCGAAGAGAGAGAGACCGTGCTTAGCGACTTAAAGGCCTTCAGCCGCTACATCATAGAGAGCATGCCGAGCGGCGTGTTTACAACGGATTTAAGCGGGAGGGTCATCACCTTCAACACCTCTGCCCAGGAGATAACAAAGCTCAGCCGCGAAGAAGTGACGGGGAAGACCCCCGAAGACCTTTTCCCCTTCTTGAAAAATTATACGGAAACCATGGAGAGAATGGAGGGCGATATCCTCAGGAACGGCGAAGCCTTTCCCGTCGGCATGAGACTCTCGCCGCTTAAAGACGGCGCGGGGAACCCGATAGGAATGATCGGCGTCTTTCAGGACCTGACGGAGCTGAAGGCCATGGAGGCGGAAGTCAAGAGGAAGGAGAAATGGGCGTTTATCGGCGAGCTTTCGGCCTCGATTGCGCATGAGCTTAGAAACCCCCTGGCCTCTCTGAAGGCGTCCATCGAGATGCTGTGCGAGAAGAAAGTCTCGGGCGAGCACGCCGACCGCCTGATGAAAATAGCGCTGTCCGAGATGGACCGGCTCAACGGCATCATTACGGACTTCCTGCTCTATGCAAGACCCAAAGATCTTAATAAAGAGGCCTTTGACCTGCATCAATCCCTCAGGAACGTGGTCACCCTTTTACAGGGTTCAGAAACAAACCGGAAAGATGTTACAATAACTGCGAAATTGGACGGCAGCTTGCTCATCAACGGAGACGCGAAACAATTGCAGCAGGTCTTCTGGAACCTCGGCATAAACGCCGTTGACGCGGTTTACGAAGCCGGAGACATAGAGATTTACACCGTCAGAAGAAACCATAAGGTGGAGATCATCTTCAAAGACACGGGCGTCGGGATAGACGCAGGCGAGATAGATAAAATCTTCTATCCGTTCTTTACGACGAAAGAAAAAGGGACGGGCCTCGGGCTTTCCATAGCGCAAAAGATCATCGAAGAACACGGCGGAAAGATCACGGTCAGCTCCAAAGGCTTCGGGGCCGGCACAACTTTTAAGGTGATATTACCGATAAGATAAGCAATGATGAAGCGGAACGAGGCAGGGGAGGCTGCCGTAAAACCTTTACAAAGCGATGGGATATTGAAATTAAGCTTTAGCGGCAGGAAGTAACGGTCAGTGAAGTGCAGAAAATATGAATTCTGCTTTTCGGGATCTCACTAAGGTATCGCAGGTAAAGCTTTTACGGCAGCCTCCCCTGCCCCGTTATCGACAATTTTATGCAACTGTAAGGTAAAACGATCATGAAAAAGACAAAAGGTAAAATACTCGTCGTAGACGATGAAAGGAGCATGAGGGAGATACTCGAGATCTTCCTCAAGAGCGAGGGCTACGGCGTGGCGACGGCCGATAACGGCGCGACTGCCCTGGAGGCGCTGAAAAACGATTTCTTCGACCTCATCGTCACCGACATGAAGATGCCGAAGGTAAGCGGCATGGAATTGCTGAAAAACGCAAAGGATATCTCGCCGGACACGGAGGTTGTAATAGTCACCGCTTTCGGCACACCCGAGTCCGCGGTGGAGGCGATGAAGCTCGGCGCTCACGACTACATCCAGAAACCCTTTCAGATGGACGAGATAAGGCTCGTCGTAAAAAATGCGCTCGAAAAACAGAAGCTCCGGAAAGACGTTACAATCCTGAAGGAGCAGTTGAAAACCCCTTCTCTTGAGAACATCATCGGCGCCAGTCCCGCGATGCAGGAGATGTTTTCCCTGATATCAAAGACCGCCGAAAGCAATGCAACCGTGCTTATTACCGGGGAAAGCGGCACGGGCAAAGAGCTTGTGGCAATGGCGGTCCACAACCTCAGTCCGAGAAAGGACCACCACTTCGTAGCGGTCAACTGCGCTGCGATCCCTGAAGGCCTTCTTGAAAGCGAGCTTTTCGGTTATATGAAAGGGGCGTTCACAGGCGCCGCCGGAAACAAACAGGGACTGTTTGAGCTCGCAAACGACGGGACGCTCTTTCTTGATGAGATAGGGGAAATGCCTATGAGCCTTCAGGCGAAGCTCCTGCGCGTTATCGAAGGCGGCTCCTTCCGCCGCGTAGGAGGCATATCCGACATAAAGGTTGATGTAAGGGTAATCTCCGCTACGAACAAAGACCTTAAAGAGCTTATCGAAAAAGGCCTGTTCAGGGAAGACCTTTATTTCAGGCTCAACGTGCTCTCGGTAAAAATTCCGCCGCTTAGAGAGCGCAGGGACGACATCCCTGTTTTAGTGGAGCATTTTCTGAAAAAATACGCCGCCGGTAAAAAACAGTTCGCCCCGGACGCAATGGGGCTGCTGAAGAATTACCGGTGGAGGGGAAACGTGCGCGAGCTTGAGAACATTATCGAAAGAGTGGTTCTGCTCTGTGACGGTGAAGTTATCTCCGTAGAGCATCTTCCCGAAGAGATAAGGTCGGCTTCAACCATCGCGAAAGGGGTTTCGGTTCCCTCCGGCGGCATGGACTTCGAGCAGCTTATGGAAGACATGGAAAAGGCTTACCTGCTGAAAGCCCTTGAGCAGACAAACGGCGTAAAGACCGAGGCCGCAAAGCTGCTTAACCTCACCTTCAGGTCCTTCAGGCATAAACTCAAGAAATACGGGATCGAGAAAAAGATAATTACGGATTAAAGATTATCATCGAATGCCGCCGAATCGCAGCAAGCGGAGTAGTTCTCCAGATCGTGGATCTTTATTTTTTGCTCCAGAAGCAATGCGTTTACTATGGCTCTTTCTCATAATGAGTGGGTAAAGATGAGCTTTTCTAATTAAAGAAGAAAGGCGAGTTAAGAATTCCCCTCTAAAAAGAGGGGTGCAGGGGTGTGTATTAAGAGGGCGTTAGAAGACATTAAAGACAGTGTTTAAT
>JACRHB010000222.1 GCA_016217725.1 Nitrospirota bacterium | reverse complement strand
TTCAACAATTCAATTTAAACACCGAAAGTAGCACATATGTTATTTGAAAAGGCATTACATTTATTAGAAAAATAACTTAACACGCTGAATTGTACTGAGTATGAAAAAAAACCTGCTGAGTCTTAAATCTTTTATATTCCGAGCAGTTAGATATTTTTGATTTCACTAGAGAACCTAATTAGTTCAAGCAAACTTAAATTTATTAAGGCTGAAACACTCTTGGCACATTAGTTGCGATAGATAAAAATACAAATAGACCGAAAGGCTGGAATCGGCCAGCTGACATAGGTCAAAGAAACAGAGATGGGATTCTCTCTGTTAAACGGAGGAGGTGCGTCGTGGGTAAGGCAGCGGATAGAAGAATGGCCAGCAAGGCGAAATATCTGGCTGAATTGGCTGCCACAGACCCGAAGATGTTTCAGATGGAATGGGAGAAAAGGATGGATGGTTGGATTTTTGAAATCAGGACGCGCGCGGAAAAATTTGCAAATGCAAAAGCTAATCCAATGAAGCCTGCTTTTGAGGTGATTGCAAAGGCTCAAAAAATCTTGAAGGAGATACGGCTGAATAGCGGTTTTAATGACCATAGTTCAATAAACGTGCTTACTGACGAGTATTGCAAAAAACTCGCTTATCTTATTGACGAAAGGCTTTATCGCCTCAGCATAAAGCCACGGAGAAAGTGAACAAGAGAGTTTATGAAAAAATCAAATCAGACAATTAAACTCAGGGCCATACGTAATCCGCTGGTTGTCGTAGGGATATTCAGAAATTCCGCAGGCGAAATGAAGGGCAATAAAAGGCTTGCGAATAAAAGGAGTAGCGAAAGTGCCAGGAAAATGACTCGCAAGGCGTTGCTCGATTTTTAAAAAATGACGGGTGGTGATCGCATGGGTAATTAATAATCCAGGAATTCCTGCGAGGCCTTGTCCCTAAAAGGGGGCAAGGCCTTTTTCATTCTCAAGGGAACCAATTGTGATGGCATTCGCCACAACTGTGATGCAATAAATCATGCCCTATTTTTAGAAGACAACAAGTTAAAACGGAGGATATTATGAAAAAAATTATTTTTGTTCTTTTGGGGCTCTATTTACTTACCTCTTTGACCGGGTGCAAAGGTGCTTCTACGGAGGCAGCCGCTCAAAAAGCTTCAGAACCGGCAACTGTCTGCGTAGTGGCCATTGACGGCACAGGCTCCTATGCTTACCTCCCGAAGGCAAAGGGAACGGTCAGGAAGGTGATACAGTCCTTGCCTGCGGGCAGCAAGGTATATGTCAGGTGGATAACTGAGGATTCGGTTTCCGATAAGTACAGCATAGTTTCGGCTGTGCTCCCAGAAGCGGTCAGTAAATCAAAAAACGCCTTTGACCTCAAGTCAAAAAAGAAGGTGAAAATCGCTGCTATTCAGGACAGGCAGATTCGTGAACAGATATCGAAGATCGTTGACGAAGTCAAGTCGCCAAAGGCTCTGCGCACCGATATTTACGGCGGCCTCTACGCCGCCTCTGTCAGGTTCCAGTCGAATCCGAGCATGAGGCCTATACTCATACTTCTGACCGATATGGATGACAACGCAAGAAAGAGTGACGCGTATATGGTAAATCTCAGCATGGCTGAGGTCAAGGTCATGGATTTTCAGGCCGGCCCTGATGATGTCGTCAGAAGACAAGAGTGGGAAGCATATCTTAAAGCTAAAGGTGCCGAATCCGTTAGCTTCCTTACAATAGACGAACCTATTAACTTCGGGAGGTAAATTAATGGAGATTCTTCAGGCCATGCTCGTTGCTACGGCGGTTCTTATCGGCGGAGTGATAATGATGACCGCCATCTCATCCGCCGAACAGGTCAGAGAGGTCATCCAGAGATTTTTTCTCTTCCTGGTGGCTATCCCTGAGATGGCCAGAAACGGTGCCTCTACCGCCATGGCAGGCACACGCGGGGTAATCTCCGGGTCGGCAAAATCCGTAGGCATTACCGGAGAGCATACTGTCCAGAGAGTCATAGGAGGGGTCGTACTTACAGCCTTGACTCTCATAAGCCTGCCGGTATCAATCCTTACTATGATGATCACTCTCGGGGGCGCAATGGGTGAAGAAGGTGAGACAATTCTTGAGTACCTTCCTGTATCCCTTGAGACCCTTATGGCAATAGAGCTTGCTGCCACCGTGGTGCTTTCGGGGATGCTACTTATGGACCTCCTCAATGTTACTCATACGACGAAGTTCTTCTCGCCCGAGACTTTGCCGAAAGCACTCAAATACATTTTTATAAGCATCATCTCGGGCCTTTTGGTTTTTTCTATCTATCTTTTTGCACTCGGCGGAAGCATAAGGGCGGCGGCACTGCTTTCCGATGGTGGCGACGTGACTTCTGTTGAAACAGTGCAAAGCGGCATTATAACCACACCCGATAGCACTGATCATTTAAAAATTCCGGTGCAGGAAGAGGAAAATCAGGATGAATTTCCTGAAGAATACACATCCGGCTTGAAAATGCTTCTCATCGGTATTCCGGCAGTATCTTCGGTATCCGGTATTTTTGGGGCAATAGGTCTGCTTCCTTTCTTGAGCATGCTTAGTATCGGGATTATAGCCGTACCGTTATTCGTTATTTGTGGTGGACTCTGGATCGTTGGTCAACTATTAATGAGATACGTGACATTATTCTACAATTTTGCTCTCTCGGTTCTTGATATTTTCATAGGGATTGGCGAGTGGATTGGCAGAGCGGTCCGTAATTTTTTTGGTCAGGGGAATACTGAAGCGGATCACGGCGTAGAAGTCAAAACAACCGACAGGGATAACAGGGAAATGCCTGTTGAGTCAGCGACAAATAACACACCTGCCCCGGCTGATAATGAAGTCGACGTACAAAATGCTGAAGAGCATGGAAATGCCTCAGGTACAATATCGGATGAAATGCAACCTTCTACAATAAACGATAAGGACTGGAACCCCTTAGTCTAAAGGAGAACGCCTATGTCAGAATACACAGAATTCAGAGTGCCTGCAATGAGCTTAAATTCACTCGAAGCTGTAAAAGACAGGCTTGAGGTTAAGGAGCTGACCTGTTCCGGTGCAGAGCATCTGACTTGCAAGGAGAGGGTGTCAGGGCTCGGTGAGAGCATATCTGAAAGGTTTACGGCATTAAACGGCAGCGAAGCCATAAAAATGTGTTCAGGCTTTGATGGTATGGAGACGATTGTAAAGGCCCTAAGCCTAAAAGACGCCCTTTTAGAAGAGAGGCACCAGCTAATTGGAGCCCTTGTAGAGCGTACGATCTTGCATGCGGACATAGAGGTCTTAGAGGCATCAAAAAAGATGTTGTCCCTGGGGGATGTCAAAGGTCTCTCGGCGCATATGCCTGAAATAGAAGGTGTGTTTCAAAGACTGAGCGCATCCGTAAAAAACGCTCATTTGAGGATAGCCGCTGCCGAAAAAGATGTCATCGTTGAAAAGGCGGCTGAATCGTTTGCTGCAATAGGGTACGACGTACGCACAAAGAATCGCGGTAAGGAAGTCTTGATAAGTGGTGCAAAGGATGACTTTTCAATAGCCGCAAAGGTCACAGATGATGGAGGCCTTCATATCGACATGGCCGGTTTTGAAGGAGGTACCTGTAAGGTAGAGAGCGAAAGGCTATTTAGCGAGCTTTCAAGGCGCGGAATCGGTTTGTCAGTTCTAAAGAGCCAACACCACGGAAAGAAAGAAGGTGGAGTTCTGGCCAATGAAGTCGCAGTGGAGTTCAATCCTCTCAAAGAGGTAAAGGGTAAAAGCAGGGGCGAGTTCCTCAGAAGAATCAAACGGCCAGTAAGACAAAGGACAAGATAAAAAAACTTAAGCTAAAAAGGAGGGTTAATGAAAAATAATCTGATAAACAAAATCGAAGAAGGTATCAAAGCCGGGAAAGCCTCTTTTCTCCTGGAGTTCAACACGAACGACAGACAGATGTGTCTTGAGGAAGGCATCTACCCAACGAGCCTTCATCTGGCGCTGGCGTCGTATTTTGGAAAGAAAGGGTATCATTGCGGCCTTTTCAGCCAAGGTTCGGGGCTTCAGCCCGTAACACCCCCGGACTCCGCCGCCGTGGGTACAAATCCATTCCGTCAGGGGACAAATCAGCCATTGAGCATGCTGACGCCGGTCCTTAGAAGAAATGATTGCAAATCAGTACTTATCGTCCAGTATTCTGATCTCCTTGCTCCTGCTGCGGACGGGAGCGCGTTTCTGGCTCCGGAGCAGCAGGTCGTCCTTGAATGCCTCCATCGCTGGGGTTCAGACGATGCCATAAGGCAAGCCAAGAATATAGTAATACTGATTTCGTACGAGGGCGGAGTTAATGCCCTCCTTACGCGTTCAGGCGCGTACCACAGAGTTCAGGTCTCTCTCCCTGATCAGGACACAAGACTTGAGTTCATTAATCTGTTGAGAAATATCAAAGAAGGTAAATTCGCCTTGCTGGAAGAAGGGCTTACATCAGAAGAGATGTCGAGGAAAGCGAACGGTCTTCGGCTCATGGATATAGAGGCCCTCTTCAGGGCAAAGGCCGGGTCTGTAATCTCAAGAAAGGATATCCAGACCGTTAAGTCCGCTGCCATAAGAGAACTCGCTGGCGGGCTTGTAGAAGTCGTAGAGCCTGCCGAGGGGTTCGAATCGATTGCAGGGCTCTATTCAGTCAAAGAGTACTTTCAGTTCGTTAAGTGGATGTTCCAGAACGGCTCGCCCACCGTGCCATATGCGATGATACTTGCCGGTGTCCCGGGGGCTGGCAAAAGCAAGCTATGCGGTACGCTTGCAAAGGAGTTGGATATTCCGCTTCTTATCCTGAGAAACCTACATGGGCCTTTTATTGGGCAAAGCGAGGGAAATCTGGAAAGGGTCCTCAATGTAGTGGAGAGCATGAGCCCCTGCTGTATTTTGATAGAAGAGATAGACCAGAGTATAGGGCAGAGGGGTACTGGCCCGTCCGGGGACTCCGGGGTCAGTAATAGGATGAGTCAGAGATTCTGGGAGGCGATAGGGAACTCCCATGCAAACAGGGGCAAAAACCTATGGATAGGGACGAGCAACAGGCCCGACCTCCTTGATACGGCTATGCTCGACAGATTTCAGGTCGTAATACCCTTTCTCCATCCAACGAAAAGCCAGGTTGAGGAACTGATACCTTATATCGCAGTCCAATCAGGGAGAGAACTGGCTGAAGATATCGACCTCGCTTCCGTTGCCGGATTACCAAATCTGAATCTGCCTACTGTCAGAGGGCTTGTTGAGGTCGTGACTTCGGCTGCTCAGAGGGCTGATTTCGAGTCCGGAAAGATAAATTCGCAGATAAACCACAGGCACATCCTGGGAGCGGCAATGGATTACAAGATTACCTACGATCCTGTCCAGCACGAGCATATTGCCTTGAAAGCAGTGGAGATGGTCAGCTTTTCTTCCCTCCTCCCCTGGATGGGCTTTAACGGAAAAAGATCGGATGCCGAGATACCGGAATATCTGGTGAATATCGTGGACCCGAATACAGGATATGTGGACAGCGCACGGTTGAATGAACGTATACGCGCACTCGAGCAGGTACTCTACTCGCAGAAGATGATGCGATAAGGTAACGAATGAACGAGAAAAACCTTCTATATCCGGAAGCGGTCAAGAAACTGAAAAAAGACCTTGAGACCGCGACTTCTGAGTGGGCTTATCTCAGCAGCGTAGGCGGGGGCCGGCCTGTTGAGGAGTTTGAGGATGATTTTGCCAAAGCGTCAGGCGGTAAGTTTTGCATAGCCATGACGAACGCGACTTCTGCTCTATATGTTGCTTTGATGGCCTCAGACATCGGCCCTGGCGATGAGGTGATACTTCCGAGCTATACTTGGCCGCAGACCTTGACTCCTGTAATTTTAACCGGGGCTACACCTGTATTCGTGGATATAGAGGAAAACACGGTCACTATTTCCGTAAATTCTGTCCGTAGACTCATTACGAAAAAAACCAGAGCTATAATCGCGGCGCACCTGTTTGGAATACCTGCTGACGTTGTTGCGCTTGAGGAGATAGTCAAAAAAGAACGGATTATTCTTATATTTGACGCGGCGCAGGGATTTGGTGCTGAGGTCGATGGTATCCAGGTTGGTGCCTATGGAGATTTTTCGGCATACAGCTTCGGGAGGTCGAAGCTTTTTTCCGTAGGCGAAGGGGGCGCCCTTGTGTGCAGGAAAAAAAGTCTTTATGAAAAAGCCATTGTTTTTTCACAACACCCGTTAAGGGTTCACAAGATCATTGAGAATGCACGGTTAAGGGCGTCCATGGACGGCATATCCATGAACTTCAGAATACATCCTCTCGTAGCTTCGCTCGCGTCGGGGCAGTTGGACGGTCTTGTAAAATCCGGATTTTTAAGCGAACTCAGGGACAGGTTCAAAAAGATCAGCGAGAAGGTGGTTGCATCTGGATCGGGAATACTTCCCGAGTTACCGGATGGGGCTAGGCCGAGCGGGGTTTGTTTGCCGATTCTGAGTGCTAATGTGTCAAATTCCGGGTTAAAGCATAAAGATTCAGATATCGAAATATACGAAGGAGGCGTTCCAAAGCCATTACATCTTACGAATACGGTTCGCAGGCACAGGATTATCTCTACGAGAGTATCCATACCTGCGCACAAAACTCATAAGGAAAGCAGTTGTCCGAATACGGAAAGGCGCTGCAGTTTACCTCAGTTGTTTGCAAAGACGACAAACTAATATCCCAAATTTATCATGTTTCTATTGTCGAAAGGCAGACATTACTCAGGAGAAGACATTGAGCGCTGAAATAGGGCAGAGGATCAGGCACTGGAGAAGGCTGAAGGGACTCACTATCGAACAGTTAAGCGAGGCCGCTGAGCTCGACCCTAAATATCTCGGTGCCGTAGAGACCGGCAGGCGTGCAAATCCAAGCTATCTGGTTTTGAGGAAGATCGCGTGCGGGCTGGGTGTCGATATCGCCATACTCCTCAGCGTACCTGGCCAAAATGAAAAATAATAAGACCGTATACCAATCAACCCGATCGTATAAGGGGATAGTATCGTGAGTAACCTCGGCAGCCGGATAAGACAACTCCGTAAGTTGAAGGGTCTTACTCTGGAGGATCTCGGGGAAAAAGCAGGTGTTTGCTGCAAATATGTTGGCGAGATAGAAAGGGGTATGAAGACTCCTACTGTCACGGTGCTGCAGAAGATCGCCTCTGCGCTTGATATCAACGCTGGAACTCTCCTGAGTTCTTTCTCAGCCGAGCAGAGGCAACTCGATGGATTTGCTTCCATAAGTAGAATCCTTCATGAAAGAGACGCGGAGACGCTTGAGAAAATAAATAAAATTCTAGAGATTGTGTTTAAAGAAAAACCTTGATTTATGTCTGGAGTAGTAGAATGTTACCTTTCCTAGGAGTTTTTGATATGTGCCTGCAATAGTTCCTTATTTATGAAATTAAGGTCAGTAAAAACTGTCTATTGTGGGTTTAATGGTTGATTATTAATTTTATGAGATGGAATCAAATCACTGGAGGGTTCAAAACGAAAATTCGTGAGTGTTGTCGTTTTGACCGTTCATGCTCGAATTAAGGAATTCAGGTTTTTGAAAAGTACGGGTTCTGTAAAGGTTTTATTAGATGGAGTGGTAGATGCCTACATTCCTGACCTTAAATATGGAAATGACAGATGCGCAAAGAAATGGTCAGGTGTGAAAAATTATATAGATACCGCGCATAACTCTATTGTCGAGATGGCTTCACAGGCGGTTCCGGTCTTTGTAAGAATCCTTATCCTCCCTGGACACGGCAGCTGCTGTCACCTTCAGTCCATTAACTGGTTGAAAGACTATGAGGATAAAGTGGTTCTGAACCTGATGGGACAGTACTTTCCTGAAAACGATATGGTAGATATTCTGGGACCGATGGCCGATCGCCCGTAAGCCAGGGAGATTAGAATGCTCCATCAAGAAGCAGAAAAAGCAGGCTTACAGCTCATAAAAGAAGGAGACCACCAGTGATATCATTTCTTGTCAGCATGCTGCCCGAATCATACCTGCCTCTTGTGATTCTTGGAGGGGCTGTGGCGATAATCTTAGGACTTGTGAGCGTAAGAGCATTCATAGGGTTCTTTGGGCTTCTTTTGTTATTCATCATTCTGGCCCCATTCATAGAAAGCTTAATAAATACGCTGCCCACATGGATATTGCTACTCATTTGCATATGGCTTGTCTTTTTCGTTCTGAGGACAATCCTTACCTTTCTGCTCGGCGAGCATGGCAGTGGAACCTTCATGGGACATTTATTCTATGACCTCGTACGCCTGCCAGTCATTCTTGTCCGCGGAATATTCAGATTTTTAATAGCGTTGCTATCGTATACGACGCGAAACATCCGAACCGGTGGGAGAAACGCCGGGAATATGCAGGCAAGAAACCAGCAGGCTGGCAGGAGAAACAATATATGGATCATTGTACTTCTCTTGCCAACGCTCCTCTTTTCATCATTGTATGCCGAGGCAAAAAGCCCTGCACAGACAGTAGGCAGTGCAGCTGCAAAGAGGATAGTTAAAAGAATTAGCCCTGCGCATCTTAAAAAGTTCGGCCCGATTCGTGCCTTTAAGCGGGATACAAAGCTGGTTAGAGTCACAAATCGTCCTTCTTTAGATAAAAGTAAAGGATTGGACTCGCATTCGTTCTGGACTAGGTCCAAACAGGGAAGAAATCCTTCGGCAGCATTTGCCAAAGATAAACTTGAGCTATCTCACAACGTCAAGGCTAAGGAGATGGCTATCGCCAAAAAAGGCACACTTTACCATGAGCGGCCACTTAAGAACGGCAAAGCTCATACCAGAGAGGTAATTCTGGAAGATCGTGTCAGAGGGAGGAATATCGCTGTTACAGGATATTTGGCCAGATAAAACAGGCAAGAAAGAGAAGGAGATTCGATGAATTCTGCTGAGAAAATAGCCAAAAAGCATGCCAAGGGGACCATGGCTTTTGAAGCGTCTGAGAAGGATGAAAAGCATCCGTACATCCATATCGTGAAGCACCATGAGAGAGAAGGCAAATATTATGCGTTCTTCGGGATAAAGGTGGAATCAATCATCAACAAGTCGTATCTGAACGAATCAAAAACTCAGGCCCTTTTTTTGGGACAAATGAAATTTGTTCAAAATCTCCTCACCGGACATCCTGGTCAGAGTATTGAGTTGAGATACATATCCAGACCCGACAGGGATAACTGGACAAGAGGCAAGACAGATATCGTATTGTTCGGCAGGAATATCTCAAACTCATATGACGAGGCTTATTTGAGGGCAGTGGATCTGTGGAAGAACACCGCCCCTGTCTTAAATACCGAGGCGGAGTATTACGAGCTTATGCCGATCGATGATATCAAGAGGTTTAACCTTGACAGGCTTCCTTTTGAAATAAAGGACATCGCGGAGATAACAAGGAGGGAGGAGAGCATACCTATAAACAGGCACGAACGGCTATATCTGCCGTGTCCCTTCGTCGGCATTTATTCCAGCTTATCCAGGCTGTGCACCGGGTTTCTCGCGCATGGCTTGCCGATAGTCTACAGCATCACCCTGCAAACGGTCAGTCTCTCGCTCAAGGAGATGACTTATCTGGGGAACCCTTACGCCTGCGACAAAGATATGGGCTTTTTGCACAGCGAGGATAAACAGGATGATTCGCCGAACGATGAGGATTACGTCGCAAAATCGACTTACCTAATGAAGATTCAGGTTGCCAGCAGCGAAACGATCCCTGAATCGTTACTCGACCTAATCGGCAGCGAAATAACGGCGCCGCCAATGGGTATCGATGTAAGCACCAATGGCAAATCGGAGAACTCCTGCCGCGGAGGCTACAATTGGTATAAGCCAAAGACAGCGAAAGACTTCGAAATTGCTCGAAATAATCTTAAATATCAAGATGTTAACATCTGGGCTCCTACTATTGCGGCTCGCGGCATTGGGCGATTGAGGTATATCTTTGACCTTGTTCAGGCATGCTCCGCATTCAGGCTCCCTATTGCAATAGGCGACGAGAACCTCCATGGAGTAAGTATCAAGTGCTCGGTACCGGTCATCTCACCTCGCCTTTCGGAGGGTGAGACTCTTCTGGGAATAAGCAGCTATGGCACAGCAAAGAACGAAATAAGGCTAAAAGGTGAGGACAGAAGAAAGCACTGCTATATACAGGGGGCTACAGGCACGGGTAAGACCACGGTGATCATAAACATGGCCTTGCAGGATATAAATCAGGGGAATGGAGTCATAGTCCTCGACTACACGGGAGACCTGAGTAAAGAACTTCTGTCGAGGATACCAAAAGGCAGAGTCGACGACGTTATCTATTTCAATCCGTCGGATACTGACTATCCTGTCGGCTTTAACCCGCTCTTCTACGATCCGAAGTCACCTTTAAAGGATCTAATGAAGGAAAATATCATTGGCTCAATCCTCTCATGGCTAAAGAAAGAGTATGAGAAAGACACGATGGGTCCGGTATTTTACCAGAATGTCAGGAATGCGCTGCTCTTGGTAATGGCTGATGACGAGCCTGCAACGATTATTGACTTTGTAAATATATTTTTTGAAAAAGAGCTTTTCGAAAGAAAGCTCAAAAAGATTAATAATCCTCTTGCCAGGAAGTTCTGGACTGAGGTTTACGACAGTGACAGGTACAAGACAATGAGCGATAACGGTGTTTCATTGCTTCAGTATATAATCTGCAAGTTTTCTCCGATAGTTGACCTTGAGCTTACCAGAAACATCTTCGGACAGCGTGATTCGAAGCTGGACATTCGGAACATTATAGACAATAGGAAGATTCTCATCTGCAACCTTTCCAAGGGGCTCATTGGCGAGTTTAACGCCAAATTCCTCGGCCTTATGGTTATATCCAAGATTGAGCAGGCTGCCCTCTCACGCGCGGATATGCCGGAGGAGAAAAGGGTGGACAGCTGCCTGTATCTTGATGAATGCCATAACCTGCAGACGGAGCATTTTTACAACATGCTCTCCGAGATGCGCAAATACAGGGTAAATATCACGCTTGCAAACCAGCATTTTAGCCAGCTCGACGAAAGGATGAGGGACTCGGTTCTAGGTAACTGCGGCACTGTAGTCCTCTTTAAGACCGGTGTCAAGGATGCAGAGATGCTGGAACCCATATTGCATCCTTACAACAAGAGCCTTCTTTTGAAACTGCCTTATTATCACGCGATTACCAGAATGGTGGAAAACGGTGTGAGCAGAGTTCTGACGATGGAAACGCTGCCGCTTTCCTCAAAATGCAATCCTGAGATTATGAATGCGGTTATAGAACTGAGCAGGTTTAAATTCGGGAGAAGGAAGGAATCGGTTGAACTCGACCATTCCGAAAAATCTCCTGACAATATGACCTTGCAATAAAACTCGAGGAGAATTTTTGGATAATAATCTCGGCAAACGTATAAGGCGATTCCGCAAGCTTAAAGGCCTTACCCTCGAAGATCTCGGGGAAAAAGCTGGCGTTTGCTGCAAGTATGTCGGCGAGATAGAAAGAGGGATTAAGACCCCTACTGTCACGGTGCTACAGAAGGTCGCTTCTGCGCTTGATGTTCACGCCTGTGTTCTTCTGAGTTCGTTCTCAACTGAGGAGGGGTACCTTGAGAGATTTGCCTCAATAAATAGGATCCTTCACGGAAGAGACGCTGAGACGCTTGAGAAAATAAATAAAATATTAAAGATTGTGTTTGATGAAAAATATTGATAAGTTCAGAAGCAGAATATAGAATTTGTTTTAAAAATAGAATAAATTGCAACTATTGTTTTCTAACCATAATAGTATGGGAGGTATTTGAATGTTTTGCACTCACTGTAGAAGAGAAAACCCTCATGATGCCAATTTCTGTGCTAATTGCGGCAAGCCAGTGAAATTTGGCATTGAAGAGACTGATCGGGGTAGCAGGGCCGAGAGTGAAGCGTTTTATGAATATTGTGAAATTAATTGGGCCGGATGGAACTCTTATGACGATTTTTATAGAGAAGTACATTTTTGGGCCAGTGCTATTGGAAAGAATGGCAAATTCAGCGCAGGTGAGTCATCCCGCATAGAGGGAAGTATTAGTAACGCACCAATTGGCTCTTATGATTCGGAATGTAAAAAAGCGACTGCCGCACATAACGAGTTAGTAAAAAAACTTCTTGCTGATGGTTGGGAACCTACCGGTGAGAGGGGTCAAAAGTCATATCAACTCAAGTTCAGGCGAAAAGCAAAAGCAAGAACTAATCTGGTTACGGTCGTACTTCAGAGCGCTGGCGCTGATAAGATAAGGGTCATCAAAGAGGTAAGGGAGATAACAGGTCTTGGTCTTAAGGAGGCCAAGGACCTCGTCGAGGGCGCGCCCAGGACACTTAAGGCGAGCGTGTCCAAAGAAGATGCCGAGATGATAAAGAGGCTCATCGAGAACGCAGGAGCCAAGGTAGAGATAAAATATTAAAGATTGTGTTTGAAGAAAAGCCTTGATTTTATCGGGGGGGGGGTAGAATGTAGCCACTTTAAAAGTTTGAAGTAAAATATGCCAGCTATAGTTACTTTTTTTGATTAGGACATCAAGAAAATGCAGCTTATTGTGGGTTTAAAGGTGAGTCAAAAATTTTATAAAATGGACGTCAATCAAATCACGGGAGGGTTCATATTACATGCCGATTATAGACACGCTTAAAAATCTTACAAAGCTTGCCGATGTGCCGGAGAACGCCTGTCCATTTTCATGGACGGATGTAACCTTAACCAGAGGATGTTTAGGAGCCATTTTGGGAACGATACCAATAATCGGGTATTTCTTTAAAGAGCCGACCGTATACATACCGGTCCCTTGCATAGGGCAGAAATGCAAGCTGTGGGATTCAAAAAATAATAACTGCGTGCTCAATAATCTATCCAGAGCTTGAAGTGTTAAAAGACATTGCAATCTGGTTCATCAGGTATTATCAGGCTGCATGGTCACGCAAATTTGGTGATTGTTGCGTTTTTGAGCCTTCATGCTCGAATTACGGAATCCAGGCTTTTGAAAAGCACGGGTTCTGTAAAGGTTTTCATAAAACTTCTTGTCGCATCTTACGGTGTAGGCCAAGTAATAGTGGATACGATTCTGTGTAGGAGTGGTTGATTTATGGCGACCAAATTCAATAAATGCCCTAATTGCGATAGAAAACCTTCCGGAGGAATATTCGGAGGGGTATATTTTAAGGTTTACGAATGCAAAGACTGCGGCAGGTGCTACTGTCATAATTGCGGTGGCGACAGATGCCCTGATTGTGCATCAAAAAATAGGCGTGAGGCTGGGGAGGTTTGGGGTAAGTAAGTTATATTGACAAATACATCACCTAATGGATAAAATCCTGGTACCGATTCCGGTGCTGGGATTTTGATCATTATCAGGACCTTAAATTTACTGAGGGACTAAATTATGGCCACCTGTACAAACTGCGGCAGACATCTTGAAAGCATGTTTTCAACATGTCCTACTTGTAAAGTAATAGACGCCAATAGAGAGAATACTGAGGCAATTCAGGAGTCCATAGATTCCCAAAGAAGATCTATGGAAGATTTAGAGTGGCAATTAGAAGAGCAAAGACTGGAACAGGAAAGAATCCTCGAAGATGCGCTGGAGCAGCAACGGCGTATCGCTGAGAAAACTATCGAGAAACAAAGACTCATAGCTGAAAAGGCAGTTTTAGAGCACAAGGCAATTGCTTCGGAGGCTTGGCAATTAGAAGCGCAAAAAAAAGCGGGGCAGGCGTCCAAGCTTTATAACTCCGGCTTAAAAGAAGAGGCGCTAAGTCTGTCGTTGCAAGCAATTTCTCAGGATCCATCATGCGCACAAGCCTATTTTTTTGCGATATTGTCATTTGCTGACATGGGAAAAGTAACAGATGCTGGCGTATATGCGGCCAAAGCAGTCCGTTTATTGCGTATTGACGATTACGAAACAAACATTGAGGTGCACAACGCAATTCTTCAATCGATTTTGAAAATCGGTAAGCCCGAGAATTTAATTGAAGAATATGAGGGCTACATAAGAAATAATTCACAAAAGTGGAACTTGAACCAGTTAGATGAAATTCTGCGAATATATGTACTTGCTGAGAGTTCCGAACTTTTCGAAATATCGAGATTGCTACTCGATGAAATAGTCACAAAATCAATTGAAACAGAAGATAATAATGTACGGTTAAATATACTTATAACATTGATAAAGATATCACCAAAAACTGCTAAGCAGCCTAATGAACTGATTACTCTTCACATCCTTAGAGCATTATCTAAGAAAATAGTAGAAAGTATGGAAGCTTCTGGGGCTAATACTTTGGATAAAAAGGGAAACGTCAATATTCCATCAGCATTGCAAATTTTCACTTATGATATGGAAATTGATATTAGGGTCGAAAGATCGAATGATGGAAGCGCATTGGAGCACTATTTGAAAGCCTTAGATCAAAGGTGCCTCACAGATATAAAGCAGGGCATATCAAATATAAGAAACAGCAAAATTGCGTCAGATGAAGCATTAAATGCAGTATTAAAAAAAGTCGAAGAACAATATGAAAAAGTATGGAAACTCTCTTTGGCAGAAAATGAAGCCAATAGAGTTATGGGTGAAAAAAAGAAATTATTTAAATTAACATTTCTGGCCAATTTGGGACTAAGCTTGTTAGCTCTGATTGTAATAGTTATTTTTATTGCGAAAGATCCAAAGGGTGCGAGCTACGGATCTGCTCAGTTCTTTACTGGTTTACTAGTTGTTCTTCCTTTTGTATCGCTTTTGCTTGCTGTGATTTTCTATCCTTTTCTGCGAACTATTGAATATATAAAAAGAAGGAAAAAAGCACAGCTTGCCAAGGAGAAAGTCTTAGCTCTAAAGCTGGAGATATAAAAATGACAGAGCAGTCATGATCGAGTACTTTTTCGTAAATTTGACATAAATAAGCCCATAGGTATTTTGTAATGCCACAGGGAGAGGTAAAAAAAGCCTGCTATTAATGCAGGCTTTTTTGTTTTTTTAATCCATATTCTCAAGCCTGTTGTCGCTTTATGACATCAGAAGTTACGAAAAGGATACCTTACAGAGAAGAAATCGGTCTTAACAGGCTGAAAATACAGGTTTTATGCATTGGCATAATCTTTGCGTAGTCAAACATAACAAATGAAGGAGGAATGAAAATGAGGAAGACAACCATATACATAATGATATTTCTAATAGCCGTTATTTTTACTGGGTGTTCGTCGCTTGGTCCTAAGATAATTGAAAAAAGCAGCTCAAAGGAGAGGTGGGTCAAATCCGAAAATCTCTACTTCGAAGAAAATGATGCGCTTTACTTTCGGGGCGAGGTAGGTGGTGTCTATGACCTTGCCCTTGGCAAACGCCAAGCCGAGGCTGATGCCAAGAAGAGGCTCGTAGAAGCCGTCTCGAGCGAGCTTACGAGCGAATACAGGGAGTTCATCAGAGGCTCAAATACCGTTCCCGGTGATGTCGGAAGGTTCGTTGATGACGCGCTGGAGTCGGTGTCGAGGCAGGTAAACGTTAGCGGCATGTTAGCTGAAAAGGCCTACTGGGAGAGGTTGGTGGAGCGCTCTGAGAAGGAAGGCTCAAAGCCGTATTACCACATCTTTTCTCTCGTTAGGATAGCAAAGAAGGACTATGAGGCCTCAAAGGACAGGGTGGTGAGGGGTCTGCTGGACAAAACAAAGACCGACAAGAACAAGGAAGCCGAGCAGATGATAGAGGAGTGGAAAAGAAGAAGGGACGGAGGGCTACCGGAGCAGAACAGATGATTGGTTATACCAAATACAGCCGCCTTGCATTGCGTAGTGACAAAATGGCGGGCTCTGTCTTTTATAGAGCGTTTTTGATCTTTTCTGCGGCAGCGTTGGTCCTGGCTGCAGCATCTGCGATAGCCGGCGGTATACCAAAGTGGGTAACGAAAGCGCCTGAAGACAAAGAATATCTCTATTTCGTCGGGATTAAGACAGACGCGTTGGCGCTTGAGGATGGCAAGAGGTTGGCCATAAATCAGGCCGTTACTGAGCTTGTCGAGCATTTCGAGATTCGCTTGAAGTCGAGGTATTACGAGAAAAAGACGGAGATCGAAACAACGCTCCTCGACGAGATAGAGTCGAAGTCAACGGATGTGAGGGTAAGGGGGGCGCTTCTCAAGGACTGGTATTTTGAGAAGCCTGAAAGGGGCTTTGACGTATACGTGCTCGTGCGATATCCGAGGGCCGAGCTTGAAATGGAGAGGCAACGTGCGCAAAACGACCTTGCACGCAAGGCATCGTCCGTTCGGGGGATCTTGGACGGCGGCGTAAATGACGTGGCAAAGGGGGATGTAAGGGCCGCGTATCTCGCTTTCACGGAAGCCCTCGGGGAGGCCGAAGGCATAGAGGACGAGGGGCTTCGAAGCGAGGCGCTTGAAAAGCTCCGCGCCCTTTTGCAAGGCATCGAGATAGAGGCAGTATCCGGCGAAGAACAGAGGGCGGAGGCGTTCAAGAGGCTGAAAGAGCCTCTCGTCGCAAGGGTCTTTGTCCGGGCAGGCGGCGCGCGGGTCCCTGTCAAGGGCCTTCCTGTCCTGTTTTCGACTTCAGGGCATGGAGATTGTGAAGGCGTCGTTCTTACGGATGAGAAGGGCTTTGCGTCATATCAAGAGCTGAAGGCAGGAGCGCTGGCCGGGGCGCTAATCGTCACCGCGACGCTTGAGCCAGGCGCGTTTTTGCCGTACGCGGTTATGCCGAAGCGGGACAGAGACGCCGTGGAGCCGTATATCGAGGCACTTGGGCTGAAAAGAGCGGTCTTCACCCTCGGACACGTTGCCGTAAGGAATAACATCCGTGTCATTGTCTCAATGGCCGGGCCTGATTCGGGCGCCGCATCAGCAGTCGAGGGAGAGATATCCGCAGGGCTTTCGGATGCCGGCTACGACGTGGTTGCGATGGGCGGTGGCAAGGCTGATATCATCGTAACGGGTGAAGTAAGGTCGAGAAAGGGAAGCGGTAACATGGAATGGACTTTTTCGACTCACGCCAACGGCTTTATAAGGACTGTTGACGGATCAACCGGACGGGTCATCGCACAGAAGAACTATACGGCCGTTGGCTTCGGCGAGACGGAGGCGCTCGCGGAGGCAAACGCCTTTAGAAAGCTTGGAGAGGAGCTGACCGGACGATTAATGGAAAGAATGGCTGAGGGAGGCGATTAATGATAGCTCGTTCACACAGAAGAGCCGGAGCATTGTGCGTAACAGCCGCATGCCTTCTGTTGGCAACAGGCTGCGCCGTAAGGGGCGCGACCGTCAGGGATGTCGCGCAACCAAAGGCAGCGAACCTTACGCCTGATCTGTGCGCCGAATATCCAGCCGATAACAGCTCGTTCTATCAGAAGCTTGACGAGCTCAATTCTGGCATTTTCGGGAATGCCAAAGCAGCGAGAAAGCGCATCGCCGTCATCGATTTCCCGGAGCTTAACGGAAGGAGCTCCGGGTTTGGCAGATATCTCTCGGAGGAGCTTGTTACAAGGATCGGGGCCGAGAGGATAGACCTTGTGGAGAGGAACCTCCTCGATAAGGCATTGACGGAACTAAAACTCAACAACACCGACCTCTTTAATCCTAAAACCGCTAAGAGATTCGGGGAGCTTACCGGCGCGGATGCGCTTCTGACCGGCACCTATGTTGACATGGGGAAGGCCGTAAGGCTCAATTCAAGGCTGATAGATACTGAGACAGGCAGAATCCTTTCAACCTCGGGCGTAGAGATAACGACTACAGCCGCGATGTGCAGGATGCTCAATACTGCAGGCCTTCAGGCGGCGCCTCCGGGCGATGCCGGATTCAAACCGGCCGTTGCGGCAAAGGAGCGCGGCAGGAACCTTGTGGTGAACGGTAACTTCAAAAACCGTTTTGATGGCTGGCAGAGGATCGTCGGGGACGAAGGAAAAGGGTCGAGCAAAGTTGAGATAGTCAAGTACATCAATTCGAATTCAGGCACGGCCCTGCATATAAGGCACACTGGAGAAGGGTTCATACAGTTAGACCAGGTTATTCCTGTGGCCGACGCGGGCCTTGTTTTTTCCGCGAGCTTCATGGGGCGTAGCGCCGAAGGCCGTATGAGAGGCTTCAGCGGAACAGGGATAAGCCAGATCATCATACAGTATATGGATGAGAGCGAGCATGTCCTTGGGCAGACCGGTTTTGTAATATATGTGAAGAACATGTTCGCTGATACGCCCCTTATAGGGGTGCCGCGGCTTACAGCCGATACAAATACAACCCGGTATGTGGAGTTCAAAAACGGAATGCCGTACAGGGGCTACAAGATAGATATCAGCCGCGAACTGGAGGAGAACCTCATAGGGGTCAATCCAAAGAACGTAAAAAAGATAACTATCGGCGTATGGTGCAGCGCAACCCGAGCGGGAGCTGCCACCGAGCTGTGGATATCTGATATCTCGCTTAGTTATAAATAACGGTGTTCCTTAAGTCCGGAAAGATTGTTTTGGTGGTGAGAATGTCATGAAGATTTTTGAGAAGAATCCATACTAAGAGGAGCGCCATGCAGAAAGCAATCCCGGATTGGTCCGATAAGTGCCTGTTTTTATTGCTATTAATAGCTATTTTCATGACTGCCTGCGCCCATAGGCGTTTCTACGAGAGCGCAACCGTCGCATTCAACAGCGGAGATTATGACGGGGCTGTATATAATAGCGTCGAGGCCTTGAAGAACAAGCCAGACTACCCGGAGGCGATAGCGCTTCTTCGCAACTCCGTCACGCCGGCCTATGAATATCATATTAGGGTGGCTAAAAGGAATGAGGATGCACATGATTTCGACAGAGCGATTGCAGAGTATAAGTCCATCGAACGGCTGATAGAGGCGGTGTCGTCCGTACGAAGGGACATAATTCTGGATGACGTATCTGAGAAGAAAAGAATAGCTTCCGACAACGCAGCAGAGGCGCATTACAACCGCGGGAGAACCCTGCTTCAGGAAGGAGAGGAAAACCACGACAGAAACAAGCTTATCGCGGCCGCCATAGAGTTCCGTACGGCCCAGGAATTCGTGCCGGGGTATAAATACTCCCAATCCCTTTACGAGAGGGCAAGGAAAGGAGGCGTTACAAGAATAGCGGTTCTTCCGTTCCAGGATGCAAATGTATTTACGGATTACAGAGGTGCGCTTGCCGACCAGATAATAGCGGCTGCTATGAAGAAAAATACCGAGTTCATCGATTTCATTACGCGAGAACACCTCGGCAAGATTGAGAAGGAAAAGGCCATATATCAGCTCGGGATTGTGGATTCCAAGACCGCCATAGAGATGGGTAAGGCCCTCGGCGTGCATTATATCGTAACCGGCAAGGTCATTTCCGCCGTGATTGATGGGCCGAAGAGGACCGACGCAAAGGGTTCCAATAGTTGCCGGGTACGGGAGAAAAAAGACCAGTACAGGGACGGCTACGCCATATGGACAACTTATGAATTGAAATCAACGGCTGTGGTAAGCGCGAGCTTTCAGGTGATAGACGTAAAGACCGGACAAATAATCGGGGCCGATACCGTGAGGCCGGAAGAGACAGATGTTGCGAGATGGAAAGAGTTCAAGGGAGACGAGGACTGTCTTCCTTGGGAGATCAGACACTTCTCTAATGGAAAGACGACAGTTGACGGGGGTCCTGTCCTTCAGGGCAGGGCCTTTGAAAAGGCGAGTGAGGAGATAGCGTTAAAGCTTCTGGAGAGGTCAAAATGAAAGGTTTGAGGAGTTGTACATTGCCGACCCGTGAAAAAATATATGTTTTAAAGTGATGATAGATGAAGAACCCAAGCCAAAGCCGATTAATGTTTAAACTAAAGGTAAGTGCCGTCGTTATCAACGACGATGGCAAGATTCTAATGATTAAGGAGAAAGTTGAAAAAAATATCCGGCCCCTTTGGAATATAATAAAGGGCACCTATGGCGATGTAGCTAATGAAACCATTTTTGAGGCAATAAAGCGGGAATGCCAGGAAGAGGCATCAATTGAAATAGAGATCATATCGACAACGGGTTGTTATATAACAAACAAAAATAATGAAATTAATTTGCAAATTAATTTCGTTGCTAAGTGCGTTAAAGGGGAACCTGCAGTTGCACACTTGGAGAAGCAATTTTTAAGGGGAGAATGCATTTCCGAAATAAAGTGGTTCACAAAAGAAGATATCCTAAGCCTGGGGAAAAGAGAGTTTATTTCCGAAAAAATATATACTGTGGTTCACGACTTTTTGAATGGCGATCAGTATTCGACCAGTGTTTTTAAGCCGCTTTAAAAGACGAATGAAAAAGATATAAGGATAGAGAAGGGGCTCAAATGATATGTCTGCCAAAGTAATTTATCTCCACCCGCAGAGGATGGCTGAAATATTTTGCGTTCATTGTGTCGTGGAACTTCCAAGAAACAGACCGTTGTCCAGGCTACGGTATGGCCCTTTACGAAGTTTGCGAGATAGTTTTTGACTTTGTTTTTTATGAACTAATAAAGTTGTTTTCTTCGATCACGTCCATAAAGGGCGTTATTGCAGCGAGCCTCCCAAACTTAAGTTTTGGGCTAAGATTACTGAAGGCCCGTGCGTGTCAGCAGGCACGCCGCGAAATGTAGGCGAATCGCCAAGTTTTGAGGGAAAAAGGGTTGCCCGGAATCCGACAATCAAGAGCACATGAACGCGCTTGCCGATTTAGTGAAGAAACTCGTTGAAGACAGTTGGCGACCGCTGCCATCTGGTGAGCGATGGTATAGTCGTAAATTCAGGCGACGTGTGTGGTGATTAAACGAAGAAAGAGGAGGAATCGTGTGCGCGAAGATTGTAATAAGTCGGTCGTATGAGGCTAAAGTCCTGCGTACTGTCAGGGAAATGCTTCAGAAGAATGTAAGAAGGTCCCCGCTGCCTGGCTATGATATGACCGTGGCTTTTGAATATGATGATAAAAATGAGCTCCCGATGAATGTGTTTGCTTTGCCGGAGGATATGGCAAGGCATGCAGGTACGGATACGGTCTATGTAGTATATATCCAGAAAAAGGATAATAAAGGAAGATAAGAAGTACATGAATCAAGAGCCGAAATCCGAGCCATCAACGATAGCATCACATAAACCAGCTGATGCTCATTCGTACTTCTGGTATCTTCACGGCAGAATACGAACCTGTTTTGAGCTTATTGACGCAGGGAGGTTGAATTTCGCCTGCATTGAAATAGACTGTAATCTGATACAGGAGAGTGGCTTTGACAGACTGGGCGAGATTATCGTCAATGATCTTATGGACAGATATTATGAGGTACATTTTGAGATGGAAGCCGTGGCCGTAAGAAAAATCGCCTACGTCTTGCTTGCCAGCAACAGAAAAAGGATTGAAGAGGCAAAGGAGGTCTTTAAAGTAGAGAATCCTGAAGAATTTTACTACAGGCTGAAAGCTCTGGAGGAAGGCGCTCCTGGAAATGAATTGTCAATGATAAGGCGCGAAGCCGAACGTAAGGTCGTGGTGTTTGTGGATAAGCCCATGGGCAGCAAGCACCCGAGGTTCGGGTGGACTTACCCGATAAACTGCGGTTATGTGCGGAGGGCCTGCACTATTCACGGGGACACGCTGTCTGTTTATATTCTTGGAGTTGACAGGCCGATTAATATTTTTTCAGGCAAAGCCATTGCGGTTGTTTATCGCCGGACAGAGACGACCTACAGACTTGTAGTCGCGCCAGATGGCATTGATTTTAGTGATAATGAAATAGAAAAAGCAATTGAGTTTGAAAATGAGAAACATAACAGATTGATACTGCGTTGAAATTTTATCTAAAATTAGGCTTAGGTTATGATTAGGCTTAACATAAATAAAAGACATTCCTTCATAACAGAAGGAAAAGGAGAGTTGCATTTATGCTGATAATATGCCCTGAACGGGAATGCTCAAATAAAGTATCAGAAGCTGCTGGTAGCTGTCCCTCATGTGGTTTAGAAGATCCATACGACCTTTTCAAAACAAAAGAAAGGACAAAATTATATAAGGTGGGGGATGCTTTTGGAAATTGTTATAATCATTTGCTGGCAAAAACTTTTTCTAAATATAGGAAACCAATGTATATTGAAGATATAGGTATATGTAAATTTAAATCTAAGACAGAAGGTCATCGCTACAGTATAAAAATTAAATATCGCTGCAAAGCATGCTATGAGAGTTTTGAAACCGTAATGGATTGTGATGGCCGCTGTATATATTTAGAATAACCTATTGGGATTCAAAATAGCACCTGACCCTTGTTTGGTGATAAAGCTGTCCATACGACTTAAGCCGAAGGCTTGAAGTCCAATGCGCAAAGGCACGCCGACTTCTGTCGGCGAAGATTTTTTACCCATGAGTAGACTCATCGCGGTCGGAGACATACACGGGATGCTCCACAAGCTCACCGGCTTGGTCGAGCAGATCTCACCGCAAAAGGAGGATACTCTCGTATTTCTTGGCGATTATATAGACCGGGGGTATGACAGCTATCCAGTCGTTGAATACCTCATTAAGTTCAAGAGCGAGTTCCCGAACACAGTGCTTCTTAGGGGCAATCACGAGGATTTTATTGTCTCCATGTTTTCGGGAAACCAGAACCCTCGCCAGAGAGACCTCTGGCTAAACGCTAACGGCGGACACCTTACCAAGGCAAGTTATAACAGGGCAGGTTGTTACATGAATGTGCATCAGAAATTTTACGAGTCGCTTCCGCATTTTTGGGAGACAAATAAGTACTTTTTCTGCCATGCTGGGGTCAGGCCCGGGGTGCCTCTTGAAAGACAAAAGCGAAGTGACCTTCTTGAAATCAGGGAACCCTTCCTTTCCGCAGTTAAAGACTACGGTAAGACCATTGTCCACGGCCATACTATCGTAGACAGGCCGACCATCTTAAAGCACAGGATAAATATCGACACAGGGGCCGGGATACATGGCCCGCTCACCGCCATAGAGCTTCCTTCGCTGAAAATATGGCAACAGATGTGAATAGACATTGGTTATTTACCTACAGCATCAAGTTCATGCAGTTATGTGTTTCGCCCGAGCTTGATCCTGATTTCTCTGAAACCTTGCGAAGATAGCGTTTCTAACTGTTTAAGGAGAAGCGTCTAGAGCTTAAGAAAAAGAAACTCGCGTTCTACAAGGCTGTCGTGGGTGATTCCGTGAAGTGCAGACGAGGTGTAGCCATCCCAAGGTCGAGACTGTTCAGGCAACTGTGTCAACCCCTGCTGGCGCATAGATTGTATCACATCCCCAAGGTCTGATTTCGACTATCTCCTTGATGCCGCAATATGAATTTTGTATGAACAGGATTTTTTCGTTTCCTTCCGCAGTAACATTTCTGTAATAACCGCCTTTCACACAAAGCCATCAATAGTTCCTCTCTAACTGCAAAGATAGCGTAAAAAACCAACTATCGTGGGTTTAAATAAAATACGTGAAAATGTATAATTTTTTACATTTTTCGCGGACATGCATGCATGGATGATACCTTCATACAACAACTCGGAAAGAGAATAAGGCTTTTTCGAAAGCAGAAGAAGATTACGCAAGAGATGCTCGGCGGCAGGGCCGGTATCTGTCCGAAGTACATAGGGCAGATAGAGAGGGCTGAGAAAAATCCCTCTCTGACTGTCGTATGCAGGATAGCCCAGGCTCTTGAATTGAAGCTCACTGATCTCATAGATGGAGATTCGGAGAGGATTGATAACCTCTGCCACATGGAAAAGATAATTCACCTTTTAAAAAGGCAAAAGCCCGCAAAAATGCGCAATATCGCGAGGGCGTTGGAACTCCTGCTCGATGATAAGAAATGAATCGGCAACATTTTTAGGATTTCAATCGTCTTAAAGATAGCAAATGAATAAAGCGGAAAGAACATGCCACAAATAAATCTAAAAGCATATTCACCAAGCCAGGTGATCGATTTTATTCAAAGAAAAAAAGAAGACTTCTGGCTCAAAGAGCGCGAGAGGAGGGCGTTGGCACTTTTTCAGGAAGTTGCCAATCGTGTGCCTGCGTATCGGGATTTTTTGCACAAACACAGTTTAAATCCCGGGAAGGTAAAGACATGGCAGGACTTCCAACTGGTCCCTCCGGTCAGCAAAAAGGATTACCTCCAGCAGTATCCCCTTGAGATGCTCTGCTGGGACGGCACGCTTGCGAGACATTTGGTCTTCAGCGCCACCTCGGGCTCTACGGGAGAGCCTTTTTACTTCCCAAGGACCGAGGCCCTTGAATGGGAGTCGTCGATACTTTACGAGATGTTCCTGAAGAATGGCAGAAATGGCGGCCCTGTTCTGGCAATAAACTGCTTTGGCATGGGGGTTTGGATAGGCGGCCTGATTGCGCATAAATCCATAGATAGCGCCAGCCGAAGGGGGAACCTCCCTGTCTCGATAATATCCCCCGGCGTCAATAAATCAGAGGTCATAAAGGCCCTGAAAAATCTGTCGCCGAAGTTCGGGCAGACCTTGCTATGCGGGTATCCGCCGTTCATAAAAGACATCCTTGAGGAGGCCCTTTGCCAAGGGATAGACCTCAAGCCTTTAAACATGCGTCTGCTCTTCGCCGCCGAGGCTTTCTCTGAGGCGTTTCGGGATTATCTCGCGGAGATGGCGCATATAAAAAACGTGCATCTCGATACGCTTAACATATACGGGAGTGCCGATATCGGGACGATGGCGTTCGAGACACCAGCCTCCATCCTTATAAGGAGGACCGCGATGAAGAACGCAGCGGTTTTTCAAGCACTCTTCTCGTCGATAGCCAAGACGCCCACATTGGCGCAATACAACCCGCTTTTTATGACATTCGAGGCGCCGGGCGGCGAGATCCTTGTCACAGGCAACAGCGCGATTCCTCTCATCAGGCACTCGATAGGAGACAACGGCGGGGTGCTATCAATGTCTGAAGTCAGATTGCGCCTCAGCTCTTATGGAGTGGACATCGGTAAGGAAGCGGCAGAGAACGGCCTTGGGGGCCTGATTGGCGAGTTGCCCTTTGTCTATGTCTACGAGCGCAGAGACCTTTCAACATCTCTTTATGGACTGCAGATATATCCGGAATACATCCGGGACGCGTTAATAGATAAGACCCTCGCGGCGCATCTGACCGGCAAGTTCACCATTATCACAAGGTATGACGACAGACAGAACCAGTATCTTGAATTGAACCTTGAATCGAGTAACGGCGTTGAAGCCTGCCTCCTTCATGAAAAAACAATATGGGAGATTGTTTACAGCCGCTTGAGGGAGAAGAGCTCGGAATTCAGGGAACTGACCAACAATCTGAAGGATAAAAGGTTTCTTGAAGTCAAGTTCTGGCCAAAAGACCATCCTCAATACTTTAAAGCAGGAGCGAAGCAAAGATGGATTCAAAAACCCGCGGTCTGAAGCCGATACACCTTGAAGGCGAAACCATCGAGAGTTTCCAAAAGCGTTATCCTGTAGAGCGCGTCGTGGACAATTACTCAGGGCTTGTGGAGGAGCTGTTCCTTGTCCGAAATCCTAACTACCGGTTCAACAGGGATTATCAGGGTCATCTTGAGGAGTTCCTCAAGGACTACCTCGGCGAAGATAAGTCGTTGAGCGAGGCCGATTCATGGTTTTATTTCCCGTGGAATAAAATATTAATCCACTACCTGCCGGAGGAACTGCATCAGGAACTGCGTACCGCCCGTAACAGGAACCTGATTACTGCGGACGAGCAGAAAAAGTTTTATGACTTCAAGATCGGCGTGAGCGGGTTGAGTGTCGGTAGCCACGCCGCGCTGACGCTTGCGATGATGGGCGCAGGTCGTGTAATGAAACTGGCAGACCCCGATTCTATATCCGGGTCGAATTTGAACAGGGTGCGTTACGATTTTACCGAGGTTGGGCAGAACAAATGCGATTTGATCACGCGGAAAATCTATCAGGTCAACCCTTATTCAGAGATATCGAGGTATCCCAAAGGCATCACTCCTGACAACATAACCGAATTTCTCGCAGGCCCGCCGAAGCTGGATATCCTGGTCGAAGAGGCTGACAACCTCGAGATGAAGATCAGGCTAAGGCTTGAAGCTAAAAAACTCGGCATCCCGGTAGTGATGGCGACCGACAACGGGGATAACGTCATTGTTGACATCGAAAGATACGACCTCGACCCTGATTTGCAGCCTTTTAACGGCGTTGCAGGCGATTTGACCTTAGAAGAGTTTCAGAGTTTTACGCCGCAGGAATTGCCCAGACTTGCTACAAAGATCGCCGGGCCCGGGCTGGTAGTGCCTCGGATGATGGAGTCGCTTTTAGAAGTAGGGAAGTCACTATATTCATGGCCTCAGCTCGGAAGCGCGGCGACGCTCTCAGGAGTCGTAATTGCATATCTGGTCAGGAGGATCGCAAATGGTGAGAAGGTACAAACAGGAAAGCTGGAGGTCAACCTGGATTCGATATTCGACCCGGACTACCATTTAAGTGGCGCTTTTGAGGAGCGGGGTAAGCGTAGGGAAAAATTCCTTGACGCTATAGGTCTGCGTTGAAGGGGGCTTTATTAATGAAAGAGACGATTAAAAAGATCCTCGATTCAGGCGTTCAGGCCCCTTCCGGGAGTAATTCACAGCCATGGAGGTTTTCCGTGAGGGGCAAGCGGATACACGTAGAAGCGCTCCCAGAGAAAGACCATCCTGTCTTGAATTTTCGTAATCGCGGCACGTGGGTCGCTCACGGGGCGCTGATAGAGAATATCTCCATAGCCGCCCTGGAGTACGGCTATACGGCAAGGATTGAGCTTTTCCCTGACCGGAAGATGCCGCACATTACGGCAAAGATAACCTTGGAGATGCATGACGGCGGCAAAAGCCCGCTCTTCCCATGCATAGGGCGGCGCACTACCAACAGAAAGCCGTATGAGAAAAAAACTCTCAATGAGAGTCAGAAGAATGAGTTCTTAAGCGTCCTCAGCAGTGAGGAGCGCCCTTGCGTAAGGCTTATTGATGGCCAGGAGGAGTTGAAGTCCCTCGGCGAGGTGATGAGCGTAAATGAAATAGTAATGTTCGAGAACAGGCGTTTGCATAACCTCTTTTTCAAGGAAATTATCTGGAGCGATAAAGACAGAACGCCAGGGCTTCTTCTCGATACTCTGGAGCTAAAGCCGCCGCAAAAGGCAGCCCTGAGGATCTTCAGGTACTGGCAGGCGACGAACCTTCTTAATAAGCTCTTTTCTGTGGGAAAGAAAATAGCAAGGGATAATGCAAGGTCTTATGCCAGCACATCTGCAATTGGAGCCATCCTGGCTGAAGACGACGATACGGCTTTCATAAACGCCGGTAGGACGATGGAGAGGCTATGGCTCAAATCCGCAGAGATGGGGCTGAGCTTTCATCCCGTAACCGGTGTGTTGTTCCTGCGCCAAGTATTTATGGCAGGCCTGACCGAAGGGTTTTCAAATGAGCACATACATCTGGTTAAGGAGGCTTACGGCAAGATATCTTCCATCTGCGGCGCAAAGGACGAAAGGATAGTGGCGCTTCTTTTCAGGCTCGGCTACGGAGGAGAGCCGACGGCTACTTCCTTTAAGCTGTCTCCAAATATAACTTTTGAAGACTGATAATCAATTAACGCAGAAAACAGCGGTGAAAATGCCAGTGTCCATAGATAGAAAATCAACAATGGATGATATCATCGAGGACCTTGATTCCCTTCTTTCCGACGAAACCATCTCGAACAAATATGCCATACAGGAAAATCAGATTTTTTTTAGAGCCGCACGGTCGGTTATTACTTACACTCACTGGCTGTTCTTAAGGGCTCCAAAAATCGCCCCTGGAGGGCTGCTTGAACTGACGGATTTCCCTTTGCCGGATTGGTTAAGGGAGATGCATGAGGGCCTCATCGAGATTGAGCGTAGGAAGTTTCCTGGGCTTATCAAGCCATTGGTTGATGGTATCGTTGAATTCATCCAGCAGAAAAATCCGCGGCTACTGGTTAATTTGGGTTGCGGCGGCATGGAGGCTGAGAGGCAGGTCATAGAGAGGCTGAAAGAATCCGGATACCAAAAGAGGCTGATTTTCATAGGGGTAGATAACTCCTTGGTCGTAAAGGATATTGCAAGAGCGAACCTGCGTGGTCTTGAAGATGTAATCGATATTTACGAAGTCGAAGAACTGACTCAGGACTTCCTATATCGCCTTCTCGCTATCGATAACGCCAAGCACGCCGTTGTGTTGTGTCAAAACGACATATTCGAAATGGATCAATACTTCGAAGGGCGCTCCTTCGATCTGCTTTTTTACTCGATGTTCCGCCATCACCTTTCCGATTCACAAAAGGCCCATCTTGATCGCGCCGCCTCACATTTGGCTAAGTCAGTTATGGAATACGACAATTATAAGAGCTGGGTTCATTTAATACCTCCGTCAATCGCTAATTGGAGGAAGCCGCCTCTTTTAAACGGCGCTGTTTTCTCAAGGTTGAGAGCACCGACCAGGCAGGAATTAACAGGAAGAAAGGAAGGAAGGAAGGAAGGAAGGAAGGAAGGAAGGGCTACTACCTGCTTACAGTTTTTTAAAAAGACAGGCACCTATCTTATAAAGCGCACCTTAGAAGGTTGATATGCTATGGCTGGCCTTAAAGACTCTCTTACACGAAAAAGCAAGGCTGATTATAACGGTTTTCGGCGTAGCTTTCTCCACCGTGCTCGTCCTGATGCAGGTAGGCATGTACATCGGATTCATGGGCAATGCGACTAACATCGTAAGACACGTGGATGCTGATATATGGGTCGCTTCGAAAAAAATCCAGTGTTTTGACTTCGTGGGCCCTTTCCCTGAAGAAAGGATAAACAGGGTGCGGTCACATCCTGAAGTCCTGCGGGCTGAAAAGCTGATACTGACAATGGCTATGCTCAAGTTGCCGGCTGGCGGGGTGGAGCAGGTGCAGATACTCGGATTCAACCCGGCCTCAGGCGTCGGCGCGCCATGGTCGATGCTTGAGGGAGGCATCGATGACGTCAAAGGCGGAAGATATATGATTATGGATAAGACTTCCGAGCAGAGGTTTGGAAGCCTTAATATCGGCAGCATCTGGGAGCTTGGTGAAATTAGATTCAAGCTCGTTGGCCTGTCGAATGGCATAAGGAATTTTATAAACGCCCCGATAGTCTTTATAAGTTACGACCACGCGAGGGAATTTATTAACGATAATCAGACGTCTTTTATAGTGGCAAAGGTCAGGGACATTGAAAGATTAGATGACACGGTAAAGTCGTTGAAGTCGCAGATGCGTAATAATGACGTATATACGAGAAGGGATTTTATATATAAGACGGTCTTCTACTGGACCGTTCAGACCGGCATGGGAATGGGTTTTTTCCTGACGGCTGTGCTCGGCCTTGCAGTTGGAGGGGCTATCGTTGGGCAGACGATATACACGAATACCATGGAGCATCTGCGCGAACTCGGAACGCTCAAGGCGATGGGCGCGAAAAACAGCGATATATACAAAATGATCTTCATCCAGACCGGCGTAAGCGTGATCATCGGATACGCGGCAGGGTCTTTACTCCTTCTTATGGCAAGGCAGGGCATGGAGGAAGGTGGGGTCAATCTTTACCTGGGGTTTTGGGTTTTTGTCCCAATTTTCCTGATAATTCTCTCCACGTGTTTTATTGCCGCTTTTTTCTCTATCAGGAAGGTTCGAAAATTGGATCCGGTGATGGTCTTCAGAGGTTAAGTAGCATGGTCGAAGCGAAAAACGTAAGCAGGGAATACCGTGAAGGCAGCATAAGCGTCCTTGCGGTGGATTCGGTCTGCCTGTCGATGAAAAAGGGGGAGGTCCTTCTGATAATGGGACCGTCCGGCTCCGGCAAGACTACGCTGATTTCCATGATGGGCTGCATACTTCATCCTACGGGCGGCGAAGTAGTGGTTGACGGCAGATCTGTGACAGCGCTTCATGAAGATGCGTTGCCTGATATACGGAAGAGGTATTTCGGTTTCGTGTTCCAGTCCTTCAATCTCTTTCCTTCGCTTACGGCTGCGGAAAATGTGGAGGCGATATTGCGCTTCAAGGGGTGGAATAAGGGCGACTTTTCGATGCAGGCGCGGCATCTTTTAGAGAAGGTCAGGCTGGAGCACAGAAAAGATTTTTATCCGAGAGACTTAAGCGGTGGCGAAAAGCAGAAAGTGGCCTTTGCGAGGGCGCTTGCTGGCGACCCTCCGGTGATACTCGCCGATGAGCCGACCGCGAATCTTGATAGCAAGAACGCGACGGAGGTTTTAAGCCTGTTGAAGGGACTGGCTGAAGGCTTTGGTAAAGCAGTCGCAATAGTGAGCCATGACCCAAAGGCCGAGGCGTTCGCGCACCGGGTTGTCTTCATGGAAGACGGGAGGCTTAGCGTTTGAAGAAGAAATTTATAATTCCGGTTATTCTAATAGCCGTATCCACGGCAGGATATACAATTTCATCAACGCGGGTGGGCGGCGTTCCCGACACGGGGATTGAGGTAGCCCCCAAACGATATGTGAGCGCGGAGGGGAAGGTTGAATCTCTGCCCGGTTTCGATGTAAAGGTGGCGAGCGAGCTTACGGGAAGAATCGAGAAATTCTTTTTGAAGGAAGGGGATTGGGTCATAGAGGGTGGTTTGATAGCGAGGCTCGACAACCGGGACATACAGGCGAAATTGAGAGAGGCCGAAAGGGAACTCGCAGTAGCAAGGGCGCGTCTTGCCGAAGCGGCTTCAGGCGCAAGGGTTGAGGAGATCAAAAGGGCTGAGGCGAGTTATGAGGCCGCAAGGGCGGAAATGGAGCTGGCGAAAAAGAACCTTGAGCGGACTAGGCTGCTTTATCGCCAGGAAATGATTCCCAAGGCAACCTTGGATGAAAGAGAAAGGGATTTTTTTATTGCCGACGCAAGGGTAAGGGAAGCATTGGAGGAGAAGACTCTTCTGGAGAACGGACCGAAGAAAGAAACTCTAAAGCTCCATGAAGACATGGTTGCAAAGGCCGAGGCTACCGTCGAATACTATAAGGAGGTTCAGGATAAGAGTACTATAAAGTCGCCGATAGCGGGAAAGGTGATACGTAAATTTCTGGAAGAGGGCGAAATGGCCAGCCCGGAAAATCCTCTTGTAGCCGTGGCAAATGTTGAAAAAACACGCATAAACGCTGAAGTCGATGAGACGGATATAGGCAGGATTAACATCGGAGATACCGCAGAGGTGATTTGTGATGCATATCCGGGAAGAGTTTTAAAAGGAACGGTAAGTGAGATATCCGATTACGCTGGCCACAGGAGAATAAAACCGAGTAGTGATGCTAAAAATCTAGATATGAAAATAGTCCAAGTGAAAATAGAGCTTAATGAGAAAAGTCTTTTAAAGCTCGGGATGAGCGTTGATGTAAGAATAAGCATAGGTGAATAAATGAAAGCTTATGAGAATGTGGAGATAGATTTTGACAAGGAGTAAACTCGGCAATTGAATAATTGAGTGGAATGAGCCGATTTTTCTTGCTAACTGGTAGCCCGAAGAGGCTCCTACCATACTCTAACAGGCTAAGAACAGGCACATAGGACCTATGTGCGTTATATGCACAAAAATGGCTGTTCGACTGAGGATTGATAATCAGTTGTCATTCGTATGTACCAGTCAGGGCGCTTTCTATGAGCCACCACAGGCCATTTAGCTGATGCCAAAGGCTTTCGTGCTTGTAGGTACTCACGAAGAAGGAGTAGCAAAGGTATTTAGGCAAAGGCATGCAGAACACAAATATGTGCCAACTTTAGCCGAGTACTGCGTCCTTGTGCGCCTTTGCTACCCTGAATTTAACGACCTTCTTGGCCGGTATCTTGATGGCCGCTCCCGTCTGAGGGTTTCTGCCCTGTCTGGCCTTCCTGTTCACAAGCACGAGCTTGCCGATGCCAGGGACGGTAAAGGAGTTCTTGGCTTCTTTATAGGCGAGCCCTGCAAGGTTGGATAAGAGGTTCGATACATCCTTTTTTGTCAGGCCTGTTTTGGTCGCCAGAGTTTCGATTGCCTTTGCTTTAGTCATGGATTTTGCCAAGGTTTTACCTCCGAAAATAAAATTATTGGATGAAAATTTATCCTATCCGTGAGGACTTGGCAAGGAGAAATTCAGGCTTGTTGATAAGGCGGGGAGTTTAGAGAAAGGGGCTCACGAACGTTGCCTCGCAAGCCCCCTATTTGGATTTTCAAAAAAACACGATAATAAAAACGATCTGTATCAGGGCGGGGATCGAAAACAACGTCCCCCAGAACAGAATTTCCCTGCTTGACGGCAT
>JACRHB010000030.1 GCA_016217725.1 Nitrospirota bacterium | reverse complement strand
CGACCTCTTGATCAAAAGAATCGGCATCATGGTGCGCTTCGTGGCCGTTATCCATCCGACCAGGGGGCGGCGTATCCTGATGTCGACGGACTTGTCTTTACCACCCCTCGATATTATCGCCCTGTACGGTCTCCGCTTTAAGATTGAGGTCTCTTTCAAACAGGCTGTCCGTACTATCGGCTCTTATGCGTATCATTTCTGGATGAAGGCTATGACTCCTATTCGTAACGCTTCAGGAGATCAGTATCTTCACAGAAAGCCTGAAGCTTACCGCACGGCTGTCAGAAGAAAGCTTGATGCGTATCACCGGTTTATTCAGGTCGGACTTATCGCTCAGGGGCTACTTCAGTATCTTTCCATTAGCTTTCCCGAGCTCGTTTGGGCTAAGTTCGGCTCCTGGCTCCGTACTATCCGCCCCGGTATCCCACCTTCAGAGTATGTCACTTCCCTTGCCCTCAGGAATTCCTTCCCCGATTTTCTGTCAGGTTCGCCTTCTGAGGCTACTTTCGCGAAATTCCTCATCGATAAAATTGATTTCAGTAAAAATAACCCCCTAAGGTTGGCCGCTTAGGGGCTTTTGAATGATTAATTCGGTACTCTCAAGTCCCTATCATTTATAATTGAAAATACAAGTCCATAAACTACCCAAAAAGACGCAGCAATACTTTCTACAAAGATATCACTCCCTGTAATTAAAGTAGTTAAAAAACCACATATCCCCAAAATAAAAGCTGATAGAAAAAGAGATATCTCAGTTTCTCTATTAATATTAGCATATATAGTTTTCTTAATTAGTAAGATGTTTATCAAAATAAATATAATAACAGCAGGAATACCAGCTTGTACTGCTATTTGAAGATAAGAATTATGGGGATTATCCAGCGGTCTTGTCAAAAATTCCTCTCTGAAACCAGATTGAATCATTTTAACAAAATAAGCTTTTTCGCCTAATCCAATGCCGAAAAATGGATTATCTAATATTAAATCAACTGTATATGACCAAACCGTGCTTCTTGATTTCTTATCCAAAGCCATTTCTGATTCAACACCAGAAAATCTTTCTGTTGCATGTTCATAAAACCCAGGCATAAGCAAATATAAAGCAAGTACGAAAACAATCAAGAAAGTTGTCTTTTTTATAAATGAATAACTCTTTGTCGGCATAACAACAAATAAAATCGCCGAAACAAGGAAACCCAGCATGGGTCCCCTTGATTGTGTTTCAACAAGAGAAAACGTCAAAGCAAGTAAACTGATCCAGCAAAATACACTTTTAAAAATATTTTTCTCAAGCAGCGCTCTGATGAAAATAACAGGAAACACTAAAACCGCAAATGCCCCCATATAATTAGGATTTAGGAAAAAACTGCCGAATCTTCCATTTCTCCTGCCGCTTGAGTATGTGTTTGAGTTTAATCCCTCACTAAACAATAACCATCTATCAAAAAAAACGTCCCAGAATGTAAAGAGAGCAATAACTACAAGAAGCACCATAAAATAAAAAAGAAATCTTCCATAATCTTCTTTTTTATTAAAACCTCTATATGATACCCAAAAAGCAATAAGTTGCGGAATGATATATCTTCTAAAATTATTTAATCCATCTTCTATGGTTATTCCTCTGAAAGCCGCAATCAAAAACAAGGAGAAATATAAAAATAACAATAAAAAAAATAAACGATTATTGCCCTTTACGTATCTATTGGGAGGGTTGTTCAGAATAAGAAAGAAAGCACATACCTCCGAATACCGGATACTTCCATATGCCATACCCGGAATAAAAATTCCAGTATTTAAAAAGCTGTCTACGATTATTACTAAAGCGAGATAAAGGACGAGGCCGACAGCCCTGTCGCCTTTAAATATAGTCCGATAACTGCTCCAAAGGAGTAAAATAATTAAGCCCGGTATAAATAATCTCTGAAGGGGCAATAATAATTCGAGCATGCTATTTAGATAATTTTGCCTGGATCATTCCTTTTGCTATGACCCATATTTTTTTGATGTTGTCTTTATTCCAGGCGTCCTTTATGGATCTTAAAATACCGGCAGGGTTCTTAAGTCTCCTTTTAAGAAGCAAATATCTTATTTGCCTTAATTCCCTGAAACCCATTTGCGGCTGAATTAGAAGCGGCACATTAGGTTCACCGCTCATAAATTCAGCCTCCTTACAGTGATACGGAGCAATCCATGAAAACTCCTTGTCAAGACAGCCGATCTCATATGCATACCTTTCAACCTGTGTTCCGGGGTAAATTTTTATACCTACCCCGATCCCCGGAGAAGTAATGTAATCATTATAGGTATCTATAAACTCGATAGTTTTCTTTGCGTCTTCCAGTGTCTCTTTGATATGACCAAAAGTAAAAAATACTTTGGTATATATCCCGAGTTCTTTTGTCCACTTAAAGACATTAATTACCTGCTCAAGCGATATCCCTTTGTGCATGGCCTTTAAGACCAGCTCACTTGCCGATTCAACACCGAAATCCACATAGTAACAGCCGGCATCTTTCATCATCTGCAGCAGATCCTTCGTGACTGTATTAACACGCACTTCGCATTCCCATGGGAATTTCAGGCGCCTTTTCATGATCTCATCACATAATGAGGTTATATGGCTCTTTCTCAGGGTCAATGTGCTGTCAAAAAATTTTATCCCCTCATATCCGTAATCTTTTATCAGTATCTCTATTTCATCAACGATGTTTTTTGCAGACCGCAAGGTCAAGGTCCTTCCGAACATGGCGCTTGCAGAGCAGTAAGAACAGTTGACAGGACATCCTCTTGAAGTCATAACAGAAGCGCCCGGCACGTTCAGGAAATCCATCCTGAGATCATACCGTTTTATATCCAGCGTATGGCGTTTCGGCAGGGGAAGGGCCTCAAGTGTCTCAATACGGGGGCGATACGGATTGTGAATGATCTCTCCATTTTCTCTGTAACAGATTCCGGGTATGTCGGCAAATCTTTTCCCATTCCTTAAAACGGATTCGGCGATCTCGTGCATGCTCTCTTCGCCCTCTCCGATCACCACAACATCGATCTCAGGCAGATGTTTCAATGTGTCATCTGCAGTAAACGTGGCGTGGGAGCCGCCATATACGGTCAGTATCTTTTCATCAATTTTTTTTGCGATCTTTGCCAGTTCAAAGCTTTTATACCTGGTGTTAGAGGTTCCTGAAATGCCTATGAGCTTTGGAGCGGCTTTTCTGATCACCTCCTCGACTGATCTCTGATCAACCTGAAAATCAATAAGCTCAAGCGAGTATCCTTTATCCTCAAGGTAAGAAGCTATCCAAGCAAGACCCAAGGGGGGCATACCACCAAAGGACCTTTCATTTACCCTGGGATGGAGAAGCAATATATCAGGCATTCTGGCGTCTCCTTTTTCGCAGTTGCATAATGACTACCACTGAAAAGATAATGAGAATGCTTGCCGATAAGACAACCACTTTATAATTTCCCCTGTTAATTCCGATAAGCCTGCGAATATACTGAGCGGCGCCGACCCGGACAGAAACCTCCGGAATAACGTCGGGCTTGTTTAAATATTTCGTCAGATCAACGTTTTTGTCTTTGATGTCCTTGAAGGTAATCACCGGCAGCTTGTTCTTAGCTATAAAATCGAGCGCCCGTTCAAAGTTCTTAATCGACGACATGCGGGCTTTCTTCGCGCCGTCATTGTGATATTCTTCAACAAATGAAAAACTGTGCAGGAAAAGAATTATAAAATCCAGCTTTAATTCCACTGCCTTTTGAAGGGCTTTTTCAGCCTCATCCGCATCGGCAAACCAGTTCACGTCATATTTTCTGACCCGTGAAACAGGTTTTAAGAGACCTTCTAAAAAAGGAGGGGATTCATGTTTCCTATAGACGGTTACCGGGAATTCATAAAGCGGCCCGTACATGGATAAAACGTTTTTCCTTAAATCAAGGGCGGTGACCTTCGAGTTCTCTGAAGCAATGAAAAGAGAGCTCTCATAAAGAATATCGTTTTCTATAAGCGCCTTCAACGTATTTTCATCGGCTCCGTAAGCGCCTGCGCGGTGAGCCAAGACGGGTTTGCCCAGCCATTTTTCGAGCAGGTACTTGCCGTCCTTGATGATTTTAATCTGCTCGTCCAGCGTGTACTGATGCGTCAAATTGCGGGCTTTGTCATATGCCCATTGCGGATGGGTATGGAGTTGAACGTCATGCCCTGCCCCGTCAAACCATTTTGCTAGCTCCATTATCGGTTTCTCGCCGTATTTCTTATATTCATAAACGTTCAGAAAAAAAACAGCCGGAAATCCTTTTTCCTTTAAAAGCTCCGTCATTTTCCCCAATCCGCAAGGCACATTATTCATGCATACGGCGTTTACCTGCTCCGGCATGGGCCATGAGGCATCGTTGAATTTTCTTGACTCGACGTCTATTGTAATGATGACAAACGGCGGTTCGCTGCTATAAGCAATTGAACCGCTTGATAATATTAGTAAGATAAGGATAATCAGCGTAATGTAATTGGATTTCTTAAATATTTGCTTCACCTGCCTCCTTCTTTGTCGTCATTCCCGCCCCTGTCGCTGGTTCAGGCTTGCAGCCTGAACCATAAAACATTCGGTTCAATCTTTAAGATTGAACCAGCAGATTCCGGACAAGCCGGAATGACAACTAAATCGAGTTTATGGACAGACTCTATTTAGGGTTGTGATTCCTTAATATAATTTCGACTATCCTTTCAGCAGCCTTCCCGTCCCACAATTCAGGGATGCGCCTTTTCCGCGCGCCGTCTCTCAGCGCATTAAGGCCTTCCTCGATTATCTTCAGTTTATTCGTGCCGACCACTTTATTGGTCCCCTCGGTAACTGTTACGGGGCGCTCGGTATTTTCCCGCAGGGTGATGCACGGAACGCCGAGGACCGTGGCCTCCTCCTGCAGCCCGCCTGAATCGGTCAAAATCAACCGGGTATTCGACATTAGATTAAGGAAATCCAGATAACCCAACGGCTCCGTCAAATAAATCCCTGCCTTTTTTGCCGGCTTTCCAGCCGATGCGTTAAAAAAATGCTGAAGACGGAATTCATCGATTTTTTTTCTTGTTCTTGGATGGATCGGAAAAATTACCGGCGTTTTTTCGGAAATCACCGAAACCGCCTCCATGATGCCGGATAAGTTTTCTTTTTTATCCACGTTGCTCGGCCTGTGAAGTGTCAAGACCGCATAAGGAAGAGGCTTCGGGCGCCGGGCTTCGGTTTTCGAACCGGTCAAGCCTAAGCGGGAAAGGACATCGGACCCCTGAGCCTTCTTTTTTTGTTTGAGCAAGGTGTCTATCATGACGTTGCCGACAAAAAATATTTTTTCTTTTGAAATCCCTTCACGCAAGAGATTATCCTCCGCCCCTTTTTCAGTGGTGAAAAGGATGTCGGAGATCGCATCCGTAAGCACGCGGTTTATCTCTTCCGGCATGCTCCTGTCAAAGCTCCTGAGCCCGGCCTCGACGTGAATGATCTTCACCCCCAATTTAGAGGCCGTCAAGGCGCATGCTATAGTAGAATTTACGTCTCCGACCACTAAGATGTAATCCGGCCTCTCTTTAAGCAGGACAGGTTCAAAGCGTCTCATGATCTCCGCCGTCTGCTCTGCATGCGTGCCGGAGCCGATCCCTAAATCAATGTCGGGCTTCGGGATCTCAAGGTCGTCAAAAAAGAGCTTCGACATTTTCTCGTCATAATGCTGGCCCGTGTGTACAAGAAGGCTTTTTATATGTCGTTTGCTTGCAGCCTCATTATTGTATTTACCGATGGCCTCAATGATAGGAGCAATTTTCATGAAATTGGGCCTCGCGCCTACGATATTAATGATCTTCAGCATTTTCATCTTTTCCCCGCTTGTCTGTCATTCCGGCAGTCCTTAAGCCGGAATCTATCTTCCACTCTGGATTCCCGCTCAAAAAACTGCGGGAATGACACCTTATTGAGCGTTTCATTATAGTCATAAATAGACTTTAATTCGACCGCGACTGTTTAAATCTGTTGTAAATTTTCCTGGTTGAAAACCATCCGCCGTGTTTCCTGAAGTAATAAAGCAGCCCCATAAAATGACTGAGCGATATCTTCGAGAAAGGGGCGTTATGGGATATTTGCTGGGTATGGTGCAATATTTCAAGAAAAGGATAATAGATGATGCTCTTGCTGCTTTTGCGCACCCTCATGCAAAACTCCATGTCCTCGGGGGAATAAAACAGCTTTTCATCCAGATACCCGATCTCGGAAAGCAGCTCGCTCCTGAAAATCCAGCAGGCTGAAATGGCCGAATCAACGGGGGTCTCGGCCTTGAAAGGAAAGTCCGAATAGAAATCAACGTTCGGGGTGTTTATTTTAAAGACGGCGTTCGGCAGCTTGATTATTTTGTGCCAGAAGGTGGGGAATTTTTTTACAGAATTTTGAATGACGCCGTCATCCAGCAGCAACCGGGGAGCTACGAGGCCCACGTCCGACCTGTCTTTCAGGATTCCCAATACATTCCTTATGGAGCCGTCAAGCAACTCCGTATCGGAATCGAGGATGCATATATATTCGCCTTGTGACTTCTTTAAACCTAAATTCCTCGGATACGTCGTACCCATGTTTTCAGGTAAAAATATGGGCAATAATTTATGCGGGTACCTCTCCTTGTAAGACGCAATAATTGATTTTGATTCGTCGGCTGAGCCGTTGTCGATTACGATAATCTCGTAATGAAGGCCTTCTTCCCCGCACTTCGCTATTATGGAATCAAAACACCTTCTTAAGTATCTATAAGAATTGAATGAAAGTATGACAAAAGAGATCTTGCTGTCCATCCGGGAGAAAATAATAATCTCGAAATCTTTACACGGCTCCGCCCTCTCAGTCACATAAGGACCTCACTGAGGGAGCTTCTTTAAATAAAATCCTCCCCTTTACAAGGGGAGGTTAGGAGGGGTATTGATAAAATTATCAAAACCTCCCCAACCCCTCCTTGTAAAGGAGGGGATTTCAGCCTGCAGATGAATGCTTACAAGCTTAGGATTTTAAGTTCATTGCGACTTTCTGCTATTGATCCTTTAGTCTTTTATTCAAATAAGTTATTGTATTTGTGATCTCTTCAATCTGTCTCGTAAACCTGTGCAATTCCTTCCGCACGCGCTTTTCATCTTCAGATTGGAGCTCATCCTCTTTCCCGGCGTCCATAACAACGGGCATCCGCTCAAGCTTTATAAGCCGGTCCAAAATCTCGGCTGTTTTATCGCCCTCATCGGCATTTATCAGCCTTGCCACTTCTTCCTCCATCCGTACCACTCTATCCTGTATTGCTTTAAGATCGGGAACGTTCTTAACCATCTCTTCAAGCCTTATAAGCCGCAGGGCGATGTCGCCGGCCGCTTTCAACAGCTCGGGAGCGCCGCCTTCCCTGTTTTGCCCATAAAGGGCTTTATCCTGAGCTTCACTCCAGTAATCACGGGCTTCAAGGTCTTTCGCAACTTCACGGATAATGTCGATGCTTACCTCCTTCTCACCCTCAGCGTAAGCGGTAAGCAGCGCGAAATCGCACAGGATATTGATCAGCCTCGGGATGCCTCTGCTGAATTGATAGATGATCTGCAGCATGTCGTCCTGAAGTCTTATAGCGTCGGGGTTGCCCGCTATGGCAAGGCGGTGTTTTATATATCCGGCGGTCTCATCGATCATAAGAGGCGAGATATGATAGCTGATGTTAATGCGCTGGCGTAATTGGATCAATTCGGGAAGCATGAGAACCCTTTTAAGCTCAGGCTGCCCTACAAGGATTATCTGCAGCAGTTTTGACCTGTCGGTCTCGAGGTTGGAAAGCAGTCTTATCTCCTCCAGGAGGTCCGGCGATAGATTCTGCGCCTCGTCGATCAATAATATCGGCTGGGATTTTTTTGAATACTGCTCGATGAGAAACTCGTTCAACTCGCTCAAAAGCCTGCTTTTGCCTTTCCCCTCCACGACAAGCCCGAAGTCCTCGTTGATCATCGATATGAGCTGCTCCGAGGAGACCTTCGTGTTATTGATCCTTGAAAGCTTGACGGAGCCGTTGAGGTTCTTAATGAGGCTGCGGATAATGGTGGTCTTGCCGGAGCCGATCTCGCCTGTCAGGAGGATGAAGCCGATCTTCTCCTTTATTCCGTAATCAAGGTAAGTGATCGCCTTGTGGTGGGTGCCGCTCAGAAAAATAAAGTCCGGGTTGGGGACTAAATCAAAGGGTTTATATTTGAAGGAAAAATGCTTCTCATACATCTTAGCGACCTAAAAAACAGCTTTCGCCAGCAGCCAGACAATGTTGTTGTTGAAGTCTTCCTCATCGTTATTCGAATTCCTGCAGTTATATTTGTAGCCTATTCCCGCGGTAATGCTCTTGCTCACTTTATAATTGAGCTCGCCTCCGGCGCCGTATTTGCGGACCCTTTCATCCTCAGGCAGGAATTTATGTTTTTCCCATTTTCCATTGAGCGAGAGCGCCAGCGTCTCGGTCAAGGGCCGCGCCAGGTCGATCTTCACGCCTGTGGTCCAGTCGGTCCTGTCGGTCCTTAAGAACGTGTCTTTCGAATAATAGGGGTTTATCTCCAGCACAAGGACCCTCCCCGTCTTGAAGCTCAGGTCCGCTTCTCTGCTCCTGAATACGCCTGATAACGGCGAGTCTTTAAAGGAAGTGCCGTAGCTTAAACCCAATGACGTCACATTCGCATTCCTGAAATCATAATCGGAGCTTACATTCCAGAAGGTGCCTTTGGAATCATTGCCGGAGCTGTAATCAAATTTTGATTCCCCGACTTCGCCGTCGACCTTGAAATACTGCGAGGCCTGATAGGTAAGCATAAGCGAGCCCCGATGGCTGTCATAATCTCTAATCACATCCGAGCCTTCTAATGTGTCGGTAAAAAATTTATAGTACCTGTATTTCAGATCCATGTTTAATTTTGACGAAAAAGTCTTGCCCAATGTCAAAAAAGCCGCATGGCTTACAGAATCCCTTAATTCTGTCCTGTACCATTTATTGTTATATTCATATCCTATCGTCGATAAAAAACTCGGCGTCAAGGGGTATTTTATATATGGAGAAACGAAAGCCATATTGCTTTCGGTAACGTTGATTATCTCATTGCCCTCGGCAGAGGGCTTTCTCACGTCTATCGGCACTCTCTGGTAGGTGTCCGTGACGTCGAGATAAAGATAATTCAACGGCTGGGACTTCGCCTGAAAGCTTGCATTTTGAGAATCCCTGAGACTCGTGTCGTTGAATTCGTTGTGGTCTCCGTAGAACCTGAAGTTCAATTTGTAATCAAGGTCGAGGTCCAATAATTTATTGGGGGCGTACTGAAATGAGACCGCCGGGGTGATCGTAGTTATGTAATCGTCGTCCTTCTCGTTCCTCGACAGGAAAATATTGTCGTTATATTCTTCCCTTAAACTGACGCTTGGAGTTATCTCGAGCCTGGCAAATGAAGACGTTTGAGTCGAGAGCAGGACGGCCGCCAGCGCGCAGAAGCATGCGGGCTTCTTCATTTTTTCTCCTTCTTCTTATATTTGTTGTTGTAATAGTAGTAGCGTGAATAATGCCCGTCAAGGTTTTCTACGCTTGCATGATTGAACACTACGCCCAGGATCCTCGAATCCTTGAGCAGGTTCATTGCGTTCTCGATGGATTTTCTCTGTACGTGCCTCTCCTTGACGACAAAGAGCACGCCGTCCGCCAATTCGCCTATGGAAATGGCGTCCGCAAAAGGAAGGATCGGCGGCGTGTCGATGATGACGTACCGGTCCACATATCTGTGCTTGACTTCCTTTATGAGAGTCTTCATCTTGTCGGATGAAAGCAGCTCCACGGGGTTATGGACCGTATGCCCGGCGGGAATAAGCATCAGGTTCCCGATGCCCGTTTTTATAAGGACCTCGGAAAGGTCCATATCGCCGGTCAGATAATCGGAAAGTCCGAGCTCATAGCTTATCCCCAGATACTCATGCACCATGGGTTTCCTCATGTCCGCGTCGATAAGGAGTATCGTATGGTCTATCTCCTGAGCCAGCGTTATCGCGAGATTTATCGCGGTGAGGGTCTTTCCCTCGGCCTCGACCGAGCTCGTGACCATTATCGTGTTCAGGAAATTCGTTTTTGTGTCCCTTATCAGCATCGACTTGAGTCTTCTGTACTCCTCGGAAATCGGCGAATCCGGCAGGGTGGCCGTTATGATGTAAGGGTTGTCGACTTTCTTAGGCTCGAGCATCCTGAAGTTGTCGAATTTATCGCCCTGGTCGTCGCCTTCGGATTCTCTTAATATCCTTGCCTTCTCAAGCGCTTCTTCGATCTTGCTCATTTAGCTTCCTCTTGTTTTTTGAAAATTTACTCTACAAAAATTTCCCTATCGCTTCCTTGACGAAAAGGGCGGCGATGATTGAAAGATATGCTATTGAAATCGCATATACCTTCAGGTCCAATTTTTTCTTCCTGTTTATCTCCTCGTCGGTGATGATCTGCGGGATAACGGCAAGCACCGGCGTTTTAAAGTAATTTTTTATCTCATCCACCGACTTGATCGAATGATCGACGTAATCAAACAGAAAAACGGCCCCAAGACCCCCGACAAGGCCGCCGATAATTCCCATTAATATAAACAACAACCTGTTGGGCGATACGGGTTTTGCCGGCAGGATGGCGGAATCGACTATCCTGAAGGTCTCTGTCTTATCCTGGATCTCCATCTGCTTGGAGACTTCGCTTTGTCCGAGTTTAAAAACAAGCTCGTTGTCGATGTTCTTATAGGTGTCCCTCTCTCTCTCCAGGTCGGCCAGGTTTTTCTTTTCGAGCGGGATATCCCTGAGATATTCCTTCTTCGATTCCAATAAAGAAATCAGATGTCTTTCCTTTGCGGAGAGGGCGGCTATCTCCGCGTCTATCTTTGCCAGCTCTTCTTTCAGCTTCTGGTGGAAAGGGTTTAAGGCGGTCATCTCCGTTTCAGCGTCCCGGGGGGATTCCGCGTCGGAAGGCTTGTCCTGCAATTGTTTCTTCAAAGACTCAATTTCCGCCTTAAGCTTGATGACCTCGGGATAATTCTCCGTATACTTCAACAGCAGCTCATTCAATTTATTCTGGAGCGACATTAAGGAATCGCCTTTCGTCTTTCCCAGCATCGCCACCGTATACGGCTTCTCTTCTTTGATCTGCTTCTCTGTCGCGCTCTTTTTAGCCTCCAGCTCCGTCTTCTGGGTTTTGATGGATTCAAGGGTGTCATGGGCGCTCTTTATCTCTCCTACGATCGTCTTCTCGTCTATGGCGATATAGATGCCTTTGCTCCTTCTGAAGTTCATAATATTCTCATCCACCACGTCCAGTTTATCTTTAAAATATTTTCTCTGCTCCGCAAGGAATTTATTGGCCTCAAAAGACTCGTCTCTTTTGGCCGATACGTTCTCCTCAATATACCTTCTCACCAGCGTGTTGATATAGTCCCTTGCGATCTTCGGGCTCCGGTCCCTGTAAGTGACTGAAAACCAGTCCGCAGCCCCTGCTTTGCTTCCCTTGTTGACCATCTTGATCACCGTATTGTCCTGGAAGTTTTTTACGAGCTCTTCCATATCTCCGGCCTTTTCCCTGCCGACGTCGAGGTCCAGCTCGCTTATCACCTTCATGAGGAGATTTCTGCTTGTCATGGTATAAGACATCACCCTGATCCTTTCATCCAGCGACGGAGTTATCGCAATGTCCTTGACGAGGTTGTTGATAACGTTCCTTTCAACCAGGACCGTGCACTGCGCCTCATACATCTTAGGGACAAAATAGCTCCCCCACACTATTACCGACATGCAGAGCAGGGAAACGGCAATAAAAAGATATCTCCGCATGACTATAAGACGCCAGAATTTTTTTAGGTCCATTTGTGATGTTTCCACCATTTTTTCTCCTTAATATAATCCTTGATCAAGCATAGAGTCAAACATAGGCCTCTCCGCCCTTGGCCCTCTGCTTTTTTAAAACAGGCTTTCTTTCACTACCACAACGTCGCCCGGCCTGAGTGCGATGTTCTCGTTTAGATCTCCCTTCAGCAGGTCCTTGGCCTTGACGGGTATTTTTACCCTTTCGCCGTTTTCCTTTCTTCTAAGGATCTCGACGTCGTTCTTTTTTGCAAATTCCGTAAACCCCCCGGCATTTAAAAGAATATCCATGATGGTAAGCCCTTCCCTGTAATCCATGGTCATCGGTTTTTTGATCTCTCCGACTATGCTGATCCTGGTTTCAAATACGTCCGGGATAAACAGCATGTCGTTAGGCTCCAGGACGACGTCCTGGCTGAAATCGCCTTTTTCAAATAATTGATAGAACCCGCTCTTTATCTTCTTCTTGTCTCTTACGAGATATGCGTTTTCCAGATCGGCTTTTTTCCAAGGAACCCAGTTGGGAAAGGAATTCAAGAAGGGTCGTCTCCCTCGAGAGCGTCTTCATTCCCGCAGGCGCGCCCTTTCCGAAAACGAATATCCGGTAATTCGTTATGTCCGTCACAATGACCGTTACAATGGGCGTCTTTACAACCCTTGTCATCTCTTTTTCGAGGACCTTTGTCAATTCCATCGGGGTCAGTCCCGAGGCCTTTATTTCACCTACAGAAGGTATCGCGATCTTTCCGTCCGGCCTGACCCTGGTATCAAGGCTTAATTCCGGATTCCCCCACACGGATATTTTGATGGAATCCCCGTCTCCGATAACATAGTCTTTCGCATAGGCGTTAATTGAAAACAACAATAAAAAAATCACAATAAAAATAAAGTATTTCACGCTTCCTCCGGTTACATTCGTTTTCGGATAAAAATTCATTTTTCTTTAATCTTGTTTTTTAATTTGAAATTTGAAATTTGAAATTTTTCTTATCTCCCCCCTCTTCCGAAGAGGATCACCTTAAAGGTATCCATTACGATAAGCATATCAAGAGAGAGGGATTGATATTTTATATAAAAAAGATCGTATCTCATTTTTTCGATCGCGTCCTCTATCGAATCACCGTATTCATATTTAACTTGAGCCCACCCCGTTATTCCCGGTTTTATGCAGTGCCTTTCAGAATAATAAGGGATTTGTATTTTTAAGGATTCGACAAAGAACGGCCTCTCAGGCCTTGGACCCGTAAAACTCATATCCCCTCTGAGTACGTTGAACAACTGGGGGATCTCATCAAGACGGCTTTTTCTCAAAAATCTTCCAAGCTTCGTAATACGGCTGTCTCCGTCCATGGACCATACGGGGCCCGTCTCTTCCTCAGCGCCGTCAACCATCGTCCTGAATTTAAAGAGGGTGAAGAGCTTCTCCCCTTCCCCGACGCGCTCCTGTTTGAACAGCACCAGGCCTTTTGAATCCAGTTTGATGAGCACGGGCACGATGAGCAGGAACGGCCATGAGAGTATAAGGCCGGCGGCGGCAAGGATGACGTCCAATATGCGCTTAAAATAGCGTCTGGCAGCGGTAACTTTAAAGCCGTCCGAGAAAATAAGATGACTCGGGTTCATGTTCTCGATAAGCAGCTTACCCGTAAGCTGTTCGTAAAACGACGGGCCGTCAACTATATCCACCCCCTGCAGCTTGCAGTTCAACACTTCCCGCACAGGCAAAGTCCCCCTTCTTTCACTGAGAGAGACCACGATCTTCTGCACCCTTTCTTTCAAGGCGATGGCGAGAAGCCCTTCTCCTTCACCGATCACGTCATCCTTGGGGACATGGATAGGCTCTCCCACGCAGTTAACGTAACCGGCTAATGCAAAGCCGTTATTGTTTCTAAGAAGCAGGTTCCCCATGGTCTGCGCTATAGGCCCGGTACCGAGTATCAGCACCCTCTTGGTAGCGACCGGCAGTCTCAGGAACAGGGCATAGCCGATGTGCCAGACCGACTGAAGCAGGATGGAGAAGCAAAGAGATAAGAATAAAATACCCCTCCCGAGCTTGGCAAAAGGCAGAAAATAATAAATTGCGCCGAGAGGAACGGCAACTAAGACGTTCGCAATTAATATCTTCAGAAATATTTCTTTTTTCCCGACCTTCTTATCAAGGTTATAAAGGTCCAGCAGAAAACACATAAATATTAAGATACACGCGAAGGCCGCAACCTTCGGGGCCATAGGGGAATACTTTTGCAGTTGAAATGAATATTCGCCCAGGGTCCTTAAAAAGATGCCCGCATAGATGGAGGCAACGGAGACCGCTATGTCTCCGAGTATGAGTAAAACACTTTTTGACGTAAAAGGGTTCCTCATAAAACTCATCTCTTTTTCATACCGTCCAGAATCTCCTGAGCGTTCTTAAACTCGGCAAAAGAGCTCAAGCGTCCGAGACGTATGGAATTCTTAAGCTGCTCCTCGGCCTTGTCTTCGACCCCTTTTTTAAGATATGCCAGCCCCAGATGATAGCGGACGGAAGGGTCTCCGGGAAGGTAATACGTCGCTTCTATAAAATATTTCAAGGCGTCATCGTATGTTCCGCTTTTATACAGAGCCCACCCCAGGGTATCGGTTATGCTTCCGTCCTTCGGCATTAATTTTTTTGCCTTTTCCGCCAGCTCGACGGCTTTATCAACCGGGCCGTAGCCTTCCGCATACAGATACGCAAGATTATTTAAGGCAGGAGTAAGGTTCGGAGAAAGCTCGAGGGCTTTCTTATATTTTTCGACGGCGTCCTTCTTATTGTCCATTTGCTCTAAAACGCTTCCCTGAAGAAAATGGGCAATCGCATACCCGGGATTTGTCTTTTCGATGTCCTTGAAAATATCCATCGCCTTCTGGAAGTCTTTAAGCGATGTGTAAACCCTCCCCAAGGCCTCTTTAGCCGCAATGTTTTTAGGGTTGATCTCCTGCGCCTTTTTTAATGTGTTGATCGCATCCCGGAATTGACTGCTTTCCGAATATACTGCTGCAAGCGTCAGATAGCCGGCATCGCTCTCAGGTTTTAAGGAGATGAGCTCTTTTGCCGTCTTTTCAGCCGCCGTGAAATCTTTTTTCATTATATAAAGGTTTACTATATCCTTCAGTACCGCCGCTTTGTCCGTTTCTTTTCCCAGCAGTCCCTTAAGCTCCGTTACCGCTTTGTCATAATCGCCCATTGCGGCATAAACGTCGGCCATTCTTACGGCTCCGATCTCGGGAGATCCTTCTTTTAAATCTCTATATACCGAAAGGGCCTCCTTATAATCTTTATTGCTCATGTGCAGAAGTCCCATCATCTCCCTGGCCTGAACGTTTTTGGGATCGACGTGCAAGGCCTCCTTAAGAACCTCGGCAGCCTGCTTAGTGTCTTTCTTTCTAATGTGATATGCCGCGAGGTTCAGGTACGCTGCCGGCTTCCCCTGCTCTTTGGCCTTCATATAATAAGAAACCGCCTCCTGGTCCTTTTTATCCGCCTCCATAACCCTTGCAAGCATGATCAGGGCCGTGACATTGTTCTTATCAACCGCAAGAACCCTTTTATATTCCTTTAGCGCGGCCTCTTTCTCCCCTGTATTCAGGTAAGCGGCGGCTGAATTAAAATACGGCTGCAGGAACTTCGGGTTGGAGGATATCGCCTTCTCATAATTCTGCCTCGCGTTCTCGCTGTCATTGGCGCTGAGATAGGCCGCTCCGATCATGTTGTAAAGGACCGCGTCGTTTGCATCGCCCTTTAAGCCCTCTCTTAAAATATTCACCGCCTCCTGGAATTTGTTGATCCTTATATAGTACTTGGCTAATATGATCCTGCTGTCCAGCAAGGCGGGCGCAATCTTGACGGCGCTTAAAAATTCCTGCTCCGCTTTCTGACTATCTCCGGAAACCAGGCTGAAGGCGCCCTTCTTTATATGCGCGTCAACAAGTCCGGGATTAAGCTCGATAGCCCTGTCGAATTCCTCCATGGCAAGGTCGCTCTTCTTAAGCGCAAGATAGGCGCTTCCCAGCAGGTTATGGGCCAGCGCATTTTCCCCGTCCATTTCCAGAACCCTTTTAGTCTCTCTTTCAGCCTCTTCAGCCCGGCCTTTCCTCAAGTGTGTCAGTGCAAGCAAGAGACGGGGTTGGACCATTCCCGGCATCATATCAATCGCGTTTTGGAATTCGCTTACAGCCTGCTCCAGATTGCCCTTTTCAAAATAACAGAGACCGATATAATAAAACGCTCCCGGGATGTCCTTTTTATGCGAGGACTTCTGAAATAAAGCCAGGGCCTCGTCAATCTTCTTTTCGTAGAAAAGCACAAGTCCCGTTAGATACGAACCTTCGGAGCTCTGTTTATATGCCTTTCTTATTTTCCCGGCTATCTCTTTGGCCTTATCAAGCTTCTTGTCCTGGATGTAAGCCAAGCCTAATTCAAATTGCGCGCCGAGATTATTCGGGTCGACGTCGAGTATCTTTTGGTATATGCTTATCACGTCCGCATTTTTCCCCTGCCTATGTCTTATCCTCGCAAGGGCATATAAGGCTTTTTTATCCCTGGCGTCAAACTCAAGCGCTTCTTTTATCTGAGCCTCCGCCTTATCGATATCCCCTCTTGCCGAATAAACTTCTGCAAGGACCAGCTTTGAAGAAACCCGCTTCGGAGAAAGGCCGAGCGCTTTATTCAAATATTCCTCTGCCTTTTCATAGTCCTTCTTTACGGCATATATCGCAGCGGCTGTCTCATATGCCTCCGGATTGCCGCTGTTTTTCCCCAGATACAGATTTATCTCTTTTATTGCGTCCTCAACTTTAGACGTGTTGACGTATGTCTTTGCGAGAGCTACGTGAGCGTCATTAAATGACGGGTTCAACCTCAGCACCTTAAGGAACTCTTTCTCGGCGGATTCATATTTACCCTGTAAATAATACGCATGCCCCAATTGATACCTGGCCTCAAAATAATTCTGGTCCAGCTCGATAGCTTTCTTAAAAGAGATAATCGCTCCGTTGGCATTTCCGCTTTCAAGAAACTTGACGCCTTTTTCATAATATTGCTGCTTGCTCAGGCCTTTATTGCAGCCTGCAGCCAAAACAAAAAACAAAATAAGGACCGCCGTTATTTTATGCAATGATATTCCCCCCCGATAAGTTCAGATAACCGTTGATAATTCCCCTGACTATATACTTAAACCTCTCGAAATCAAGGGGCTTGACAAGACAGATTGAATTTTTGATCCGCTTCATTATCTCCATCAGGTCATTGTTCAATTCATCCGATAAGACTATTGTAGGTATGTCCTTTATTATCCTTGATGTTAAAAGAGACAGGGCGTAAGGATAACTCGAGACGATCAGGGAGATGCCGTCGTTTGAGACAAGCCGGGCGGCTTCTTCCGATGAGATGGCAAGCTTTGTCTGATACCCTTCCTCGTTCAGGATAGCCGAGCAGATCTTCGAGAAGCCGTCTTCGTCTATTATTAATATTCTTTTCGTAGAAAACATAATGTAATAAGAGCCTCTTGCAAAAGTCCCTGCAAAATGACTTGTGTCGTCATACCCGTGAAAACGGGTATCCAGACGCCGTCCCCGTGAAAGCGGGGAACCAGAATAAGAAAGAAACTGGATTCCCGATTACTACCTCGGGAATGACGAATAAAGACTTCTGTAAGCGCCTCACTTAAGAAGTGCAATTATAATGCCACGTAAGCCTTTCCCCCCCAGGAGAGGATTAGGGGAGTGTAACTGCCCGTATTGTTTTATTTTATTTTGAGAAATTATGCTGAATGGCTCCACTGTATAAGGATATAATTTCTTGAGGAAATATTCAGAAAGTGTATCGAAAGGAAACAATGTTTTCTTGTCCGAAGGGAAACACATTGAAAATCAAGAGAGTTTCAAAATCCTTGAAAAGTGTATATGAAAGACACACAATTTTGTAGGATACAAACGTCATTTCCATCCTTCTGTCTTTTTCAGGAGGTTAGCGTCTGCCTCTTTGAGCCTGCCGTAGAGGGCCTTCCTCGTTATTCCGAGTGCCTGGGCTGCTCTTGATTTATTACCGTTGAACATGTTTACGGCCTTTATGACCGTCTCGAGCTCCATCTCTTTGAGAGGTTTTAGAGCATCGCCATTGAGGGTTCCCGTCTTTATGCCTTTTTTGATCTCACCCGGTATATCCTTTATGCCTATAACCTCCCTTTTGGCAAGGACGACCGCCCTCTCTATGACGTTCTCAAGCTCTCTTAAATTCCCCGGCCAATCATATTGAAGAAAAACCTTCATCACCTCGGGCGAGACGGAGGCAACGGCTTTGTTTTCACGCTGGGAGAATTTGTCTATAAAATGCGTTACAAGCAGAGGGATGTCGCTTTTTCTTTCCCTTAACGGCGGCAGTTTGACCTGCACTACGTTTAAGCGGTAATAGAGGTCGGCCCTGAAGTTTTTCAACCTCACCTCTTTTGCCAGGTCCCGGTTTGTAGAGGCGATAAGACGTATGTCGATCTTTATCTTTTTATTCCCTCCTACGCGCTCAATCTCTTTCTCCTGGATCGCCCTCAATATCTTGGCCTGCAGAGAAAGCTCCAGCTCGCCTATCTCGTCGAGGAACAAAGTCCCGGTGTTTGCCTCCTCGAATTTTCCGAGCCTCCTCGAGACGGCGCCGGTAAAGGCGCCTCTCTCATGCCCGAAAAATTCGGCCTCAAGGAGCTCGCGCGGCACCGCGGCGCAGTTGACCGCCACAAAAGGCCTGTAGTGCCTCCGGCTGGTATAATGTACCGCCCTTGCCAGCAGCTCTTTCCCGGTGCCGGTCTCTCCGGTTATCAGGACGTTGGAGGATGAATCCTTGATGGTCTCCACCATCCTGAATACGCTCTCCATGCCGGGGCTCTTTCCTATGATGCTCGAAAACCCGTATGTCGATTCAAGCCGGCTTTTAAGGTCGGCGATCTCGGTTTTGAGTCTCCTCTGCTCAACGGCCTTGGCCAATATAGCCTTCAGCTTGATGTAGTCGGGAGGCTTGATAAAATAAAAAAAGGCCCCTTCCGTCATTGCCGTGACGGCGGAGTCGACCGTCCCGAAGGCCGTAAGAAAAATTACCGGGATATAGGGGTAATTTGATTTCAAATAGTTGAAAAAGTATACGCCGTCCTTCCCGGGCATTTTAAGGTCCGTAATGACCGCATCGATGTTTTCGGCGGAAACGATCTCCAGGGCCCTGTCGACTCCGTCGGCCTGATAAATATTATATGAGGCCTCCTTCAGGATCGCCGATAAGACCCTTAAAGCATTCGGCTCATCATCGACCAAAAGAACGGTTCCGGTATTTTTTCTGTTCACTGTCCGCTCCGAAAATATCCGCTCATTTTCCTCCGGGACTTATCGGCCCCATTGAATTTACAGGTAAAAAGATTTTAAATGTCGTGCCCTTGCCCCTGATGCTTTCCCACAGCAGCTTCCCGTTATGGGATTTTATTATCTCGCGGGAGAGGAAGACGCCGAAGCCCCTGTCGTTTTTCTCGGGTTTACGTGAAAGCTCGCCGAGTCTGCTCAGCGCTTTTTCGGGGATGCCTTTGCCCGTGTCCGAGATCTCTATCGAGGCATAGTCGCTGTCTTTTTCCCATTTCAGGGAGGTCTTTATATTAATTGCGCCGCCCTTCGGCATCGCTTCCATGGCGTTATTGATTATATTGAACAAGGCCTGCTCTATCTGGAAAGGGTCCCCGGAAACAGGAGGCAAGACTCGAAGGTCCTGCCGGATGTCGATATTCTGTATCTCTGCGCGGGGCTTGATCATCGTGATGATGGACCTGAGGACGTCCTCGAGGTTTACCTGAACAAACTTCGTCTCCCCTTTTGCCGCGCTTAAAAAATTTGAGATAAACCTGTCGAGCTTGTTTATCTCATCGTTGATTATCGTGCTGAATTCAAGGAGCGTGGCTTCATGCCCGTATCTCTCTCTCAAATAAACTACGGCGCCTTTTATGGCGTTTAACGGATTTCTTACGCCGTGAGCGAGAGACGAAGCCACTTTCCCTATGGCTATCATTCTCTCCGAATCCGAGAGTCTTCTGCCGAGAGGACATTCCCCGGTGACGTTATCGAATTCGACGTGTACTTCTCCGACCTTGCCTTTTTTATCTTTTACCGGGTTTATATATACATCGGAAGAAAGGTCCGTGCCCATGAGACACGTGTTCCTGAAGTCTGTTATGCGCCTCTTTTTGCCGTCGTTGAAGACAAGCTCTATTTTGCCCTGCAGCAGAGGGAATATCTTGTCCACCTTTTTCCCGATAATCCCTGCCGCCGGTCTATGGCTTAATTTTTCCATGTTCGGGGGCCAGGTTTTTATCGCAAGGGCGCTATCAACGGCAAAAGCGTATTTGGCTTTCATGCTCCATCCATATGCAACGGAATTCGGAATTTATTTAATAGAGAGATTATAGCAAGGATTATAAGCCATCCGTAAATTCTTTATACAGCTCCGGATCCATTTCCGACATCCTCTGCTCTATTTTCGTTATTTCAGCCAGATAAGGGGTCCGGATGCCGTAATAATCCACAGGATCTCCGATCGCTTCAAACTCTAATCCGAATTTTTCAAGCAGCAGCACGATCCCCTTGGTCATAATGGCGTACCAATGGCTTAACTGCCTCCGCTTGCTTTCCTGATATACGGCTTTGTACAAGCTTATGATAAGCTCATGCCTGTTCCGCCTCTCGCTCTGCGACATATTCGTACGCGACGGGTTCTGTTTATATCTATATTTGTCCTCAAATCTCCTGGCGTAGTAATTACTGTTTGTCGATTGATATTGAGGATTGAAGCTCCCGATGCTTCTTCTCTCTTCGTCGGGACCGTATATATATTTATCCTCGGTCCTTCTCCTGTAATCCCTATGGATCACAAGTCTTGAGATCTCGGCCGTTTTATCCCTGGGAAGGGCTTCCCTGTTAAAGTCCAATTCGCAATATCTCTCAATGGGGAAACCTTCATGCGGATCAAACAGCAGCCTGACCGCTCCTACAACTTTTTGCGCGGGATCTCTTGCGGTAAAGTGTAAGGCGTCATTATCATACGCATCCGTTATGATCTCGGAATGGTTCTCCGGCTTTTCATAACCCCATTCCAGGCAGTACACCTTATATCTCAACCTGTAAATCTCCGCCAATTCTTTTTCGCCTGATGCAATATTAACTATAAATGACATAAACGGTTCCTTTCAAAAACAGTTACCGAATTTAGGATTGATGATATATTAAGGTGTCAAATTTTAAAAACCTTAAAAACTACTTAATTGCTTCGGCCCATCCCGGAATACCCTTTAGGATACCATATAATAATATGTGACAGCACAAAATTTGCACACCGGTCACAGTGCCATACATTTAGTATTTAATACGGAAAAAATCCCTGTATACTTTAGAGACGCTTTCAGGCGGCGTATATCAATGTTGATTTTTTCATTAATATTAAAAGGTTAGTGATTTTATCCGTCTTGAGTTTCGGCGTCGGCAAAGATTTATTTATTCCTTTAGGAAATTGGCATAAGAATTGCTTTGTATTGACCTTATTTGGAGAATAAAAACTTCACAAGCAAAATCCTTGACAAGTTTCAGTAAATAGATTTTAATATTAAACAAAAAAAGGGGACGATAAAAATGACGACAGGGCTCCAAGATAATTCTTCCTTTCAATAAGCCATAATCAGTTTAATATAATTTTGTCAGCTCATAAGACCTGACCGAGCAAATTAATGTTAAGGGGGACATGGAAATGAAAAGCGCATTTTATTGACCGATCACCAAACTGAAATCCATCATTTTATTAAAATCATTAAAAAAGAAACGGAGAAGATCCATGAGAAAATTTACTATCTTCCTGGCGGCGGCGATGCTGGCGCTTGCAGTTGCAAACCCTTCAAACGCAGACCTGATTGACAGAGGGAACGGGCTTATATATGACGACGACTTGAATATAACGTGGCTTCAGAATGCGAATTATCCCGGCGGCACGATGACGTGGCTCGAAGCCACTGCTTGGGCGGACGCCCTTGTCTTTGAAGACTTCGACGACTGGCGGCTATCCAAATCCGACACTAATTGTTCAGGTAACAATTGTACGGGAAGCGAAATGGGACATCTCTTTTATGAGGAGGGCATTACGTCAAGCTCAAGCGGATTGTTTCAGGATGTAAGACCTTCTTATTATTGGTCGGAAACCGAGAACGAAAACAACCTCTCACAGGCATGGCGGTTTAATTTTTTATATGGAACCCAGGGCACGAGCGATAAGACGCAAAAGCGTTACGCATGGGCGGTTCGTGACGGCGATGTGACCGCTGCGCCCGTAGCGCCCGAGCCTATAAGCTCTGTTTTGTTTGTGATAGGCGGAGCGACGTTGGGAATAAGGAGGTGTTTGAGGAAAAGGTAAATAATTGCTTTCCCGACCGGGGCGGGCTCACTTAGGGGACATGGCTGAAGCATATGCGCTTCAATTAAAACAAGTGCAAGCCCGCCCCGGCCAATTTTTTATTTCGATACCAATCCTGTTTTCTACCCCAATTTTTTTCCGGCAGAAGTATCTTTACTATCTTGCTTGGGGATTAAAAGTGTGGAGGATCATCCAAGCACATTCAATCGCGTTTTAGATGAAGCTAAAAAAAGCATTTATCCACAGAGTAACGCAGATTATCACAGATTTATTAAAAGCTTAATCAGTTGTTGTCTTTCACCTTTTGGGTGAATAAACAATATGTGTCTAACTTATTTATCTCCTTGTCTTTATCTGCGAAATCTGTGGATATAACTGCCGTTTCTAGGATGAAAGGCTTTTTTCACCTGACTAACAACCCGTACCCCCTTGCAAGAGCTTTCACCTTCTCCAGCTCAAGCTCATTCACCTTTGTAAACCCCAGGGGCATTTCCGTCTTATCCCAGTCAGCGAGCATATCCTTATGCTTCCCCATCGGCTCAAATGCAAGAAGCGCGGCCCTGACCGCCTCAACCGTCTTGCCGTCTACGGCGTTGTTATATGCGATGAGGCTGTTGGGATAAGGCCCGGATATTTTTAATATCGTTATCTTCCCCTCGGATTCCAATTTCTTTGCCAGGACGTCCTGTATGCCTCCCGCATCGCATTCTCCGTTCAAGACCGATTTTACGGTGTCGAAGTGGGAGCCTGTGTAAAGGTATTTGCCGAGCTCATTAAGTGTAATCCCATCATCCTCCAGCATCTTCCGTGGGATGAGGTGTCCCTGTGTGGACATTTTCGCCCCGAACGCGAAGCATTTTCCTTTCAGGTCTTTTAAATCCCGTATTGCGCTCTTCGGCTTCGTAAAGATTATGGAATGATATGTCGCGTCACCCTCTTTATTCACCCCGCTCACAAGATACTTGATCCCGTATTTTGCCTCGCCGATAACGAAGCTGAGGGCGCCGACTGCGGCAAATTGCGTGACGCCCTTGCCGAGGTCCTCAACCGTGTCCTCATATTTTTCCGAGAATTTTATGCGGAAACGCCTGCCGGTTTCATTTTCAAGATACTTAAGCAGCGGGATATAAATCCTGAAATCTTCCTTCGGCCCGAGCCTGAGGTCGAACCCGAACCAGAGGGTATCCTGCGGGGGATATGAAATTTCTTCCGCCGGGGCTTCAACCGTCTTTTGTGAAAGACTCACCTTCTTGGGCGTCTCTCCCCTGACGCAGCCGGAGAAGAGCAGAAAGGGAAGGCAGAGGAGTAATAGTGATTTACACATTAACTTCACAGTGGAATTATTATAACTGAACGGCTTTGCAAATGTGATATACTGTTACATAACTTTTCAACTTAAAAAACTGCAGTAAGCCACGAATGCACACGAATATTTAAAGTGAGAAATGGGAAGTAAGAAGTGAGAAGTAAAAAAAATGACTTAATGAGTTTCTGTCTTTCTTTTAACTTCCTACTTCTCACTTCCAACTTCCTACTTCTTAAATTTAACTATGCCGCTTGACCTCTCCATCTTTGAAGAAGCCCTTAAGGCCGTCGAAGAAAAAAGTGCGGATGCCTTTACCTCGCTGTCAGGCTCTTCGGGGGCGTTGTTTTTTTCGCTGTTTAAAGGGACCTGTCTGCTCCTTTGCTCCTCGGAGGAATCAGCCGCTGCATTTCATGCAGACGCCGCTTTCTGGTCGAAATTATTTCAGGTTGAAGCCCCCGTGCTCATCCCGGCAAAAGATAATCCCTTACGGTCCATAAATCTTCTCAGCCTCTACACCCTCAACAGGGGAAAATTCATCGCCTCTGTTGACGCAGCCCTTTCACCCCTGTGGAAGATAGAAGACTTCCCGGTATTCACTATTACAAAAGGGGTCATTATTGACAGGGACGTTATTGTTCAAAACCTTCAAAAGCAGGGATACCGTATCGTCAGCATTGTTACGGGAGAAGGTGAAATGAGCGTCAGGGGAGGCATCCTCGATATATTCCCGCCCGATGAAGAGAATCCCGTGAGGGTAGAGTTTTTCGGCGACGGGATAGAGTCGCTCAGGTTCTTTGATATTGACACGCAACTATCTTTGCAGGAGATAAACGACATAAACATATGCCCAGCACAAGAGCCGGAGGAAGGGCCTAATCTCCTTGGGCTTTTGCCGGACTGCACAGTTATCTTAAATGAGCCGGATGATATTAAGAGGCATAACCCCTCCTTGTTCCTCCCCTTAGATAAGGGGAGGACAGGTGGGGTTGAGCCATTAACAAGGGGAGACTCAGAGGGGTTAAGCGAGGAAGGGGAACACACCCCTGCACCCCTCTCAAGAGGGGAATTTTCCGAACAACGCGTCCTCTCCTTCACCTCACTTCCATTACAGGACGGCGGCTTTCATTTTCCCATCAAAAGCGTCACGGGTCTCGGCCTTTTGCCGGAGGAGAGGACGACCCTTGAAGACTTTGTCAAAGGGGTCATCGCGCTGCGAGAGCAGTATTTCATTCTCACGGCCTGTTCATCGGAGGGGCAGGCAAAGAGATTAAAGGAATTGTTCTTTGATCATGACGCGGACGCGCCCATTTTAAGCAGCGGCGTCGTTATAAAAGACACCCGCAGCCCGGTGATCGCTATGGGCGGATTAAGCAGGGGCTTTGCATATCAAAATATAATCGTCCTTTCGGACAGGGACGTCTTCGGACAGCGCCCGGCCTTTAAGCCTGCAAAGAAATCGCGCGTCTCCACGCTCATTTCTTCGATAGAGGATTTCAAAGAAGGGGATTGCATGGTCCACGCGGAGCACGGCATAGGGACCTTCCTCGGGCTGAAAAAGCAGAAGATCGAAGACTACGAAGGAGATTTCATACTCATAGAATATCTTGACGGCGCAAGGCTCTACGTCCCGCTTGAGCACATCGACTCCGTCCGGAAATATCACGCCCCCGAAGGCGTCAGGCCCAAGCTCGACAGGCTCGGCGGCAAGACCTGGGAGAGAACAAAACAGAAGGTCAAGCAGAAGGTCAGGGACATGGCGGAGCGGCTTCTTGCCATTTATGCAAAACGCTCGACGGCAGCGGGACACGCCTTTTCAGAGGACACGGACCTGCACGGAGAGTTTGACAATTTTTTCCCCTATGAAGAAACGCCGGACCAGCTTACATCCATTAATGAAATCAAGCGCGACATGGAAAATATAACCCCGATGGACAGGCTCCTCTGCGGAGACGTCGGCTACGGCAAGACGGAGGTGATAATGAGGGCGTGCTTTAAGGCGGTTTACGATTCAAAGCAGGCTGCGGTGCTCGTCCCTACAACGATACTCGCCGAGCAGCATTACGAGACCTTTACCGCGCGGTTCTCCGCCTTCCCTATCAGGGTAGATTACCTCAGCCGGTTTAAAAACAGGGAGGAGCTGAAGCAGACCCTCAGGGCGCTTGCAGAAGGCGGGATAGATATTATTATCGGCACTCACAAGCTGCTTGCAAAAGACGTGAGCTTTTATGACCTCGGGCTTTTGGTCGTTGATGAAGAGCATAAGTTCGGGGTGACTCACAAGGAAAAAATTAAGGCCTTAAAGGAAAACGTTGACGTGCTCACCCTGTCTGCAACGCCGATCCCCAGGACTCTCCATATGGCGCTTTCCGGCATAAGGAGCATGAGCACAATTGAAACCCCGCCTGAGGAAAGGCTTGCAGTAAAGAGCATCGTCACGCGGTTCAATCCGGCTGCAATCAAAGAGGCGCTTGAGAAAGAGCTTGAACGCGGCGGCCAAACCTTTTTCGTGCATAATCGCATTCAGGATATCTACAAGATCGGGAATTTCTTAAGAGAGCTTGTGCCTGAGGCAAAGCTCGGCGTCGCTCACGGGCAGATGAATGAAAAGGAGCTTGAGCACGTGATGAGGGCCTTCTTTCACAAAGAGATTAACGTCCTCGTCTCCACGGCCATCATCGGCTCCGGCCTTGACATACCTTCAGCCAATACGATCATCATCGACAGGGCAGACCGGTTCGGGCTTGCCGACCTTTATCAATTGAGGGGGCGAGTAGGACGATCCAATGTAAAGGCGTATGCCTACTTCCTCATCCCCGGAGAGGACATCATCACGGAGGATGCGAGGAAAAAGCTCCAGGCTGTACAGGAGCTCGGCTATCTCGGCGCAGGCTTCCGGCTTGCATTGAAAGACCTTGAGATAAGAGGCGCCGGGAATTTATTGGGCGCAGAACAATCAGGGCACATAGAGGCGGTCGGATTCGACATGTACATGGAGATGCTCGAACAGGCGGTGGCCGAGCTTAAGGGAGAAAAGATAGAGCCGAAGCTTGAGCCGGTCATCGATATGAAGATTAACGCTTTGATCCCTGATGAATATATTGAAGACCCCGATCTGAGATTAAGCGTCTACAGAAAAATATCTTCTGCAAAGGACGTCAAAGCGCTTGCGAGGATCCTTGAGGAGCTGAAAGACAGGTTCGGTCCGCCGCCTGAAAAGACAAAGAGGCTTATCGATATAATGGAGCTGAAGCTGTCGGCGAAAAAGTTCCTCATAACGAAAATACAGAACATTTCGGGCAGGGTACAAATCGTCTTTGCGCCTGACACGCCCGTCACTTCGGAAAAGATATTCTCGCTCCATGACACAAGAAAGAAGATGCTAAAGTTCCTCCCCGAAGGCGGTGTTGAGCTTGATCTGAGGGGGAAGGCATGGGACGATGTGTTTAAGGCGGTTAAAGACGTGATGGAGGAGCTTGAGGACGCGGCTTAATTTGAGCTTGATAAGTAACCCTTCAGTGAAGGGTGGCAATAGTGCATGACATTGTCATTCTGAGCGAAGCGAAGAATCTCAATACGTTAATAAAGCAGGAGATTCTTCGTCGCTTCGCTCCTCAGAATGACAGGGTATGCCCTGTAACTGAGGGGTTACATCTACCTTGAAAATTCTGTTGACATTACCGAAATTTCAAGGTAGTCTATTTTCATGATAGAGCGTGTAAAGGAAATCGAAATGCTTCGCGGCCTGCTTAAGCGTCATCCGGTGGTAGGAATTATCGGCGCCCGCCAGGTAGGTAAGACAACACTGTCCCGCTCATTCATTGAGAAGACCCGCGGCCCGTCCTCATTCTTTGATCTGGAAAATCCGGAAGACACGGCAAAACTCCGTGATCCCATGCTGGCCCTTAAGGGACTGAGGGGAATTGTGGTAATTGATGAAATACAGAGGCATCCGGAGCTCTTTCCCGTGCTCCGCGTGCTGGCGGACAGGCCGAATACGCCCGCCCGCTTTCTGGTCCTCGGGAGCGCTTCGCCCGAACTTCTGCGCCAGAGCTCTGAAACACTTGCCGGTCGAATTCACTATCATGAGCTGGGAGGCTTCTCTATTGATGAGATCGGGGCTGAAAATTCTTTACGGCTGTGGTTAAGGGGAGGATTCCCCAAATCATATCTTGCACGCACCAATGCGGAAAGTGATGAGTGGCGCCGGGGATTTATCCGTACTTTCCTGGAAAGGGATCTTCCTCAGTTGGGCATCACCATTCGTTCGACTACATTACGGCGGTTCTGGACCATGCTCGCACATTACCATGGCCAGATATGGAACTCATCGGAATTCGGACGTTCTTTCGGAGTAGCCGATACAACTGTCAGGAGCTATCTCGATCTTCTTACGTCAGCTCTGGTTGTGCGGCAATTGCCTCCGTGGCATGAAAACATATCCAAGCGTCAGGTCAAATCACCCAAGTTATATATCGCGGACAGCGGCATATTACATTCGCTGCTCGGGTTAAAAACCGCCGCAGACGTTGAAGGGCATCCCAAGCTGGGAGCATCATGGGAGGGTTTTGTCCTGGACCAGGTCATACGAAGGCTGGGAGTTTCTGCAGACCAATGTTTTTTCTGGGCAACGCATGGCGGAGCCGAGCTTGATCTGCTGGTAATAAATGGACGGGACCGGTACGGGTTTGAGGTCAAACGCACCAGCTCCCCTAATATCACACCCTCAATGAGAAGCGCCCTGTCCGATCTGAAGCTTAAAAGTCTATCCGTTATCCATGCCGGGGAAACAACGTTTCAGCTTGACAAGAACATAAGGGCAGTCGCTCTGTCCCGGCTGCTGCAGGATATCAAACCTCTTTGACCCATAGAGCGGGCGTTGGGGCGTTGGGGTCAAGTCTTTCATGTGGTGGGGTGATTGCGGGGAGCGTGATAACCCTCATGAGGGGCTGGATCTGTGTCTGTACAGGAATATGGAAGATGATATCTTGCGGCTTGATGAAAAAACGAATATCCCGGCAATGTCCGACGGGGTAGTGGTCAAAATCATAAATGATTTCCTTGGCAGGTCCGTGATTCTCGAACCGCCCCTTGACCTCTTCCTTTGTGATCCATATAATAATCCAAGTTATCAAGGGGACGGCTGTTGTAAACCCGTCTTAAATTTCAAAGCAACATTATTATTGTCATAACCCCGACTTACGGGGCATGCATCTCTTTTAAGAGGGGAAGGAGAGTTTGTCTATGGTTAAAGCAGGTGGTTTTTTTATCCCGGCGGTCTGTCTTTTTCTTCAGCTCGCATCAATTTCAGCAGTAAACGCCGGTATACGGGAGGCAGTGTGGGAGGACGTCAGCGACGGCATCAGGGAGCGCGACCTTCAGAGGGTTGCGGCTTGCAGTGAAAATACGGACCTGGTTTATGCAAGCTCACTCCATTCAGTCTACAGGACTGCGGACGGAGGGAAAAATTGGGATGAGGTTTTCATGTCCGCGGGGAATAAGATAAATGCGGTTGCGACGTCGCCCTCGGATGCAAATATTGTTTTTGTCGGAACGCAGAAAGGTCTTTACGAAAGCAATGACGGCGGGATGAAATGGGAAAGGATTTTCACAGGCGTCGGAGAGCCGGAGAATTCCATATTTTCAATAGCCGTGCATCCCGTGGATTCCGGGGTTATATTTATCGGAGCCGGAATAGGGGCCTACTTTACAAACGATAACGGGAAAGAATGGAGAAAGGGACGAAACTTACCTGCCGGGTCTCCGGTTACTTCACTTGCAATAGATACGTCTGAGCCCGTTACCATCTATGCCGCCGCTGACAAAGGTCTGTATAAAAGCGTAAACGGCGGAAGCGATTGGCAGAGAATTTTTGTGACAACCCCTTCTGAAGAAGACAGTGATACATCCGATGATGAGACAGAGCCTGATGAAATCGCACCCGAAGCACGGATAAAGAGCATTGCTGTTGATCCATCCGACGGTAAAATAATATATGTCGGCACATCGGCAAGTCTCTTTGTGACCGGCGACGGCGGACTGACATGGAAGGAGGCCGGCAAATCAGGGCTTATAAGCCGCGATATACGGCATCTTGTCGGCTCAAAAGACCTTTACAGCGTGTATGCCGCGACAGGCAGAGGGATTTTCGGATACTCCGGGGTTTCCGAAAGCTGGGAGGCGCTCTATAAGGGGATCGCTTCGCAAGCCGTCCGTTATCTCGCAGTAATTCAAAATCATAAAAACCATCCGACCCTTTGGGCTGCAACAAAAAGGGGCCTCTTCAAGACGTCATTCGTGAGCCGGGATGCAGACGCAGGCAATAGGAGCGCTGAAACAGGGGAAGTGTTTTCCATGTTTGCCCATGAGCCTTCCATAGAAGAAATCCGTGAGGCCGCCATAACGTATGCCGAAGTGCATCCGGATAAGATAGCGGGGTGGAGAAAGGCTGCGGCAAAGAAGGCCTTGCTGCCCGAATTGAAGGTTGCATACGATCTAAACAGATCCTGGCAGGGCGGCAGCTACTATTATTCCGGCAAATACATTGATAATGATATTACTAAAGATAAGGATAAAGCATGGTCGATATCTCTAACCTGGCAACTGGGAGACCTTATCTGGAACGACGACCAGACTTCGATTGATTCTCGGTCCAAGCTCATGGTCGAGCTGAGGGATAACGTACTGAACGAGGTCACGAGGCTTTACTTTGAGAGGAGAAAACTGCAGGTGGAGCTGCTGCTCTCGCCTCCCCGGGATATAAAAAGTAAAATAGACAAAGAGCTTCGCCTGCAGGAGCTCACCGCCGATATCGACGCCCTTACAGGCTCTTATCTGTCGAGGAGGCTGTCTGCAGCCGGGAAATGAGGAATGAGTGAAAATCGGATGGGATCATCCATATCCCCTCTCCCTTGATGGGAGAGGGTTAGGGAGAGGGTGTATCATCAAATGGCGGATAGATTAACAAAATTAGCTAAAAATCTTAGAAAGCAGACGACAGATACAGAGCAAGTACTATGGAAATATTTAAGGGCTAAGCGTATGTATGGTTTCAAATTCAAGCGTCAGCAGCCTATCGGCAAGTACATTGTGGCTTTTGTTTGCTTTGAGAGAAAAATAATCATTGAACTTGATGGTGGCCAACATACACAGCCGGAGCAGATTCGGAAGGATAGAGAAAGGGATAGATGGTTTGAACAACAAGGTTACGAGGTATTAAGGTATTGGGACAATGAAGTATTGAAGAATACAAGAGAAGTGCTTGAGGTTATTTGGGAAAAATGTTTAAAACACCCTCCCCTTAATCCCCTCCCATCAAGGGAGGGGAAATAACGCTACGGAAGAGAAAAGTTTCCACAGAAATACCAGAATGACCTTCACATCATAAAACCTCCAATGTTTTTATCAGCGCCTCCGCCTTTTTCAGCGTTTCATAGTATTCCTTCTCGGGGTCTGAATCGGCGACGATGCCGGCGCCGGCCTGAACATAAGCGGTCTTGTCTTTAATTACAAAAGTCCTTATGATGATGTTCAAGTCCATGTCGCCTGTAAAACTTATATAGCCGATGGAACCGGTATAAGGGCCGCGCGCCACGGGCTCAAGCTCGTCGATGATCTCCATACATCGCACTTTCGGAACGCCCGTTATGGTCCCGCCGGGAAAGGCTGCGCGTACGGCGTCAAAACAATCCTTCCCCCCGGCAAGAGACCCTTTAATATTCGACACGATATGGATGACGTGTGAATAGTCCTCGGTAATCATAAACTCATCGACTTCGACGGTGCTGTAGTCGGAGATTTTCCCCAGGTCGTTTCTCTCAAGATCGATCAGCATGAGATGCTCCGCCCGCTCTTTTTCATTCAGCAAAAGCTCCGTCCTCATTTTGTGGTCGCCTTTGGCGTCTTTCCCCCTCGGCCTTGTGCCCGCGATCGGCCTCGTCTCCACCACCTTGCCGGACACCCTTATCAGCCTTTCCGGTGAAGAGCTTGCAATATAGTAATCTCCCATGTCGAGATATGCCGCAAAAGGAGAGGGATTTATATTGCGTAAAATCTTATAAACCTGCCAGGGGTCAATATCGTCGATATGCGCGGATACCCTTTGTGAGAGGTTAGCCTGAAATATATCGCCTGCCTTTATGTATTCCTTTGCCCGCCTTACGATATCCATGTAAGCTACTTTGCCCATTTCGTGATGGATGTGAATATTTGTAGGGGCGGGTTTCAAACCCGCCCCTACGGAAGGTTGGGGAACGGATTTAATCTTTTCATACGCTGCATATATTTTCTCACAAGCTTTTTCATAGCAATTTCCCCACTCTTGCGCTTCTGCACTTCTGCACTTTTGCACTTCTGCACTTGTCGTCGGGCATGACATTATAAATGTCTTCCGAAGCTTATGGTCTACAGCTATTACGGTATCAACCAGTAGAAAATGTGCATCCGGTATCCCGATGTCATCAACGGCGGTCTTCGGCAGGTTTTCAAAATAATGCACGAAATCATAACTGATAAGCCCCACCTCCCCGCCTATAAAAGGCGGAAGATCAGCGGGCCTTTCAACTTTGTACGCCGTTAGGATCTTTTTCAGAACCTTCAGGGGAGCTTTTGAAGGCTGAAGGCTGAAGGCTGAAGGCTGAATTTTTATTCCCGTATTATGACTTCTGACTTCTGACTCCCGACTCTTAACTCTTAACTCTTGACTCCTGTCTTCCACTTCCACAATCCCGTCCTTCACCTTAAAGATCAGAAACGGCTCCGAGCCGATGAAGGAATACCGGGCGATCTTTTCAGGCCCTTTTATGCTTTCAAGGAGAAAGCTATATGGTGATTTTACGCTTTCATAAATTTGCTGCGGCGGCATGAAAGGCAGCTCTGTGTAGACAGGAAAAAGCTTCCCGATCTTTGCCGCTTTGATAAATTTATCTTTGGAAGGAGAGATGAGCATAAATAAGTTAAAAGTGAAAAGTTAAAAGTGAAGAGTGGAAAAAACAAATAATTAGCATCATAACTTTTAACTTCTAACTAAAATTCTCTATTTCCTCTTCAATGCGCTTCAGCGCCTTGACCGGATCCGGCTGCGACAGGACGGCCCTTCCGATCACGAGGTAATCGGCGCCCCTCCTTAATGCCTCCTTCGGCGTCAACGTCCTCTTCTGATCGTCTGCCGCCGCCCAGGATGGCCTTATTCCGGGAGCGACGATCAGAAAGTCCTTCCCGTAATGGGAGCGTATCCTTTCCGCGTCCTCAGGCGAGGCTACTACTCCGTCCAGTCCCGCATTATGCGCAAGACCCGCAAGATGCTTAACCTGTGCGCTCATGCGCAGACTGACGCCGAGCTCGTCCCGTAATGCAGCCTGGTCGATGCTGGTCAATATGGTCACGCCGATAATCCTCGGCCTTTCCACATTCTCTTTAAGAGAAACCTTGCGGAGCGCCTGCGCCGCCTGCTTCATCATTTCCAGGCCGCCCAGGGTGTGAACGTTGAACATGAACACGCCGAGCCTGGCTGCGGCCACTGCGGATTTGGCGACGGTGTTCGGGATGTCATGGAATTTTAGATCCAGGAAGACCTTCTTGCCCGCCGAATGAATTTTCTCAACAAGCTTCGGGCCGACAGAGGTAAAAAGCTCCGAGCCGACCTTGAATACGTCGATGTGCTTTTTAAATTTATTTACGATCCTGACCGCCTCGCCGTATTCAGCAACGTCAAGGGCCAGTATTATGCGCTCTCTTGGTTGCATGGATAGTTCAATTCTGTTGTCATTGATCTTAAAATATCTTGATGCTGTCATTCCGGCAGTCTTTAAGCCGGAATCCAGTTCCTTGTTAAAAGACTCTGGATTCCCGCCTTCGCGGGAATGACGCTGCTGGTTTTACCATTTCATATCTTCGCAAGCGTTATCCCCTTCTGCGCCTGGTATTTTCCGGCCTTGTCCGCATAGGACCTTTCGCACGCCTCATCTGCGCCTAAAAATATTATCTGGGCGATCCCTTCATTTGCATATACCTTTACGGGCAGGGGGGTTGTGTTTGATATCTCGATAGTCACGTGACCTTCCCATTCAGGCTCAAGCGGGGTCACGTTGACGATTATCCCGCATCTTGCGTACGTCGATTTGCCGAGACAGATGACGATCGTCTCTCGCGGTATCTTAAAGTATTCCATTGAGGTGGCGAGGACAAAAGAATTCGGCGGGATTATGCAGACGTCTCCCTTGAAATCGGTAAAGCTCCGGGGATCGAACTTTTTAGGATCGATCACCGTCGTATTTACATTTGTAAAGATCTTGAATTCCTCGGACACCCTCATGTCATAACCGTATGAGCTGACACCGTATGAGATAACGCCCTTTCTCACCTGCTTCTCCGAATAAGGCGTTATCATCCCTTTTTTCGCCATTGCCTTTATCCAGCGGTCGTTTTTCACCATTTGAAATTCTCCTTTGCCGATGCTTGCATGCGGATTTCAAAGGGTAACATACGGCCTCTTTTTTTACAACAGATACGAGCCTTCACGCCTCGCAGCCTTGACTTTAAAACGTTAATTCCACTAAAGTATTCTCTATGCGCAAACCCTTTATTTCAGCAAACTGGAAGATGAACAAGACCGTCGGGGAGACGGGGGAGTTCATCAATTCCTTCCTGCCGATGGTAAAAGACGTCACGGACGTTGATATGCTCATTGCGCCGCCCTTTACCTCTTTGCATGCCGCTTCCCGGCTCCTCAAGGACACCGGTGTAAAGCTCGGGGCGCAGAACGTCTTTTATGAGGAGAAAGGCGCTTTCACCGGAGAGATCTCTCCGGCGATGCTCTTGTCCGCCGGGTGCTCCTGCGTCATCATCGGACACTCCGAAAGAAGACAGTATTTCATGGAAACCGACGAGATTGTCAATAGAAAAATCAAGACCGCAAGGGAAAACGGGCTTGAGGTCATACTCTGCATAGGCGAATCATTAAATGAAAGAGAAGAAAACAGGACGTTCGAGGTATTGGACAGGCAGCTTTCAGGCTCTTTAAAAGATATAAATCTCGACGCCATGACAATCGCCTATGAACCCATCTGGGCGATCGGCACCGGGAAGACCGCCACAAAAGAACAGGCCAACGAGGCGCATGCATATATAAGAGGCTGGCTGAAGAAAAACAGGGAAGGCGCAGATACGCTTAGAATACTTTACGGCGGGAGCGTCACCCCTGAAAATGTCGCAGCGCTCATGTCCGAGCCGGAAGTGGACGGCGCGCTTGTCGGGGGGGCGAGCCTTAAACCCGACAGTTTTGCTAAAATAGTGAAGGGCGCGAGGAAGCAATAAAAGCAGTCATCAACAGGAGGATAAATAATTCACATGTTTACTTTAGTAGTCATTCTTCATTTAATAGTCTGCCTCTTTCTTATCTTCATAATATTGATCCAGAGCAGCAAGGGCGCTGAAATGGGCGCGGCCTTCGGCGGCTCGAGCCAGACCCTTTTCGGAAGCAGGGGGGCGGCGACCTTTTTGAGCAAGCTTACGACGGCGTCAGCCATCTTATTCATGATCACTTCCCTTTCCCTCGCTATCTACTCCGTAAAAAGAGGCTCCGTCGTGTCTTCAGTCACCGTGCCTGCAACACAACCACCTGTACCTACCCCGACGGATACAGCGGGCGGCCCGATACAGCCAGACCCCGGCGCCGGGAGCGCCCGCGCAGAGTGAGGCGCAGCCGCAGAGTCAACTGCCTCAACAGCAGCCCGCAGCAACACAACAGAGCCAGGCAGCCCGGCCGCAGCCTGCTCCGCCGGCGAAGTAAAAGCCGGACAGGTTTCGGGGGAGAGTCCCGAAACACAGAAATGTTCCGTCCATAAAGCAGATAACTTCTTATCTCACGATCATACGGTTTCCGCGTTTATTGGCCCCTGGTTGCATTTTCCTGGTTAAAACAAATGCGGAAATACAAATAACGATCAGCGCATGCGCAGGATATTTGATCGCGTATACAACGGGCGTAAGAACGGACCTTGCAGTGATCTTCAAGGCGGCATGTCTGCTTATATAATCCGCAATCGGCGGTGAACACTTGTAGTAGAGATTCACAAAGGCCTTGCCCGGAATATTCGTAATTTCAATTTTATAATCCGCGATCCGCAATCTGAAATCCGCAATAAGCCATTCGTCTCTGAAGCTCCTTAAAACCTGCACCTCCTCTGAAAGATAGCTTCCGTATGCAGCCGTTGCTATAAAGCAGCCTCCGCCGCCGGAGGAGCTTCCGGCTTTTTCTGCCGATACGGAATATGCCGCGCCGTCCTGAGAAGGTGATATATTCATAACGGTCATCACTATTTTTGAATAAGTTGAGGCTGAGCCGAAGCTGTTTATCTGGTACGATACGGGAGAACCGTTCAACGTTATATCCTGTTCGTCATATCCGCCTGAAGTTTTGGTCAAGATAAGCTTGACGGCAAGGTTTCCCGAATCCATGTTATTAAAGGTGAATGAAATGGTTGATGAAGCGTCCTCGGGTTTAAAGGCATAATAGCGGGAGGAGAGATGATTTACGGTTCCGCTTATACTTTGAGGATATGACGCATATGTCGCCTCATGCCGGACAAGCGGATAATACGCTCCGTCAGGATAATCTCTCTTATAATTCGCGGTCTGAAACGAGCCGAATGCCGCGCTTAAAGAAGCGCCCCGCGATAAGATCTCATTTGATATCGCGTCAAGCGCCGTTGCGCCGCTTCCGATCCTGTCCCAGACGGATTTGATCGCATCGCTGCCGTATGTCTTTGAGAGATATTTCACAAATACAATCGTACCGTATTCATGAGAGCCTTCAGTAGAATTAAGAGAATACTCGGGCCGGTCAAACCATCTGTTAGGTCTTCCGGCTGCGCCTTCAATCGTTGAGCCGTCTATCTTATACCATGTCTCGCCGCTGTCCCAGCGTCCGTTGTCATTTGCGTCATTAAATTTAAAGCCGGAATAATTGAGATAATCCTTTACCCCCGGATACACAACGTCTTCCATCCACGTAGACGCAGCCTCCATCCACCATCCGTTTGCCAATACGTTAGTAGTGTATTGAAGCTGGGATGTATGAAAGAATTCATGTGCGGCAGTCGTTTTTTGCGCCCCTTGTCTCTGCTCGTGATCAAGGTTTTCAGGAAATCCCGTAAAATCGTTTTCTAATACAATATAGATATCGGAAGGCCCCGAATCAAAGCTCGTATACCCGTAGGCATCCATTTCAACCAGATATACGTCAAGCTTGTCGTCTCCGCCTGCCGGTGCGTCTGAAGGCGGTGCGGAATAACCCATGTTTGTAATAACCTGTGTCCACGAATTTTCAAGATATCCGGGATCTTCGAGGTCGCCGGCAAGGTCTGTGACATATTGCGGAACAGTGGCCTGCATCCCGTCAAAGCCGTAAACCGCGTCTCCATAAGTATTATCTTCCGTATAATGGATCTTGAAATGCCCTCCGGGACTGTCATATGTCCACACTGCTATGCCGGTTCCGTAGTAATCCTCATCGCCTTGATCAGTGGGCCTGAAAAGGACAAATTCGTTCTCTTTGTAGAGAAGGCTGCTGTTTTGTCTTGCTTCAAGGATCACACGGGTCGCCGACTTAATCGGTGTGTCGGATTGGTAAGCCCCGGGGAGTTTTTTCTTGTTGAAGACGGCATCGACTTTATAATTCAGCGCGGTCTGATAATTCAACTCCCCGCTCTCGTAAGCCCGTTGTAAAAGCCTGACGCTGTCTTCCCCGGCAAAGGAAGAGGCAGGATGCAAGATGCAAGATGCAAGTAATAAAATTTGAAGGGGGGGAAACAGCTTTCTCATCAATCTTTCAGCACGACCCCTTTTTGGATATTCTTAACAGTGGTTTTACCTTTTTCGATAAGCGCCTTACCGGCGTTCCTGCCGTTGAAGACAATTTCATATTCTCCCGGTAAAAGCTCAATCATGAAAATACCTTTATCATCTGTTGTCGTCTCCCTTGAGACACTGTCTTTAACCAGATGTATCTTCTCGCCTTTAAAAGTCTGAAAAATACCTTTATGCTCTCTCAGCTTGCCGCCTGTTACGGGTTTATAAACGACTCCAGTCAGGACACCTTTACCGGCATCCTTCAACGACTTCAAGGAAACCGAATCACCTTTCATCGACCTATCCTGCGCCTTAAAAAGAATCGTCTCCGGATAAGACCCCTCTTTTGTGAAAAAAAGCACGCCGTAATATCCCGGCGTAATGCCGTGCGCTTCGGTGAATTTGCCGTTTGATACCGGGACGTTTTTAAGAGCGGTTCCGTCAAATATAGTTATTACGGCATTATCGCTGATGCTCCCTTGAATATCGTCAGGTGTTATGTGCATGAGAACCTCCGTGCTTGCACACGAGGCATTAAGAAGAAGGAGTAAAATGGAAATTATTAAAAACTGCATGGGGCTATTTTATCACTTCGTCACATCAAAATTAATAACGGCATCTCCCCTCCCTTGATGGGAGGGGATTAAGGGGAGGGTGAAAATTCTTTTTAATTCCCCCTCACCCTAACCCTCTCCCACAAGGGGAGAGGGAAACCCTTAAAAAAATCCCCCCATCCTTCGGGATGGGGGGATTTACTGAAAGCCGACAGCTTATAGCTGACAGCTTAGTTTACTGAAGCACTCCGCCTATTACGGCAGGCGCATTGGTAACCGTCGGCTCAGAGCCGATATCCGGGTCTACCCAAAGAGATATTGAAGGCAGATCATATGAAGTAAGCGTCAATGCCGAGCAGTTGCTGAGGGCAACGTTCTGCATCCTTTGCTCCTTCCTGAGGGCCTTTATAAGATACTCATTGGTTCCGTCGCTGCAATCCGAGCCGTCTGCAATCGTGAATTCAGGCGACCACCTTGTGTCGGGACCGCAGTTTGTAGGCTCTCCGGTATCCATGTCGATGCATGTGCCGGGGATGCCGTGGAGGTTCCCGAAACCGCTGTACTCAAGATAGAAGCTCACGCCGTTGTACTTATAGTCATATGCGCTTGCATTGGTCTGAGAGTGAACGTACTGCAACTGTAACGG
>JACRHB010000220.1 GCA_016217725.1 Nitrospirota bacterium | reverse complement strand
TGAAATATTTCGGATACCTGATGATCAAGGGGACGTCTATCAGCGTGTTGAAGAGTCCGTAAGCGTGGCCTACGATGCCGTGCTCTCCGAGGTTGTCTCCGTGGTCCGAGGTTATGATGATCATTGTGTTGTCGAGGACGTTCAGCTCCTTGAGCTTTTCATAAAGCTTCCAGATCCTGCCGTCCAGGTAATTGAGCTCTCCGTCATAGAGGGCGTTTATAACCGCCAGCTCTTTTTCGCCGCGCTCCCTTTGGACCATCAGGGTCCTTATGTCTTCAGGGGGTGGAGAGAACTTGCGCAGCTCTTCGGATGAGACGCCGTCCGGCATGAAAAGCGAATTATAGGGCGGCGGGGGATCATAGGGGAGGTGCGGCTCCATATAATTGATAAACACATAAAAAGGTGCGCCTGCGTTCTTCTCCATCCATTCTGACACGTACCTCGTGGTCCTTGCTGCGCCGTGGTCGTTTGTCGCCCAATCAGGGTCGCTCTTTTTGCTGATCTCAAGGAGCCTGTCATATGCCGATTTATAGAAATATCTGTGCTCGTTCCTTTTCCAGCCGACCTGGAAATCATCGAACTTCCTGCTGAGTCCCGTAAAGAAACTGACCCATGGGTTATTTGAATAGCCCAATGTCGCATATCCCTGCTCTTTCAGAAGGCCCGTCAGGGTCTCTATTTCCTCCGGCAGATGCGGCGTGACGTGACCCGTGCCGTGCTCGAGGGGGAAGAGCCCGGTAAACATCGACACGTGACTGGGCAGGGTCCATCCTGAAGTGGATACGGCGTTCTTAAACAGCGCGCCTTCGCCCGCGATCCGGTCCAGATACGGGGAAGTCTTGCGGTTGTAACCGTAGCATGAGAGATGGTCCGCGCGCGTGGTGTCCATGACGATAAAAAGGACGTTCGGCTTAGCCCCGACCGCGGCCCTGTTTTTAGCGGACTCGGCTTTCCCGGGCGGCAGCGTCATGAGCACGACAAGCCCGGAGCACGCTGCAAGGGCGCCGCTGACGGCGAAGACCCATTTTTTTACCGAACGCGGATCAAGGCCGTCAAAGCGTCCCGAGCGCAATCCGCGCCGAAGCAGGAAAAACAGGGCACCGCAGAACATGATAAAAACCGCACTTATCGCAAGCCCTTTCAGGCTGAGCAGTTTTGCCGATAATATTCTCAATAAAAGCAGCTCCCCGAGAAGAAAAACGTCCATCACAAATACATACGCTATAAATGACGCGAAGAGGCTCTCATGCTTTTCCGTCACGCGTCCTTTGAAAAAAACATATGCAATGCCGATAGAGAGGGCTAACAATATAATATTGACAAGAATGCTTTTCAAGGACAGTAGGTCCGGCAGATATTTTATGTTCACCCAGAAAACGCTGAATATGAAAAAGGTGAAGGCGAGGGAAACAGAGGCTGACAGCGCGCTGCTTTTCACTCCATCTTTTTTCCCGGCGAGGGCATGCACAAACACCGCGCAGATAATGCCCGCGACAAGGCTCACCGGGGCATAGGACAAAAAGCCCGAGGCTATTTCATTCAGGGACAGGATCGAGGCTACGGCAGCCTTAGTTGAAACCCCGGTGCTTTTGGCCCTCTTGAACGCCCAGGTGAAAGGAAGCCCTAAAAGCAGGGTTGACAATTCCGTAAGCCAGAAGAGCATCCCCCCTGCAAGCCAGAAGGTCAGGCCGGTGAAAAGCGTGTCCGAAAACGACTGACCGGTTTTTTGATCATTCATAGTGAACTCCGTTTCGTAAGTTGTTAGTTGTTAGTTTTTAGTTGTTAGTCTAAAAACTAAAAACTCTCGTCCGTTCTTTTGTAAATCATATATTCCGGCGCATAGGTGAGCGGTTTGTTGTCGGACGTGTCCAAAAAGCCTATCTCGAGACTGAAGAAGTCCTTTGCAATATCGGGAGGCACGATGACGGAGGCCTTTATCACCCTCTCTTCGCCTGCCTTCAACCCTGATATCGGGGGCGAGGCCTTTACGCCCTTTTTAAGAAGCGTCTCCATTTTTTTATTCGCGACGTTGAAGATCGCCGTCATATCTCCGTCAAGGTCTTTAACGCCTTTTACGGTCGCCTCAACCGTGAATTTCTTCCCCTTCCCTTCAGGCTCCTCTGAAAAGAAATAGTCGACGACCTGGAGCTTTTCCGATAATACTACGCCGCTTTTACGGCCCTTTCTTGTCGACGTGACGTCATAGACGGGCAAGGTCGTCCTCTCCTCGGGAAGCACGACGGACGTCAGGAGCGTGAATTTATCCCCGTGCTCTTCCATGAGGTCGAGAGAGGCGTGTATGTTTTTCATCAAAAACCACGGGGCGACAAACCCGCCCTTTTTCACGAGCACGTAATCCGCTTTCAGCACGGCGTCGGGCGTATTTACCGCGCCTATGAACGTAAACGGCATCCCTTTGAAGTAGCTGGTGTACTCCATCGACATCCACGTGAAGGCGTCGCGCGGCAGGAGTACTATCGAAACGCCCTTTTTATCGCCCCTGTCGGCGTTGATCGTATCAAGGATCTCATCCGCTTTCCAGTCTCCTTTATTCGCGCGGAAGATGGCGTGAGAGGGATTTTTATCATATTGCTCGAAAAAGACCACGTCTCCCAGAGACGTCTTCAAAGCCAGTCTTTCAGGGATCGGGAGCTTGACATACGAATTTACGGCATACTGAAAGAACCCGAAAAGCAGGATAAAGCCCGCCGCAGCCCTCCTCGCCGTCGGGCTTTTCATATTCATAATTCCGAGAGCTATCATTAAACTTATCGCCGGGAGTATCGCGACTGTATTGCGGGGTGTCTTGTTCTTTATCAGGGTGAAGGCGACTACGGGGACGACTATCCAGAGAATAAGCATCCAAAGATTTCTGTCTCTATGTCTCTTTAATAAGAGAACGGCAAAGACGGTAAATACGACGGCGAAGAAAAAGGAGATCTGGTCGTTGACGAGCTTCGCCGGATAATACGTAAAAGACCTTACATTGAATATCCCGGTAGGCCCGAAAGACTCTCCGAGATTCTGGAACGTGGTGGCCTCTTCGCCGGTTGCGCCTACGGAAAGGCCTAAAAGGTTCGTGGCGACGTGCGCCCCGTTAGGGATGTACCAGAAGGCGGCGACGGCTGCTCCGGCAAGTATTGCATAAGCCGCGTTCTTTGCAGAATTTTTTACGTCCTGCTTCAACGACAGAAATAAAATGTAAAGGAAAGGGCCTGTCAGAAATACAAAATGGATCCACTTCGTAAGCATGCCGAGGCCTAACGATATGCCGAAGAGCAGGGAGTATTTTCTGCATCTGAAATAATCGGTCCTCAGGAGCAGATACACACTGAGTGAGACCATCGCGGTAACAGGGAAATCCTGCCAGTACGACCTGCTCAAGCCGAAGATGATGGGGAAAAACATGACCAGGACGGCGGACAAAAAGCCGACCTCATTGCTATACAGCCTCCTGCCGAGCCCGTAAACCGAAAGCACGAGGATTATGAGATAAAGCGTGTTGGTCATGATAGCCGTGTCGACCGACCTGCCGAATACGGCATAAAGAGGCAGCGACGTAAGCATAAGCAGAGGCGGTCTGTAATGGCTTACGTCATTGAACCTCGAAAAGAAGCCGGAGTCGAAGTTTCTAAAGACGTCATAATATTTCAGGCTCTTGTAAAAGTAATCGCCCCCGTCCCAGAGCAGCGGAGTATTGTCTGCGGTCACGATTATCAAATTGCTTGTCACGTGAAACAATATCAATATTGCGAGCAGGACGGAATACTTCCTCCCGCCGTCTTTTTGGTCAATCGGCATGTTGTTGAAATCTCCTTTCATACTGTGATTACCCTAACAACCTTATTAGCCACGAATTTTCACAAATTATCACGAATAAAATCAGGACGCAGATTTTCGCAGATATACGCAGATGAGTTTGGTTTTTTAAATCCTGATAATCTGCGTTCATCCGCGTCCAAATTTATTTTTTGTTTTTTATTCCTTCGTGTTTATTCGTGCTCATTCGTGGCTATTCCCGTTTTTTAGGATCATATCTCTTTTCTGAAAAGCCCCGTCGTCTCGATTACGCTGCCGTCCTTGTACTCGAAAACGTATATGCTCCTGCCTTCCTCTACGTGCTTGCGCAGGGAATTTTTCTCGAGGAACTCCAGCTTCTCTTCAAAAGTTGAGAGCCCTTTTATTGCGCCGTGCACGATCAGGGAATCATTCGCGTATTTCACCTTGACCGCCATGCTCATTACCGGGATGGGCTTGACCCACGCCTCGGTATCCCGCACCCAGTCCTGCGGGAAATTTATGCAATAAAGAACGGAGCCCGCGGGGAATTCCGGATGTTTATCTTTCAATTGAGCCAGCGCCCTTTCCGCAATGCCGCCGGCGTAATCATAGATGCCGTTCCTCTGAAAGGTCCTGACGGAAGAGGTGAGAATTATGCTGAGAATCAGCAGGGGGACTAAAACCGCCGGGACCTTCGTGCGCCGCTCTTTCACGGCGCCCGCTAGCCCGGTCAGGATAACGCCCATGAGAATGGAAGATGCGACCGATGAAACATACAGGAACCTTACTCCCGGCACAAAGTACAGAGGGAAGGACGTTATCACCAGCCATAGGGCGCAGTATGCAAAGAGAGGCAGCGCCCCTTTTTTATTGCGGCATAAATACAGATATGCAAACAGCAGGACTGCGAGGTTCAATACAATTATTGAATTAAGGATAAAGCCGGGCATGTTGCCGAATCTAAAGGTGTCGATATTTACCGGCGCGAACAGTTGAAAGAAATGATATACCGTTCTCAGAAACGTAATGGTCCCGATCCCATGGTCATACATGCCGCCCCCGATAAAAAAATATTTAAAGAGGGCGTAGAGGATGAGAACAAAAACAAAAGGCGCGTGATGCGCGAATTTTATCCCGTGACGTGTATTATCCGGGGCCCGGCGGTTGTAGAGCCATTCTGTCAGAAAGAGCATGACGGGCAGGGTAACCGCCGATTCTTTTGCCAGTAAAGAAAGTATAAAACAGATAACGGATAAGACAAGATAAGGCTTTTCCCCGTCTTCGTCCGATTTGAACTTGAGAAAGCTTAACAGAGCGGCGAGGTAAAAAAAAGTAAACATCACGTCCCCCCGGCCCGAAATCCATGACACCGCCTCTGTGTGAAGCGGCTGCACGGCGAAGATGAAGGCTGCGAAGGCCCCCGTCTTTTCACTGCCCGTCAAAAGCCTTGCAAGGTAAAATACGATTATTGCAGAGGCGATATGAAACAGCAGGTTGGTTATGTGATAACCGGCCGGGTTCAAGTTATATAACGAATAATCGACGAAGAAGGCCGTCCTTATGAGCGGCCTGTAAAACCCTGCGAACCATCCTCCGGAGGAAGAAAAGAAATCCGTTATGCCTTGCGATGAAATCGGGGAAGAGATATATATCAACCGCATGTCGTCGGTGACAAAAAAACTGTCGATGACGGGATAGAAGACCGCAAGGACCAATACGGCAACACCGCCGAATAATATGCCTCTATTCATTTTTCCTGATGCCCACCAATGATTCACCCTCTCCCTAACCCTCTCCCGTCAAGGGAGAGGGTATCTCTGCACGCGCTCATCTTCTATTTTCCTCTGTGTCCTCTGTGTTCTCTGTGGCAAATAATCAATTAAACGCTGATCTTCTCCTGCATGCCGGGGATGACCTTCGAAACGACCGTCCTTATCTTCCCGCTCTTGTCTCTCGGCAATTCATCCAATATCTCCATATCCACCCTGAGCGCGTTTCCGGTGATCCTGTCGATCTCCTTCCGTATCAGGTCCGGCGTGCGCGCGTTGAAATCCTTTCCCTTCACAAGGCTCACGATCAGCCTCGCCTTATCTTCCTGCACTATCCGGTACTGCGCCACGTCGTGAAAGGCCTGCATGATTATTACAAGGAAGCACGAGGCGATCACCTTCCCGTCGGGCAGTATGATGAAGTCGTTGGCGCGTCCCTTTATACTCTCCATCATAGGCAGCGTCCTCCCGCAGGAGCAGGTCCTGTCTGACGGCACGCATATGTCGTTGACGGCATAGCGTATAAGGGGCATGGTGTAACCGTAAAGGCTTGTGCAGATCAGCTTGCCTTCTTCGCCCGGACCCGCAGGCCTGCCGTCGTCTTTCAGGAATTCGACAAGCGCCGCATCCGCGCTGACGTGATAGCCGCTGCGCGCTTCGCATTGCCATGCGATGTCTCCGATTTCTATGGTCCCGAGAATATCACAGGTACTGACGTTCATTATCGAGTCTATCGCCTTCCTCGCATTCGGCTCAAGCGCCTCTGCGACGGAAAAGACGAGCCTGGGACGGATCTCGTTAATTGCATTTTCCTTTATATGCAGCGCCAGAAGCGTCAGGTTTGAAGGATAACCGTAAAGCACGTCCGGCTTCATTCTCATAAGAAGCGCCGCGTGTTTTTCAGGGTAATCGAATACGGAGAGATATTCACGCCTCAGTATACCCGAGCGCTGAAACCAGAATTTCGATTTGGGGAACCTGTAAGGGTTGATGAGATAAGCCACCTTGTCCGTCAGGCGCAGGCCGTTCTCCATGAGTATGCGGAGGTTAAGCAAGATTTGGTAATCCCTCTCTCCGGGGCTCAGGAATATTTTTAACGGCTGCCCCGTGGAGCCGCTCGTGTATTTGACCACGCATTTATCCATATCAGCGCCTCCGGAGACTATCTCCTCCTGCTTCAAACCCTGCAGGTCTTTTTTTGTCGTGATGGGAATTTTGCATAGGTCGTCGAGCGTCCTGATATCGTCCGGCCTGATCCCCGCGCCGTCAAAAAGCCTCCGGTAGTAGCGGACGTTTTTGTAAGCATGCGCGACGATATTCCTCAGCTTCTCTTCCTGAAGCGACCTTAGCTCCGATGTGGAGAGGTACTGATTCTTTTTCAAATGCTTTAACTGTCGGAGGGAGTTGAGGATCATTTTAACTTCAATTCCGCAGACGTTCCTATGTGTCTCTTATCTTTTCCCCTCCCTTGATGGGAGGGGATTAAGGGGAGGGTGATTCAGACATTCTGTTGATTCACCCTCCCCCTAACCCTCTCCCATCAAGGGAGAGGGGATAACAACTCTATCTTTTCACCATCCTGTAGACCGCCCCCACCGTACTGTCGAGCATAGGCGTGTGGGTCACGAGCTCCTTTATCATGTGTACGGTATGCCCCTGTTTTGCGAGCTTCCTCCACCGTTTCATAACGCATGAGGCGTAATAGCTCTCCTGATACCATGCGGGGGTGCATTTTTCGATCTTCTTCTTCATACGGTCGAGCGCCTTGTAATCTATCCCTTTCAGCTTGTTCTCGACGGCGCCCCGCGCATACATGTCGTAAGAAGTCACGTTTATCAGGTCTCTTTCCTTGCAGTAATCGTAGAGGTCGCTTCCAGGTATCGGTGAGAAATAGCTCAGCGCATGGATCTCAGGGTTAATTTTTTTCATAAGCTCGTAAGTCGCTTCAACGTCTTCCTCTGTCTCGGTCGGGATGCCCATCATATAATTCGCAAAGATGAGCACGCCGTTTTCATGGCAGAGCCTTGCCGCCTCTACCGCCTGCTCGACCCCGGCCCTCTTCCTCAGGAAGTCGAGTATCTTCTGCGAGCCGCTTTCAAAGCCGAACTGGAGCACGAGACATCCCGCCTCCTTCATGCTCTTGACCACGTGCTCGTTTATCGTATCCACCCTTGCGAGCGCGCCCCAGTCTATGCCTACTTTTTTCATCTCGGCGCTCAGGTCGAGCACCCATTCCCTGTTCTGCGTAAGCTGGTCGTCCTGGAACATGATGAACTCGACGCCGTAGCGCTCTTTCAACTGCGCGACTTCCTTTATGATGTTGTCTACAGAGCGAAATTTAAGCCTCTTGCCGAAAATCTTCCTTTCAAGGGGCTGACAGAACTTGCAGTTGAAGCCGCAGCCCCTGCTCGCAAGCACGCCCGCGTATCTCGGAGGGAAGGGGAATATGCCCGGAAGGTATTTGAGACGTTTGTCCAGATTGAACAGGTCCCTGTCCGGAAACGGCAGCTCGTCAAGGTTTTCCACGGGCTGACCCTGGATAATTTTTTCCATCCCGAGACCCCTGTCAAATTTTTCAAGCACGTCAACGATGGTAAACTCGGCTTCACCCGTGATGACGTGGTCGACGTGGCCCGTATCGAGAAGCTCCTGAGGGGCGAGCGTTGCGTGGGGGCCTCCGGCAATTACCGTCTTGCCCATCTTATGGGTGATTTCCGCGCACTTCATCGCATATTCGAAGTTAACCGTATTCGTGTAAATGCCGGCAATGTCGCACGACCTCTCTTTCAGCTCCCTGCCGAAGTCATCCCATCCCTTCATCTTCCTCAGGTCTAGGACGTCTACTTCGTGTTTTGTATTCTTTTTTATAGACGCCCCGAGATAGCCGAGGCCGAGGCTCATAAGGTTCGTAGTCGGCGTGCCACGGCCGAAGCTGCCGAAGCCGATCTGCGCGATCCCCGGATATACCAACGTTATCTTCATGTCAAGAATTCCCTCCAGTTTTTTTTCTTATGTGCAGCGGGACTATCTTCCCGCGCGCGGTCGGTATCGGATGCTCCCTTTTTATCCGGACAGTGTCCGCCTGGCTCCAGTAGGACCTTGAGTACGCATGCGAATATTCCCCCGCGCCCATGGTCTCAAACACCAGCGCTTTCATTTTGGTATCGTCAAGCTCGCCCAGGTCGGGGTTTACCAGTATGAAGAGCCTGGGGAAGCCGCTTTCATCCGGCTCCTCCACGAATTGATAGTCCGTTGCGTCGCCGCCGAATTCCGAAGGCAGGATCTTTTGCACGAGCGGGATAAGGTCGCTGCCGATAAAGGTCGCGCCCTCCGCAGTGAGTTTTTCAAAGCTCCTCACGGTGTGTATGTGCTCGGTGAAACCGAGCTTTTCAAAGCCGCAGCCGCAGCTCCTTTTTTCGATCACTCCATAATCTCCGGTCTGGGTGTTGAGGAATATCTTCGGGCTGGATTTCAATATCGTCGAGAAGTAAAACGCATCGACGGAGACGTCGGAATGCTCTACTTCTGTTTTGCGCTGAAGGACCGCGAGCTTGTCCTTGCAGAAATGCATGTCGTCGGGCTCGCGAGGGTTTGCGCAGCCCTGCCCTATTATCATCAGCTCGTTGCAGCCGTAAAGCGAATACGCCCTGCACCCGAAATCCCTGATCTCATCCGATATTTTATCGGTCAGCGGCTCGCCCATCAGCCAGAAGGCCGTTTCCCCGAGCCTGAGATCATGTTTCTTCGCCTCGGTTATCAGCCGGAGCGCGGAGCTTGCATATGTCACCACCGAGAAGCCGGCTGCCTTACCGAGATTCCCGTTCATCCATCGCGCAATGCTCACCGTCTTCCTCATGTCTACGAACTCCGGCGCCGGTATCTTTTTGCCGTAAAACGCAGCAGTCCATATCGAGGTCTTTGTCTTCAGCTTGTCGGTCATGGAGGGCTTTATGTATTTTTCGTCGACCTGTGAAAACCATTTCACGGGCGGGTTGCCCATTGCCGCAAACCTCAGGTTGAAGAACAGGCCTTCACCGGCAGGCAGGATGGGAAGCCAGATGACGGCCGGGTTCTTCATCATATTGTTTTCACGGGCGGCAAATACGCCGTAAGCGTTATGCTGCTCAATGTACTCAAGGGGAACCACAATGCTCGTGCCCGCGCTCCTCGTGCCGCCGCTCTTTGTGTCCAGTCCCGTTGTAAGCAGAGGGTTGGAGAAATCCTTCTCTTTGAAATTGAAGCTCGAATCACCTCTCACCGCTGTTTTCTTGCCCTTGAATTCCAATATGTCGATGTAGACCCCTTTTGAATATAAATCCCCGAGGGTGTCTTCGAGCCCTTTCGTCATCACGAGCTTATATATGTCCTGAAACCCATACCCGGCGCGCTCCAGGAGCAGCCTGTACGGACTCGAGGGGAAAGCATATATCGTCTTCTCCACGGTCTCAAGAAAATTTTCATTCCGCCTGCTGAGCCTGTCCGCAATTATCTGCCCGCTCTTGTCGGGCGTTAAAGGATATTTAAAGACCTTCCTCAATATGGCGGAGGTGGCCTTGTAGTGTTTGTATAAGACAGGGATGTTGGAGAATATGCTCATGATGTAAAAAGCTGACAGCTATCAGCTAACAGCCGACTCTGCTGGTTCAGGCTTGTAGTTTGAACCTTTATATTTAATGTCTGTTAAACGGTTGGTTCAATCTACAAGATTGAACCAGCAGGAGGAAAAGATATCAGCCGCAAATTTCTACAAATTGGCTCTAATACCGCCCTTTCTTCACAGACAGGTATGTGCCGATATTCCTGTCAAAATAAAAAGCCAGATTATGCAGAGGCTGTCCGCCCGCTCTTATCAAGATGGATCTTATAGAGAAGAATTTCCGCAGAAGCCTCCAATAACCGTCTCTCAGCTCCTCAGGATCCATGTTTTGCAATTTGTAGACTATGCCGCCCTGCACGTATTTCGACCAGTCTTTATGTAAAAGCCTCCCGTTATCCTCCAGCTCCTGCGCAAATTTCGTCCCGGGATACGGGATCGGGGTATTCAATGCAAGAAAAAATGTCTTGCACTCCATTGAAAAATCATATATCTTTGAGAACACCTTGTTGTCGTCCTTATCAAACCCTACGATCATGTTCAGGACAAAGCTCAAGCCGTTTCTGCGCATGTTGTTCAATAAGACGTGGAAATCCGAAACCTTGCTCCATCCCTTGTTCATGGATATGAGATTATCCTGATCCACGCTCTCTATCCCGAGACACATGAAGTGGCAGCCGCTCGCCGCCGCCAATTTACAAAGCTCCTCGTCCCTCCCCAGGTTTACCGTAGACTGGCCCACCCAGTTTATCTTGAGAGGTATCAGGGCCTTAAATAATTCGCGCGAATATTTTCTATTCGCCGTAATATTGTCATCGCAAAAATAAAATTTTTTATAACCGGAGCCGACTATTTCTTTTACCACGTCTTCTACCGGCCGGAACCGGTATTTATTGCCGTAATATGTGCTTACAGCGCAGAAATTGCAATTATGAGGACATCCCCTGGTCGCCTGGATCGGGACAAAAGGAGAAAAGAATTTCTTCTGTTTGAGGAGCTCATACCTCGGCATCGGCAAGCTCCTGAGATCGGCCAACTGTTCCGCTTTATAAATCTGTTCAGGTTTTCCCGATCTGAAATCTTCAAGAATGTCTTTCCATAAATTCTCCACTTCCCCGATAACAACGGAATCGCAGTGTTGAAGCGCCTCCTCCGGAAGCGCGGTGGCGTGAATGCCGCCCATTATGACTTTCCGGCCTTTCTCTCTGAATTTATCGGCTATTTGATAGGCCCTGGTCGCCTGACCTGTCATTGCCGTTATGCCTATGAAGTCATAAGCGCCGGTGAAATTTATTTCCTCCATGCTGTCATCGACTATTTCAACGGTAATTTCACGGGGTGTCAAAGCAGCCAGATAAGGAAGGTTCAGGGTCCTCATGGGCGTCTTCATTCCCAGTTTATCTCCGTTTGCATTTAATTGATCGGGTTTTATTAATAGAATTTTCATATCGCGGTTATTTGTTCAGCTTGATTTTATTATCATAAAAACAGCTCCGTTGCCGGATGCAGCTAATTTGTTTCACGCACCTTTGAAAGCACCGCCCGCACTTTTCCATTATTCTCTCCCGGGAGCTCTTCGACCGCGCTGCACCTTATCTCGATACCGCTGCCGAATATCTCTCTCAGGCTCTCCTTCGCCTTATCTACGGTTTCGGGCGCAAAGCCGTCGCCTTTTGCAAGGAGCGCAGTTACGACGTCCATGCTTTCCTGAACCACTCTGAACTGTCGTATGCCCGGCACATAATCGAGGGTGCCCGTCACCATCATAGGGGATATGAGCCTCCCGTCTTTAAGTATGATGAAGTCTTCGTCCCTTCCTTCGACGGTCCGCATCAGAGGCGTTTCGACGCCGCACGGACAGGTTCGGTCGGACAAAGCGCCTATGTCGCCGATCTTATATCTGATAAAAGGCATTGCATATGAATGGAGGTTCGTGACAATTACGTCGCCGGGCTCTCCGTATCCGGCGGGCTTGTCGTCTCTGATGATCTCCACTACCGAAGTGTCGATGTTTATATGGTATCCGTCATGCCTGTCGCATTCCCATGCGATATTGCCGCATTCCCTTGCGGCGTACCTGTCATAGAGACTTATGCCGAAGGCGGCGTTGATCGTCTCCCTCTGTTTTTGATGAAGGAGCTCTGCTGACGTCGAGACCAGGCGCGGTCTTACGTCCTTGGTCCCTTTTTCAAGCATCAGGCGGGCTATGAGCGCCAGGCTTGACGGGTATCCGTGGATAAAATCAGGCTGAATGCGCCTCAGCCTCTCCAGCTGCTCCCCGGCGTCGGTAAAACAGGAGATGTTTTCGTATGCGGCCAATCCCAGGCGGTGGTACCAGCATTTTTTTGTCTCGAAGCTGTGGGGGTCGAGTATGAACGCCCTCTTGTCCCTGAACCGGAGCCCGTTTACAAGGAAAGACCTTAAATACACCATATCGATCATGAGATGGTCATAACGGGTGAAATAGATATGTGTCGGCATGCCGGTGGAGCCGCTTGTAAAGACTTTCACACAAGCTTTGACGTCTATGTTCCCTGCGGTCTTCTCCTGCAAGTCCAGCTTTCGCAACGCGGCCTTCTCCGTTACGGGAATTAGACGGAGGTCGCTTAAGGTCTGAACGTCGTCGGGCTTAATACCGGCGGAATCAAGAAGCCCTCTGTAATAGCGGACGTTTTCGTATGCGTGCCTGAGCAAGGCCTTAAGCTTCCCGAGCTGTATCCGCTCCAGTTCGTCTCTTTTAAGCTTTAGATTGCTCTGAAGCTCCCTGAGTAAAAATAAAGATCTCAGCATTTAATTGGTAGCTGGAGGGACTTCCTTTTGGATGAGCTTGTGCAATACGCCCTGCCGGACGATGGCGTACTTTTTTGCCAGGTAGCGCATTTTGTAAGACTTTGGAATGCCCGTATCGGCCAAATATATGTCTCTCTTACCGGAGTATTCGGATAAAATCTTCGGGATGACGCCGCCGTGGCCCGCGATCCTGATGAGAAGGACGTCGGTCCTTACGCCCTTTACATCCTGCAGGTATTTAAGCACCGTATAAGGCGTATAATCCGAGATTATTACCGAGCCTGCCGAGGCCGTCTCAAAGGCTTCTTTGGCATACCTCTCCGCCCCGGTGTAGCCTCTTTTTGAGGGGTTCAGGAAAAATTCATCATTATCCCTGTAGGGGACCGGCCTTGCGTGAAGAAGGTCGATGCCGAGCCTTTTTGTCAGGTGCGGAGTGACATTATAAAGAAGCGCAGGCAGCAGAACAACTGATGCGGCCGTTATAAGAGAGAGCTTCTCAACGGAGCGCCCTTTGTCCTCCAGGTAATTTTTCAGTGAGAAGAAACCGTAGCCGATCAATATCGAGAAGACCGTATATGCCGAGATATAGAAGGTGTATTTTGAATGACCGTAACTCGGGCCGAGCTTGAATAATAGAAGCCAGTTCATAATTATCAGCAGGCAAAAGAGCAGGGCGAGTTTTTTATCTTTTCTGAAAAGAGCGACAATCCCTGCAAGGCCGAGGATGAACCCGGCAAGGGGGAACTGATAAAAAAGGTATGAAAGATACATTCCTATCTCTTCAAGAATTTTCGGAGAATATTTGACGACGGCGTCTTTGTATCCCTCTGCGGAGAACGTGTCGGCTACTACCGTAACGGGCTTATCAAGCATCTTCTGAATTATGACGTAGACAAGTAAAAGGCTGCCGGCGAAGAATGAAATAAAGACCGACAGCAGCGCCCTGCCCCTTTTGATAATTTTAAAGTCTGTGACAAGCACGAATATTACTATGCCTATCAGATCGATCAGGATGATCCGATGGTTGGTCATACCCAGTCCGAATAACAAAGCGGCAGCATATAACGGAGCGCGGCGGTCCGGGTCTTTCCTCCACTTCAGCAGGCATAATATCACTGCCGCGACAAACGCCGCGTTCAGGTCATAGACTTCAGCCGTTACCGCATGGAGCCAGAAGGCATGCGATACGCATAAGGCGAGGGCGCCGACAACGGCGGATATTTTAGATCGCGTTATCTCAATGAGAATAAGATAGACGAGAAATACCGCTGCGGAGGCCGATACCGCTGCGAGCAGATTGAGGCTGTATGCCAATTCAAACGGCAGGAAAGAGAAGGCCTTTCCCAGCACAATGAAAAGCGGGTGGCTGTCCGCGCTGTAGCCGAGATACAGGTTTTTGACTTCCAGCGCGAACCTTGCGCTGTCCCCCCAGATCACGGTCGGCGCGAGGGTAAACAGATACAGGGCGATGGGGAAAAAAAACACCATTACGCCGACGCGCAGATAATTACCCGGAAGGTCCCGGCTAATGGGGCGACAGCGATAATCTTCCCGACAATAGCTCAAAACTTTTTTCAGCTTCCCTCTTTAAATGAATTACCTTTTCTCTTAGGTCCCTCTTGAATTCGTCATTTCTTGCAAGAACGGCTTTTAGCCTGCTCAGTAATTTTTCAGCATCCAGATCGTTTACATGGAAGACGTCTTCTTCACGCCCTACCCGCTTCATGAGGTTGCTTATCTTTGACTCGTCGGCGTATGTAAGCGCGAGGACCGGCACACCCATACTGAGGCCCATGATTATTCCGTGAAGTCTCATGCTGATCACAAGGTCCAGCCCCCCGATAACGGCCATGGTCTCTTCGGGGGTCGTATGCGACGTCATAATGGAATGCTCGCTTTTCAGCAGGCCTGCCAGCTCCTTGGAGGCGATAACGTCTATAGGCTCGGTATCTTCTTTTCGGAACCATCCGTCCGGGTAAACGCCGAAAGGTATAAACACGAGGCGCGTATTTCTTTCTCTTGCAAGTGCGTCGAGCGCAGCGGCAAGCGCCTGCTTATTATCCCGGCTCCAGGAAAGGAGGTTCTGGATGCAGATCCCGACTGTGGGCCGTTCTTTGCCGGTTTTATGCCTGTCCATAAGTCTTTCGATCTTTTCCCCGAGCAGGTCCCTGAGCAAAAAGACAGGGTCCGCCGCTGCGTGTATCTCTTTGTTTACCCCGATTTCTTTTAAAAGCTCTTTTGATTCAAAGTCCCTTACAGAGATCATGTGCGCGAGCCCGGCGGCCGTCCTGCACAATCTCCTGCTGATAAGCTTGTTAAGGGGGCCTATCCCGACGGCGTGAAGCACAAGCAGCTTCCTGAATAGTCTCGCCATAAGGGCCATTAAGGTAAAAAACGGGACCGGATAGTAATTGTAAAGGTCCTGAAAAATGCCGCCACCGCCTATTACGACCGCATCGGAATTTTTGAACGCGCTCAGCAACCCCCTGAAATCCGATCTAAAAAATCTCTTTTTGGCGCCGAGCTCAATGATCCTTTCGACTTCGGAAATTTCGCCGGTAAGTTTTTTGGTCTTCTCTTTATCAAAAGATAAAATATAAAACCTTGCTCCCTTTATCCTGTTTCTTATCGCCAACAATTCCGTAAGGAGTATCGCCTCATCCCCGACGTTCCCCGCGCCGAACCAGCCAATTAGAAAAATTTTTATCAATTTTTCAAACAGTGCAAAAGAGCAAAAGAGCAGAAGATCAAAAGTTCAGAAGACCGGCTTCCGGAAGATGGTCCTTCTTTATTTTTCCTTTTGCACTTTTGTACTGTTGCACTTCTGCACTCCTTCAAATTCCTTTTTCGCCTTCTCAAGTAAGCCGTCCGAGTAGAGAAGGTCCAGCGCGCTTAAGGCCAGCACCTTTGCTCCCTGCATCATTACCTTGAAGCCCTCTTCGGAATTCGCCGCGTGCAAAAACTCCCTCGTGTGCGGGACGATGCCGTTTCCGAGCCTGAGGCCCAGCTCGCAGGCAGGCACAACCCTTGTCACGTTTCCGAAATCCGTGGAGCCTTTCCCCTTTTTCCTGCCTTCAACGCTCAAGCCGAGTGCGTTCAGGTTCTTTTCGAGGATACTTGCGAGAACGGAATTGCTCTTCATTGAGTCATAGAGATTGCAGAAAGTATTGACCTCAAGCTTGGTCCCCGTCGCCGTCGCCGCCCCTTCGGCGCAGGCCTTGACCTTTTGAATTATCTCGAGCAGAGACTCTTTATTCTCCGTGCGGAGAAAGAAACGCGCGGACGCCTTTTCCGGCACTATATTCGGGGCGTCGCCTCCGTGGGTTATGATGCCGTGAATGCGCACGCCGTCGCGTATATGCTGCCTGAGGGCGTTGATCGCGTTGAAGGTCAGCAATACACCGTCCAGCGCGTTGATCCCGTCCCAGGGATTTCCTGCGGCATGTGCGGGGTTACCTTTAAAATTAAATTCAAGCCCGAGCAGCGTTGTGGTCTCTCCCCCGACCGTCGTCATGGGGAAGGGATGAAAGATGAACGCGGCGTCGATATCTTTGAATGATCCTTTTTTGATCAGCCGGACCTTCCCCCCTGCGTTGTCTATCCCGGCCTCTTCCGCAGGACAGCCCATTACAGCTATTCTTCCTTTCAGCTTCGGTAAAACCTTACTTAATCCGACGGCAGCCCCGACGCTCGCAGTGCCGATGAGGTTATGTCCGCATCCGTGCCCGAGGCCGGGCAGGGCGTCATATTCGGCCAACAAGGCGATTGTCGGACCGTCCGCCTTTTCAGGATAGGAGGCGGCAAAAGCCGTCTCCATCCCTGCGATATTGCGCTTCACTTTAAAATCGTTTTTTTCGAGAAAGCCGCAGAGGAGCCGTGAGGCTTCGTATTCCTGATAACCTATTTCGGGTTTTTCATGAATGGCCTTTGCAACGGCCTTCATCTCTTCCGCCAGCTTATCGATTTCAGTGATGACGGCTTCTTTTAATTTGTTGTAGTCCATTAAATTTTTCTTGATTCTTTAGTGCAAAAGTACAAAAGTGCAGAAGTGCAAAAGTACAAAAGTGCAGAAGTGCAAAAGGGAAAACAATGAAAGTCAGTCTTCCCGGCGCTGCACTATTGCTCTTTTGCACTTTTGTTCTTCTGCTCTTCTGCGCTATTGCTCTTTTGCACTTTTGCACTTCTGCACTTTATTCTGATGAGATAGAGCGTATCCCCGAGCACCCTGAAAATCAATTGCATCAGCTTTGTCACCGATTTGCTCCGTCTGAATATCAAGGCGAAGATCTCGTAGATATTTTTCAGACCCCTTAATCTCTGCCCCTTTTTAAATCTGCCGACCTGAAATTCTATCTGGGCGGTCTTGATGAACCTCTTTAAATCCTCTACGGACAATCTGGACGTATCAAAGACAGGGGCGAATTTATCGAGGTCTATCTCAAAAGGAATGATCCTGTAATTCTCCCAGTCTCTCGAAAGCGGTATCCCTTTCTGAAGGCAGATCTCCCAGATGGGGGAGCCGGGGAACGGAGTGGCTACGTAGAACATCGCAAAACTCGGGTTTATCGCCTTGGCGAAATCGATGGTTTCCTGGATGGTCTCTTTGGTGTCCCAGGGAAGACCCATTGTAAAAGTTGCGGTGGTCTCAAAACCCACCTGATGGAGCAATTGGAAGGAGTCATATATCTGCTCTTTGGTCAGCTTCTTGTTCACGTGCTTCAGGATCTCATTGCTCCCGCTCTCCACGCCTAACATTATCGCGGTGCAGCCCGCCTCTTTCATCTTCCTCAATACTTCCTCATTGATCAGGTCCGCCCTGGTCTGACAGTCCCATTCAATGTCCAGTTTCTCCTTTATGATCATATCGCACAGGGTGATCGCCCACTTTTTGTCGTAAGTAAATACGTCGTTCCAGAAGTGGAAGGCCGTTATATTATATTTTTCCTTAACGCGCTTGACCTCCTTTACGACCCTTTCAGGGCTCCAGTACCTTACGACCTTGCCGGCAGCCGGGCCTCTGTAGCAAAAGACACAACTGAAAGGACATCCCCTGGCAGCGGAGAGGCCCACCGCCCTTCTCCCGTTCAGGTTGCCGGTATATTTTTCCACTTTAAAGAGATGCCAGGGTATCGGCGGGAGAGTGTCCAGGTCTTCTATGAAAGGCCTGTCGGGGTTATAGACCGTTTTCCCGTTTTCCTTATAGACAATGCCTGAAATACTCGAAAGGCCTTTTCCGTCCTTCAGGGCGTCCAATATTTCGCACATGGTTATCTCCCCTTCGCCCCTTACCACAATGTCCACGAAGGGCTCATTAAGGACCTCCTCGGTCAATATAGTGGGATGAGTCCCTCCGAAGACGGTTATGCACCGGGGATTTATCTCCCTTATCAACTGCGCCATCCTGAGCGCCGTCGGATAAGTAGGGGTAAGCGCCGTTATCCCCGCCACTTCCGGGGCCGCCTCCTGGATTATCCTTCTTATCTTTTTTGAGGACTCGCCTTCTATCCCGAGATCGAGGATGCTTACCTTATGCCCCCTTTGCTCCAGGGAGGCTGCAATAAAGCCCAATCCCAGATGAATAAATCCCCTGTCCGAAGTCGCGGGTTGAACCAAGATCACGTTCATATGTTTTATTCCTTTTACTATGTGTTAAATACTAAAAAAACTTTTTAGCCACGAATTAACTCGAATTAACTCGAATAAAATTAGGACGCAGATTTTCGCGGATATACGCAGATAAGTTTGTTTCTTTAAATCTTGATAATCTGCGTTTATCTGCGTCCAAATTCATTTTTTGTTTTTTTATTCCTTCGTGTTCATTCGTGTTTATTCGTGGCTAATTTTTTGAAACTGCGTTCAGAGACGCTTCGAGGGTCTCCTGAAATACCCTGCGGAACGACGCATTAAAGTCCGCCAGCTTTTTCATCTCCTCGTCATCGACCCATCGAAATCCTTCTGATGCCGTAATGGAGGCAATACGCATGGGGCCGCCGACTGTTTTGTCGACCGAAGCCGTTGCCGTAAGCAGAACGGCTGACAGCTTTTTAAGGGAATTGATATTCTTTTTACCGCCGTTCAATTTCATCAGCAAAAACCTGGCTATCTGCCACTGGCCTGCGATGAAGAAATTGCCGGCCACCGGTTTCGGAGCAAATTCAGGGCTTTCAAAGTTATAGACTTTAAACGCCGCTTCCCGTCTGTCGAACCCGCCAATTATGAAACCGGTATCTTTGTCCCTTCGTTTTACTTCCGGGTTCTTCACGGACCATTCATTATTTACCTCTGCAAAGATTTTCTTCGCATTGCCGATAAGCTCTGCTAAAGATGAAATCCCATTCCCGCTTCCGCCGACCTTCTCTTTTAATGCATTGATCCCGTCAGTGCCTATGTCGTAAAGACCGTGCGTCATGACCCCGAAATCATCACTCAACCGAATGAACTTAACGGAGTCGTCCTTGGTCTTCGGTCCCTGCAGAGTATAGCCCTCCGTCACCCTGCTGTCAGCCGCCATGACGATGCCGTCAGGCGATCTTAATAATATTGTCAGAGACAAAATACTGCTCCTTTATTTGATCTGAAAATCTCCCCTCACCCCTCTTTGCAAAAGAGGGGAACACACCCCTAACCCCTCTTGTTAGAGGGGAAGGTCCCCCTTTGAAAAAGGGGGATGTAGGGGGATTTATTCAAATCCCTTCCATTGAACCAAATCGTCGATAGAGTCCCTGCCTGATTTATATTTGTTTATCGGAGAGTCGTTATCAGGATATCCTATGGCTACCGATGAGACCAGCATCTTGTTATCAGGTATTCCAAGGATCTTTCTTATCTGCTTTGTATATCTCCATACGCCTCCTATCCAGCACGTGCCTAACCCGAGCGTCTGCGCGGACAACAGCATATTTTGGACCGCCGCCCCGACACTTAAAAGATGGGGAAGGTTTTTCAAATAAATATCCTCTATGAAAACCATAACGGCTGCGGGGGCATCGAAGAATCTGAAAGTCCCTTCAAGCATAAAGTCATCAAAATCAAGGCCCATCGGATTTAATATCTTTGACATCTCTTCTTTATTCCGGCTGCTCCTGATCTTTGCCTTTTCAAGGGCGGGGCTTGGCGCTTCTTCATCCGTTAGCTTCATTAAAGGGATAAAGTCGGTTTTAAGCAGCTCCCCGAGCATCACCTTGATATCTTTCAGCTCATTACCGGTAATGGCGACGAACTCCCATATCTGCGAATTGCCTTTGGAAGGCGCGGCAACAGCGGCTTGCAAGACTTTTTCAAGGGCTTTCCTCGGCACCGGATCAGGCTTGAAGGCCCTGATGCTCTTTCTTTTTTCTATGCCTTCGATTATGTCCATATATCATTCAGCCCTTCGACAAGCATTGAATTAACTTTTTCAGCTTTGTCGGCCAATGAAAGAACTTCATCCGTCCTGACCCATTCGAAACCGTTTTCAGCAGAGAGCAACGCCATGCTGACGCCTGACTGTAATGCGCTATCCTTATAGTAAGCTTCGGGGATTGAAAGACAGGCCAGGATCTTGACGGCATTCATCGGGATATTCTCTCCGTCCGCCTGCTGCGCAAGATACTGGATAATGTCCGAATCGCCGTAAAAGACATTATGCGCAGGCACGGGAGGCTCTACGTCAAACGTTGTCACGAACTCCCGCGCGCCCTCTTTTTCAAGCCTTTCCGAAACCCTGTGCCTTATATAGATGTATTCAAGTCGCCCCTGCGCGCCACTGTTCGTCCCGACCACGAGAAGGAGGAAGGTCAGAGGTTTGGTCTTATACGACGGCTCCTCATGAAATTCTTTCTTCAGAAAAGAGACGGCCTTGTTGACGAGGTCATCGCTTAAGTCATCCGTCTTATTCAGTGTACAGGATACGCACTTATTGAGGACGTTATTTAATCTCTGCAATTGCTTCTCATTGCTCGTAAGGACCAAGGCCCCGCAGCGGTCGCTCAATTCGACGACTGCCGATGTGTTCCTGGGATCTTCGGTCAAGGCGTTGACGAAAAACAGATAACCGTCTCTCGCTTTTATTCCGGCAACGGAAGGCATATCAACCGATTTCGTGATCCGTGTCCGTTTTTCGTGACCGTAAAAGAGGAATGATCAATGAACAATGTGCAATTAACAATTAAAAAACTATTGCCGCAATTGCTCATTGGTAATTGTTCATTGATAATTGTTTTACGGACACGGACACGCTAACCGGACACGTATGAGTTTTAATGCTTATGACTGTGTTTGTGCGCATGGCCGCGGCCGTGCTCGTGGTCGTGCTCTCCGACGTGGCCGTGAGGGTGCCTGTGGATCTCGCCGTCGTGGCAATGTATATGCTCATGGATGAGATTGGCTTTCAGAAGGAGCTCGGTGTTTTCAAGGATGTCGCGGGTGGCTCCTTCAGCCTCAACGGTATGGGATTCATTCAGGACTATCGCGCGGTCCGAGATCATTTTGGCGATGTTCAGGTCATGAGTGGAGATTATTATCGTCTTGCCCGCCTGATACAGCTCCTGCAGGAAATCGACAAGCTCGGCCTGGCTCCTCGGGTCCAGGCCGTTTGTCGGCTCGTCCAATAAAAGGACGTCCGGATTGACGACGACCGTGGATGCAATGGCTACCTTTTTCTTCTCGCCGCCGCTCAATTGGTACGGCGCCCTTTCCCACAATTTCTTTATCCCTAACAGGCCCGATATATCTTCAACCCTCGCTTTCACCTCATCGTGAGGCAGCTCGAGGTGCAAAGGGCCGAACGCGATTTCATCCCAAACAGTGCTCGAAAAGAGCTGGACGTCGGAATTCTGGAATACAAAACCCACCTTGTTCCTGAAGAACCTGTTGAAATTCTCATCCTTCAGATTTTGCTCGCTTATCTCCCGCCCCATGAATCTGATCTCGCCCTTCTGTGGGAAAACCAGTCCGTCAAGGAGGTTCATGAGGCTTGACTTCCCGGAGCCGTTGGCCCCGAGCACGACCACCCTTTCTCCTCTTTTAACATCGAAGGAAACGTCGCACAGCGCCGGATATCTTCCCAGGAAAGAGTAATGAAGGTTTCTGACTTCAAAGATATTGTCGAGCTCCGAATCTAATTTGATGTCTATGTCCATATCAAACTTCCCAAAGATAATTCAAGGAGGCGTTCAGCCTCCTTATTTGAATCTATATCCAATTTAACACCAGTGTGACAGCCGTTACAGTGACGGCAAACGCCGACCAGGCATAATCAATAGGCTTTATCTTGAAATTATCGGCTGTCTTCAGCTCATACATAAATCCCCTTGAAACCATAGCCGAATAAACCTGCTCCCCCGTGCTGAGCGACTTCTTCATGACAAACCTTATCTGTGATATGATCCATTTCCGTCCCGAGCTCGCCTTCTCCTTTCCAATAGTCCTGCTTCGCCGCGCAAGATGCACGTCTTCAATAAGCCGCAATAGCAGATGTATGTACCTGTACGTCATGCCGAGAATAAAGGTGAAGAACTGGGGCACCCTGAATACGCTCAGCGACTTCAGAATATGAGGCCACTTTGTCGTGAGGGTCAGAAGCACTACAAGGGATACCGACGTTGCAACTCTCATAACAAATACGGACGCCGATAAAAGTCCCTGTTTCGTCACCGAGACGGTCTGAGGAATTTTCAGCGGGCCAAGCATAATCTCTTTTTCTAATGTAACAAGGTCAACAAGCGGATCCCCCGGGACAAAGATATTAAGCACCGCCGGAAGGGCTATGATCCCTGAAAACAGCGGGATAAAAAGCCAGACTCGGATCAGAAAAAATCCGATGCCGATTTTTGAAAGATGCGCTAATAAAATAGTAAATGCGTATGCGCCGAGTAGGATGTAGATGTTTTTATACAGGGTGACCGCTATAACGAAAATCCCCAGGGTAAAAACCTTGGCCCTGGGGTCCAGCGCCTGAAGAAATCCCGCCTTTGCGGTTGTCTCCTCCGAGAATATCCCGTTGACAAAAAACGACGTGATCTCCCTGAGGGTCTTCTCGAGGTATCCCTTCTTATTTGGAGCTCCGTTTGACTGAGGAGCCGGTGGAAGGCTGTGGTCTGTTTTAAGCCAATGGAAAGACAATCTATCTTCCTCTGAACATTATCCTGCTGATGACGAAGGCCGTCAACACTATCAAACCCGTAGCGATAAGCGCGGAGAGGATATATCCCGCTGCAAGCATTAAGGGACCCTCCATCCCCGGAACCGAGTAATCCGGGAAAAAAGAATGCCAAACGTTAGAAAGCCCTTTCAACCCCTGAGGCACAAAGCCGAATATTGCGAGCAGATCCTCCGCTCCCCATTCTCCCCATGCGGTTCCTGAGGCGATAAGCCCGAGGGGCGTCAGAATAATAAGTACGGCGAGTCCGATCCAGAGCCTTTTCGCCGTCTTTGAAAAAGCCGGCCGGTCTGCTGCCGTCTGTAACGCAGGAGTGGAGATGTTCAGCATCTCCGGCTCGGTCTTCGCAATGTAAGCGACTACCAATCCCGTCACCAGCGCCTCTACAAATCCAAAAAATGCAAGGTGCTCAATCGTCATTATCGGGACCGCTACGTTCAAGCCGTAAGGCCCGTACAAAGGAGTGCCGTCCGGCTTGTGCGCAATGTACGGTTGAATTCCAAATTCTACAGCGGTAAAAAAGGCGGACAGGTTTATAGATATATACGCCGCCACACTTGCAGCAAAGACCCTTCGGGCGATATTGGAGCCGGAATTTAAACTCAGAAGCTTATAAATATAATATCCTGAAAAAGACATTATAAAAGCCATATTAAAACAGTTCGCCGCTATTGCGGTAATCCCTCCGTCGCCGAAAAGCAGCGCCTGTATTATGAGCGCCATGGATACGGCCATAAGCGCCGCCCACGGTCCTAACAGAATTGCGATCAATGCAGCGCCGACTGCATGCCCCGTCGAGCCGCCGGGTATCGGGATATTGAACATCATGATGACGAATGAAAAAGCGGCGCCGAGGGCCAAAAAAGGTATCTGCCGCGCATTTAAAGTCTTCTTTAATATCCTGGAGCCCCAGTACCAGACCGGGAGCATTATCCCGTAAAGAGGTATATACGTTTGCGGACTCAGATAACCGTCGGGGATATGCATGGGGTATTCCTTTCTTGTGAACCGTGTCCGGTTAACGTGTCCGTAAAAACAATTAACAATGAACAATTATCAATGAGCAATTGCGGAAGCGAGATTTTAATTGTTAATTGCACATTGTTCATTGATCCTTCCTCTTTTACGGTCACGTTAAACGGACACGGATCACGGTAATCGGCAATGCTTCGCCCTCTCGGTCACATATACATATCTGCAGCCGGGAAGGATATGTGCAATTTCTTTTACGGCGTTAGCTCAAGCCGCTTCCTGATATTTCAGGCAGCGTCACATGTGAAGCGACGAGATTATATGAGTATGCTTATGGTGCTCCAGCTCCAAATCTGATCATGTGCCCGTTCTTAGGCATACGTAATTTTTTAACCGGCGACGGTAATTCTTAAACCGGCGGTTCCCACGTGATCGTTCATGTCGCTGATATTAACAGTGATGAGATGCTCGCCGGCGCTTAACTTTGAAGTGTCTATTACAAGAGAGAACTCGTTTTGAACTTTCTGAAAGACTTCCTTTTTAATCAGACCGTAATCAATAAAATATTTGACCTCGCAGCCGGAGCTCCATTTTATCCGGTCCGGTCCGTCGGAAAAAGAAGCCCTGAGCTCTAAATTACCTTTAATGTTCCGGAGCGTCTCCGGATTTGTCTTGATAATAAGCTTCGGATCACCGCAGTTGAGTTTGTCATGCTCCCGATGTTTCCCGCCTAAGGCCTGGTCTTTGGCGTCAAAGTGTATCAATATTTTTTTGTTGTCGATGATATTCCCCGACGCGTCACGGCCGTCCCATTGGACTTTATGTTCACCGAACGGCTGTTCGGTCCAGTCCAGAAGGGTTAAGAGTATCAGCCCGGGGTTATCCCTTCTTGCAATTCTCAGTCGTATCGTGCCGGCCTTAGTCAGCTTATACGAGATGGTCGCAGGCTTGCCGAGCGCCGGATCGAAATTCAGCGCTTCATATGTAGACCTGTTGATTATATATACCGGGAAAGGCTCATATCCCGTATCCGGCGTATTTATCTTTATCTTATGCAGCTTATTCGTCCCTTCATTTTTTTCTTTTGAATCTATGCTCATAGATAAATCTCTCCTTGATTAGTGTCTGTGTATTAATTCAATTTGCGTGTCTGTCATTCCGGCAGTCCTTAAGCCGGAATCTATCTTTGTATTCTCTGGATTCCCGCTCAACAGACTGCGGGAATGACACCTTGTTGAACGTTTTATGCCATTTATAAACAGACTCTATTTAGACGGCTTTCTCACGATAACCCGTGTGTTCGTGAAAGTCTCCTGCCCGTAAACGCTGACCCTGTAAGTTATGACAAAGTGTCTGTCGTCGTCCTTGTCGTTTCTGCGCCTTACAAAGATCCTGCCGTTTTCGTATCTGATGTCTTCGTCGTCATTCTCCGGCTGGGTGCTGACAACCCCTTCTAAAAAAATCTCATGGTGGGGGCCTGAAACCTTTACCCTCGGCGTGACCTCAATCCATTCATTATTTGCAAGTATGACGTTATTGCTCATCGGTTGTCTCCTTTTAAAAAAATCAATTGCATCAACGCGCAGGCTTTAACCCCCGCTCAATTCCCGGAATTGTTGTTTATCTTAACCTTGCAGCCCCTTGAGGTTGTGTGCTGATGATGATCGCACATCCCTACGTACAGCATATATTCCCCGTCGGGGAAGGCGGTCGTATCGATGTCATACGAAAATTTACCGTCGCTCTTTGAGTCATAAAATTCTTCGGTCACAAGAATATTATTTAAATAGTACCTGACGCCGTAGCCGACTTTTTCACCGTAGCCTCTTTCGCTCGTTTCAAGCCTTGATTCAACTTTCACAATACCTGAAAGAACGTCTCCGTCTTTGACGGAAGTTATCGAGATCACCGGTATTACATTTGTGCCTTCCTGATAGTAATTATGAGGATGTCCCCATTTATGGCCGTGTATGATCTCTTCGTCCGACAGGCCTTCGACGGAATAAGCGCCGGGTTTGAACGTAGACATCGGCTCTCCTTCCATCACCATTAAAACCGAAGACAGGTCTTCAATGATATTACCGCTGTAATCCTTACCGTCCCAGTACTCGGTATGCGTCCCCGCATCGCGCATTTCCCAGTTTAATATAGTCGAAAGGTACAGCTCTCTCGTCCCTTTTTTAATTACCTTTATGCTTATCCTCGCAGGCTCCGTTATAGTATAGGTTATTATTCCCTTCTCGCCCTTCTTAGGGTCAAAGGCAAAAGCCCTGTCCATCTTGAAGCTTCTGAATTTAACCTTTACGGGTTTATGATCATGGTCATGATGATGATCGTGCTGGTGCTCATGCTCATGGTGATGCTCGTGTTCCTGGTGGTGGTCATGATGGTGATCATGCTCATGGTTGGTATGGTCCGACATATTTTTACCTCCTCATTGCTTTGAACATAAAATGTACAAGTGATGGGCCCAAAAAGTCTTTACTTTCTTAGGCAGCGGCATCTTTTCGAGAAAAGACAATTTCTCCATCTTATCTTTCAGACGGGGGTTGTTTCCCATATAATAGCTCATTATATCCCAATTCCAGAATCCGTCAAATATCTTTTTTGTTTCAGTAGACTTATTATCGTCAGATTCAGTGCTTTTCTTAATATTCCTTTTAAAAATATTTTTAACGGGGATCGCGGTATCCGGCCAAAAAGGGATGTCTATCAGCCCCTCTTCGACTATCTTCATCCCCTGCTTCTTCAGATGAGCGGTAATTCGATCAAGGTTGATCCACGATTCGTCAACCGTATCAAAGAATTTCCTGTCGATAAGATATTTCCTTAAAGTATATCCTATTTGTTTTTTATTTGGAATAAAGATCAATAAGAGATTGGATGAAACCCTTGCCATCTCTTTCAGTAATAGATCGGCGTCCTTCACATGCCAGATTGCAGCAAAGTTCCATACAAGATCAAAACTGTCGTCGCCGAAAGGCAGCTTTGAAAGCTCTTCATGCAGTAAAACATCATACTTCCCTTTGATAGGCAGCTCTCCCAAAAGCTTCTCCGCTTCCGAGACGTTTTCTTTTTTTGTATCCACTAATACTATGCTGCAACCCTTCCCGGCAAAATAGACACTGTTGATGCCCGTCAAACCCGTCATGCCGTAAAAGGGAACTTCAAGAATGTTTTTTATGTCGTGGGAATTCATTAAGCGCTCGAAATAATCATTAAGCATAAACCTCTCATAAACCGTGCCTAATCCTTCGTCGTATTTTTTCATGACCTTTGACTCAATCATTCAATATTATTACAAAAGAAACATAACAAAAGCCATAAGTCCGCTTGCCGAACAAAGATAACTCAGTGAAGAGTGGTGGTTACCCTATATTAGACTGGAAGAAATTAATCCCCCTTTGGAAAAGGGGGATGTAGGGGGATTTGGGGATGTAGGGGGATTTTTAGATTAAATTATTTAAAAATCTCCCCTAACCCCTCTTTGTCAAAGAGGGGAATTAAACACCCTACGCTCCACTGAAGGGATACGAGCAAATTCACTGTTGTTAATTTATGGTTAAATGTTTATAATTAAACGTGACGCTTTATATGTTCCGGTTTTTTCAAATCCTTCATTCATAGTTGCTTTACTCAAGTTTTTCGGATGATTTTCCGTATAAAACACAAAGTAAAATGACGCTTTGAATTAACCATCAACATTCCCGTTCTCATTCAGGGAATCGAGGCAATGGATTCTAAAATGCTTGACATAAGGCGGCGGTAACTCTTAAATTAATTTAATCTTACTATAAAAGGTTTTTTCAGCAAATGGCGCAAGGCTGCTGCGATACAAGAGAAGATCGGATAAAAAAATACAGTCTGGATTACTGGAGGGTCACAAATCCCGAGCTCAAGGAATTCCGTCCCGACGACGTCCTGTACGCTCCTGAATACGTTAAAAAACAAAGAGACGGGATAGCCCTTTTCATTGATCCCAAGGCGCCCAACTGGATCAGCGTGAATAATACGGGGGCGGAGATCATCAAGCTGTGTGACGGCAGACACACGGTTTCAGAGATACAGGAAGCCGTCCGTAAAAAATATAACGTCCCGGACACCGCACAGGCCGGAAAAGAGGTCGCCGATTTTCTCAGCGCCGCCGGACTGCTTGAGTTCGTATCCAATAAAAAGCTCGAACGACCTGAATATCCCGGCAGAAGCAATGCGATCGCGCCTTATAAATTGGACGAGTTGTGGATATACTACACCCTCGCCTGCAATCTCAGGTGCAAGCACTGTCTTGTCAGCGCAGGGAGCAGCCTGAAAAAGGAATTAACTACGGAAGAGATCAAAGGCGTCGTAGATGAAGCGATAAAGCTCGGCGTTAAACGGTTTTATATTACGGGGGGGGAGCCGTTTATTAAAGAAGGGATATTTGAGCTCATAAAATATATTACAAAAATAAAGAAGCGCGAGCTCATCGTCCTCACAAACGCCACCCTCTTTGACGACAGGAGGATTGCCGAGTTGAAAAAGGTGATGGGTCCGAAACTCCTCCTCCAGGTAAGCCTGGAAGGCCCGAATGCCGGGATCCATGACAAGCTGCGCGGCAAAGGCAGCTTTGACGCCGCCGTGAACGGTATTAAAAAACTTGTCGGCATCGGAATAACCCCTATCATCTCAACGGCGATCAATAAATATAACGAGAAAGAGATATTAAAGACTTCCCGGTTTTTATCAAAGCTGGGAATTAAAGAGCATAACATCCTCTGGATGCACGCAAAGGGCCGGGGCGCAAATAACGTTAATGAATTATTCGTGCCTTCGGAGCGCATCGCCCTTGCCATGAAAAACCTTAAAAAGTCATACAAGGAGCAGGATCTCATCCTCGATAATATAGAATCCCTGAAAGTGCGCGTGCGCACAAAAAGAGGCCGGAAGAACGACCTTTGCAATAACTGCTTTGAAAAAGTCTGCGTAAACTCGGATGGCCATGTTTATCCGTGCGCATCCTTGAACGGCGACCCTTATTTTGACGCCGGTTCGGTAAGAAAGAAATCCCTGAAGGACATCTGGCTGAATTCAAAGGTCATGGCAAGGGGCAGGGCCAACAGCGTGCACAACAAACCGGCATGCAGGGATTGCTATCTTGAGTTCTTTTGCGGGGGAGGCTGCACCTCGCACAGTTATTACGCAAGCGAGGTTGACACCGGCAAAGGCTCCGTAACCGCGCGGGACCCTTATTGTTTGACATACAAGGCGCTGTTTGAAGATATAATCTGGGAGCTGGCCTCAGAAGGGGTTCCGGCACAAGACGGTAAAGGATACTCTGCGCCGCTTGTCTATAACGCAATGGACTCAAAGCTGCCGTCGCATCTCGGCGCGGGGATCAAGCCGCTCGATAAGAAATTCGAGGTCGGATGCTACCACTGCTCCTGCGTCCTGTCTGTAGACGTTGAAGACGACGAGGAAGTATGCAAGCCCGAGATAAAAGGCCACGTTACAAAGACCGTGAAGAAAAAATTTTCAAAGGCCGCCAATATGCCGGTTGCCGATTATTACTGCCCTACCGGGTACAGCCCGAAAGACCTGGAGCATATTCCGAACGAAGTCCTTGACGTGTCTTACGGCTGCGGAAATCCCGCCGCCCTTGCGGATATAAAAGAAGGAGAGACTATCGTGGATTTGGGCGCGGGCGGAGGCATAGACTGCTTCATAGCCGCAAAAAAGCTGGGGCCTAAAGGTAAAGTAATCGGGATAGACATGACCGATGAAATGGTGGGAAAGGCGACGGTAAGCGCTGAGAAAGTCGCAAAGGTTCTGGGTTACAACGTCGTCGAATTCAAAAGCGGGAACATAATGGAGCTGCCGGTTGAGAGCAATACGGTCGACCTCGTCATCTCCAATTGCGTCATCAACCTTACGGAAGACAAGACAAAGGTTCTTGATGAGATCTACAGGATTTTAAAGCCCGGCGGCAGATTTATCATCTCGGATATTGTCTCGGACAAGCCCGTCCCCGGATATCTGAAAAGGGACAAAGAGCTGTGGAACGCCTGCCTGTCGGGAGCCCTCACGGATAAGAGGTTCAAAGACGCCGCTGAAAACGCAGGCTTCCCCGACGTCCAATTGACGAAGAATTATCTCTATAAGAAAGTTCAGTTTATACAGTTTTATTCAGTAACCATGAAAGGCTCAAAACCTAAGGTGGAATGCGGGTGCTGCGCCTGCGGTTAAAATTTTTGAATAAGAAAAGGGGAAGGGAATTATGAGAGTAACATTGGTTAATGCTCAAGTGTTAGACGGCAACAACGTTGTGCCGCCGTTGGGACTGATGTATATCGCCGCAGTCCTTGAAAAGGCGGGACACGCCGTTCAGATTTATGATTCAGACCCCGAATATCAGGCAAGCATGCTGAATGAGATAAAGGATTTCAACCCTGACTTGATAGGCCTCAGCTTCCTGACGGTAGGATACCAGAGGGCGCTGCATCTGATGCAAAACCTGAAAAAGGAATTGCCCGGCAAAATATTCTGCTCCGGCGGAGTTCATACGACCGTAAAGCCGAAAGAGACCATGGAAGAGTTCGGCGTTGATTTTATAGTGGTCGGCGAAGGCGAAGACACAATTGTCGAGGTATGCGAGAAGCTGGGAAACAACCAAAGCCTTGCAGGCGTCAAAGGCGTCATGTACCGCGACAACGTCGGCATCGTAGATAACGGCAGGCGCGAAATGATACAAGACCTGGATACCATCCCTTTCCCTGCGCGGCACCTTATCGACATGAAGCCGTACCTCAAGCCGCCCGGAATAATAAGAGGCTACGCAACCAAGAACCAGACCACCATTGTTACAAGCAGGGGCTGCCCTTTCAAATGCATCTATTGCGGCAGCCATAACATCTTCGGCAGAAAAACAAGAAGACGCTCGGTGAAGAACGTAGTTGATGAAATAGAATATCTCTATAAAAATTACGACATAAAGGGAATATATTACTGCGACGACACCTTTACGCTGAGTCCCAAATGGGTGAAAGAATATTGCGAGGAATTAAAGCGTAGAAACCTGAACATCAAGTGGGGCTGCCAGTCCAGGGTGGACCAGACGGACATGGGTTTGATGAAAATGATGAAAGACAGCGGTCTCGTGCAGCTTGATTTCGGCGTTGAAAGCGGCTCCGAAAAGATCCTCAGGGTGCTCGGTAAAGGAGGCGCCGGAGACAGGACCGCGCAGATAAGACATTCCTTCAAACTCTGCAAGGACCTCGACATCAGGACCCTGGCAACCTTTATTATCGGAAACCCTGAAGAAACCAGAGACGATATAGAGCAGAGCTTCCAGGTGGCAAAAGATATCCAGGCGGACTATACCGCCTTTTATTTCCTGACGCCCTATCCCGGAACCGACATTTATGACATGGCTATTAAAAACGGCTGGCTGGATCCCAATCTGCCGTTCTCCGAAATATGGGCGCACAGACAGCCCGAGCTTCCCCTCATGGCGATAACGTTCAAGAAAGAGGAGCTCAGGGACATCCGAAGAAAATTGCAGAACGCCTTCTTTGTGAAGAATTATTTCACACAGAAGACCAACATAAGCTTCTACTCCATACTGTTCACCATACTCTTCAGACACCCGAAGGTCTTTCTTGACGCGCTCGGAAAGCTGATAAGAACGCGCAGGGTTGACTATATCGTGGAGACCCTCAATGCGGAATACTGGAGGATGAAGAAGTACGAAGGAATAGGCTGACGGCTTCCGATCATAAAACAATCGAACAGACCGGAGGGACAGCCTCCCTCCGGTCTCTCACACTCCCCTCCGAACACACAATTCAACAAGCCTGAAAACGGCGTTTAGCCACGAATATCAAAAGTTAAGTAGCGCCCTCATTTATTGGGGGCGATTTTTTCGTTGGGGATAAACCCCAACGCTACACTTTCAACTTTTAACTTTTAACTTTTCTTATTCATTGACATAATCAGCTTATATTGATAAAGTCTTACAGCTTTTATAAAGGAGAGACGGAATGGACGGGAAAAAGCTTTCAATCGGCGAGGCCGTAAAGTTCGGATGGGCAATAATGAAGGACCATATCGGGTTCTTCCTCGGGCTTCTTACCGTCGCCTTTCTCATTGAGAACCTTCCCGCGATAATAGCGAACTTCGTGCGTGAAGCGCTCCCCTTTATAAGTGTTACGCTGTATTTTGCAAGCTGGGTCCTGGGCTTTGTCGTGCAGATGGGCCTTATCAAGATCGGCCTTAAGTTTTGCGACGGCATAAAGGGACAGCTTGACGACCTCCTGTCCTCTTTCAACCTTCTACTAACGTTTATCGCAAGCTCTTTGGTTTATGCCCTTATTATGCTCGGGGGATTTATCCTATTCATTGTCCCCGGCGTCATATGGGGAGTTAAGTTCAGTCTTTACTCTTACTTCATCGTCGATAAAGGCCTCGGCCCGCTTGAGGCGCTTAAGGCGAGCGGCAAAGCGACTGAAGGCGCAAAATGGGATTTGTTTTTACTCGGGGGGCTGCTGGGACTCATCAATCTGGCAGGCGCCCTGTTCCTGCTTGTCGGACTGTTCGCAACGATCCCGACCTCACTGACGGCTTACGCTTATGCATACCGCAAATTGACGGGACAGGCGGAAGGCCCAAAAAACGTCATGTACGTCAATCTGGGTATCTAAATCTTGTCCCATTTTGTCACCCTGAACTTGGTTCAGGGTCTTTAGATGCTGAAACAAGTTCAGCATGACACTTTGAGTTTCCTGCTAAACCAGTGGCTTCAGTTTCTTCTCATAAACCTCAAGCGTCTTCTGTCCGAAAAGGACAAAACGGACCAGTTCTATGTCGGGATGCTCCCAGAGATAATTAATCGCGGTCTTTAATGCGATCTCCGCTGCATCTTCCAATGGATAACCGTAAGCTCCCGTGCTTATTGACGGGAAGGCGATGCTTTTTATACCCTTCGACGAAGCAAGTTTCAGACTGTTTCTATAAGCGTTCTCAAGAAGCTTCGGCTCATTGTGCAGGCCGTCCCTGTAAACCGGACCGACCGTATGGATTACATATTTGGCCTTGAGATTCCCGCCCGTGGTTATCACAGCCTCGCCGGTCTCGCAGCCGCCAATCTTTATACATTCCTCAAGGATCTTCGGGCCGCCCGCCCTGTGGATCGCCCCGTCAACGCCGCCTCCGCCGCGAAGGGTTTTATTCGCCGCATTCACTATTGCGTCCGTGTCCTGTTTTGTAATATCGCCTTCAACCAGTGACAATGTGCTTTTGTTGATTTTGATTTCCATACGCCCTCCTCTCTCCGGGCTTAACCGGACAAAGCGATTTTACCACAGCTTGCCCAGGATCATGAATACTCTCCGCTCCATAAGCCGTCGAGAAATTTCCGGTATGGCAGAATAATAATTCCGTCGACCGTTCTTGTACGGGATTCGAGACTTACACAAAGGTAGCGCTTCAATATCTTTTCTTCCTTAAGGGCACGCAGCGATTTAAGCTCCTGTACCGATACATTCTCTTTTGCCTTCACCTCAATGGCCGTATGATCGCCCAGGATGAAATCCACCTCAAAACCTGACGTCGACCGCCAGTAGCTGAGAGGCTCGGCAGAAATATAATCGATATAGCTTCGGAGCTCATGCATAATATATGTCTCAAAGGCCTCTCCGAATTCAGGCGTGCCGGGCCTGAATCTTCGACCCTGCAGCTCCGACACTATGCCGATATCAAAAAAATAGTACTTCGAGGAGGCCAAAGGCTTGCGCCTTAATGACCGGCGCCAGGCAGGAAGCTCGTGGAGGATAAGAGTGTCTTTGAGGATCTCGAAATACTCGTACACTGTCGTGCGGGGCACCTGGGCATCATTGGCTATATTAGTAAAATTGACGATCGTGCCGTTGCATAATGCGGCAACCTTCAGGAAACGGCTGAAGGCAGGCACATTGCGGGCGGCCCCTTCGGCAATAATCTCCTGCTGCAGGTAAGAGCCTGCATAGGCGCGAAGATCCGCGCGTGGATCATCCGAAAAATATATGGACGGCAGCAAGCCGCGTTCGATTGCACGGAACAGGTCGAAATGCCGCCCGAGCTCCCGGCAGGTGAGAGGATGCAGATTTTTCGTACGCGCCCTCCCGCCAAGCAGGTTCACGCCGCCGCCGCGGAGCTTCCGGGCACTCGAGCCGGTGAGCAAAAAACGAAGGCCTCTCTCTTCAATCAGCCGGTGAACCTCATTGAGCAGAATGGGCAGGCGCTGTATTTCATCGATTACCACGATCCGGTCTCCGGCGCTCAATTCCTGGGACAGACGGCCTGGGTTTTGACTCAGAGCCAGAAATATCGATGTGTCCAGGAGGTCGTAGACCTTTGCGCCCTTCAGGGTATGCCGGATAAGGGACGATTTCCCCGTCTGGCGGGGCCCGAAAAGGAAATAGGATTTTTTCTCCAACAGCCCCGGCAGGCTCAATATTCTATCGATATAAATATCATCGTGATTTTTCGCCTTTGTCGCCATCGTCGTCATATATCATGCTATTTGACGACGAAAATATCAAGAAGCGGGCGCGGTTGTCCATGCGAAATGGATAATGTCCGCAAGACGTTCAATAAGGGTGGCGTATCTGTTCGGGGTTACCTGCCTAGTCAAGATTTTCCTCCTGCATTATTTCTCCGGGTGGATTGTATTCTGTGTTATGGCTTGCCATAGTTGTCAGGTTGGAAATCTTTCTACACTAAGAAAGCTCTTTTAGAGAAACTTGTTGTTTCGGCACCTTATAGTGAGCTAAGAGAATATTTATCTTTGAATATTTCGACAGCAATCCATTATTGAATTGATTCTCAAAAACTATGTCGTGAAATTCCTTTTGTTGCTCATTAGATAAGGAATCGTATATCTTAGCCCAATCAGCAGTACCATTATTCTTGTGATTTTCGCGAAAGATAATATAGTTATCAGGCATTAAAAGAAGCTTTTTGAAAGCTTCGACGTTTCTCCCGAATGCTGCATGAAAAAATTCTCTTTGGGGACTTACGACTCCGTGTGTGGCTTGTAAAATACATTGAATACCTCTCAAGTATCGAAGATTCCAATACTTGCCTTTATGCTTTCGATCCCTATTATCTATGGGGATATATTTCATCGGAAATGAAAATATTTTAGTCCCTAATCTTTCATTCAGTTCAATGTTTATTTCTAACCGTCTATAAAAATCTTCTGGAGTGTCATGAAAGTTATATAGGATATAATTTGATAAATTGTTTATTCCGAATTCAGAAGCCCACTCTACTCTTTTAACGTATTCCTTCTCCAATTTAATGTGGTCAAAGGCAATTCGCAAAGGCTTTATGGAAAGTTCAGCCAACAGCCTCATTTTCTCTTTCGTAAGGAGTCTCAGATCTATTCCCTGATTAAAGTCTACGTATCTGTTCCTGTTATTTAATTTAGCTCCCCTATAAAACCCCGCTTCTTTGATTTCATCAATTATTTTGTCAAATTGTGAAGATGCAAGGACATTGTTATCCAGCAATAGAAGGTCTTTCTTTTCTCCATATTTTTCATTAATCATTATTATCTGTTTCTTTAAGGGGATATAATCTGTATAAAAAGGTTCAATTTTGGGAACAGCGCAGAACGGGCATTTTCTTATACAGCCTCTTGTTGCATGAGCAAAATAGGCGTTTGATGCCGGATACTTGTACTCTATTTGTTCAAGGATGCTGTAGTCGGGAACCAGGCTGTCAACTTTATAATCATTCGGCAACCTCAATTTTCTTTTTTCATTCAGTAATCCCTTTACCGGCCTATATCCTGTTTCTTTCTCTATTTCGTCTGACATAAGCGTTGCCATCGGCCCGCCTATAAAAAGATTCTGAGGGTCTTGTATGCTGTATTCATAGTATCTGATAGTATTAATAGTTTCATTCCAATAAAAACTAAACAGGGTGGTTATATAAATTCTATCCCACATTTGTGCTTTGACCTCTTTGTTTAGTCCCTTTATAAAACGTACGTTATCACCGCGCTGTTTGTGGAATGCAGATATTTTCATAAGACCAAGAGGTGGATATTTATTTTTGTAACCTGGTTCAACAAGAAGTATATTCATTCTATTCACCTGTTAACCAGCCTAAGAAACGAACCCGATATCTTTTGTCCGTTTCATATCGTTGAATAAATTTCTCTCTATTTATTAATCGTTCCTTGACGTGAGTAGGGAAATGACTAAGTGCGTCTATTTCAGAAATAATATTTGCGAGCAATCTGATTCTGTATTGAGTTCTTGTATCTGAATCAATCCATTCATTTGCTAATTCAATCTTGTCCGCAGAATAGGCATCTTTTGTGCGCTCTTTTATTAAAGACTTCACCGTGCTATACGTTTGATAAATTTCTTGATATCCTGATGCTGGATTGTAGTTAATGTCATTGCGCCTGTCTGATTCAAAATAATTGTTATTATTAATTGGTGAATAGACTGTATAAAAGATCTGAGGCTTATAATCAAACCCTTTGTATAGGGCATAAAATTTAGACCAAACAATTCTGTGTAGTCCCTCTGTTTTAGTTTTTCTAATTTCATATATATCAGATTGCTGTTGAACCTCTACATCTAAATTGCCTATCCTTGAAAATCCATTTTCATGTAGCCTTATTAATCCAGAAATTGCAAAGAAATTGGCATAATATTGTGTTACTGCTCCCCAAGAAAAAATACCTTCATGCAACAGGGAACGACTTATTATGTATTGATACATGGCCTTGTCTAAATAAAGGTTAACTTCTTTGAAAAATTTATTTTTCAACTCATTAGAATAAAACGGTTGGAATTTATGTGTAATTAAAGATAACGGTAATGCAGGATTTGTTCTGACAGCATCTTTTACAAACCCTTCACACACTCCACTAACTTCTCTAAAATTAGCAACGATTTTATGGAACATGATTAAAGCTTTATTATCGGCGTCTTCTTTGATTTCCTTGTTGCTGTTAAAAGAGAGTTTATTTCAGATGTGATTCTCTCAACCCCAGCCTTGCCGGAAACGCCTTTCAATGGTCCACTACTTGCAAAATTATAATCCTTTATTGGTTCAAGTATTTTAATTACCGAATCAGTCGTAAAGTTGCCTGAGCACATTTGTAAAACAGTTGGCAGTACGGCTATTAATGAGTAAAATCCCATTGTCTTAGTGAGTAAGGAATTCGCCTGTCCCCAGTCATTTGGGAATGAGTATTTGACTGCATTGAAATAATTTTTTAATATGCCATATTGCTCTTCTTCTGTATATACCTGCAATGGTGCCCGTCTTTCTTCATCCAACAAAAGTATTAAGTTATTTACAAATGCGCTTTGAGAAATCAGGCCAGCCCCTATCCCCAACATTTTTATTTGCATATACCATGGTGACTCCGGGTCGCTATTGAGTTTTTTTGCAAGTTCATGAGCACGTTCCTCAAGAAAACTCGCATCTTTAACCAAGTCAATAAGATCATAGATAAGTGACGCATTAACACCTTTTTGGGTGGAGTTAATTACCCTAAATATTTTTGCTTGATTTTGTATATCTAATTTCTCAAAAGCTACCACCATAACATCAATGGGTTTTTTGCTTAAAGACAAGCCATACAGCCTATGTTGACCATCAATAATCCACGCAATATTTTCATCATCTTTAAAGGAAATTGTCTGACTTTTTGTATCATAATTTAGATTCGTATCAAAGTTCAGAATAATATTATTGGGGATAACACCGTGTAAGGTAAAAATATAATCATATATTTCTCTTGCGCGTTTTTTTGACAGATTTCGCTGATATCCTTCTTCCTTATTCTCGTGTCTCCTACTGATATAAGCTATTTTGTATAACAAGTCGGATTTTATACTAAACACATAAAACTTCCATTTATTTTGTACCATTTCAATCGCCTTAAATGTTCTTTTCATGATCCTCTCCTTTGGCTTATTGAGCATCCAATCCCACTTCCTTACAAAACCTCTTTAAATCTTTATAACACTCTCTTAACTCATTTTTCTTATTCTTGTTGCTCTCAATTTCATCTCTTATTTTAAACGCCTCAGCCTCGTGGATCAACTCTCGAAATTCTCTTACCTTTTTATAGAATCTGTCAACCTTCTCCGGCTTATGCTCATAAAGAATATGCTTGGCTTCATCAAATGCATCCTCAGCATCCCCTTCATAAAAAGCCTTCGTCGCCTTCTTATGACTTAATATCTTTGGCAACTCTCGAACATTCTGCGCCTTCTTGAACCTATCTTCCTTTACCCATTCAACAAACTGATCGATAAAGTCAGGAGTATCCTCTGATTTTTTTGCCAGTTCTTTTTGGAGAAAAAATGCCTCAAAGTAACTGTATTTCTTAAGTTCATCTCTCGCACCGTTTACAAGTGATGGTTCATTAGAGGATGTAAGGTATTTTTTCGACATAACGTCATATGCCCTTAGCATGGCTTCTATAGACTTTTTCTGTTTCCCTAATTGCTTTGCAATGTCTTCAGGATTTTTATTGAGGATCCTGATCATTTTGTGTATATATGCGGCCTTTTCATATGCATCCCATTCTGTCTTTCCTTTAATATGAAAAGTGCCAAGTATATAGAAAAGCTCTTCATCTTTGATCTTACCTTTAAGAATACGGGATTTGATGCGTTTCCATCGCGTGTCATCAGGATATTTTCGACTCAACCTTCTGTAAGCACAGAGCCGCGTATTTCCCTCGACCACTTTATTTTCAACGACATAGACTTCATCTAAAAGACCTTTATTTTCTTCGAGGTCTTTTATCCTTTCCTTTGTTGAATCTAACTTTAAGAGTTCTTGTTCAATGAAATCCTGCGTGACTTTCCCACGAGGATATCTGCTGATTATATAGTTGATTCGAGGGTTTTCCGGATAGTATTCAAGGTTGTGTATATCAACATTTTTTATTTCATAAGTTATATCTCTGCCTAATACGGTGATTGTTTCTACAGGCACATTACCCCCCAAGAATACATAAGAGTTCAGTTTTGTTTAAAAGAAAATTAAGGCTTTCAACTTTTACTTTCTTTAAATCGCCTTGAACATAACCAGCTATTTCTTTTTTTACATCAATGACCCTATCAATATATTCATCAATTGTATCTTTTGCAAGAATTTTGAATATATTACACTCTTTTGTCTGAGATATTCTATGTATTCTATCCTGTGATTGCAAATAATCTACAAGATTGAAATTTCTGTCTACGTAAATCGCATTATTCGCCTTCGTAAGTGTAAGCCCTTCACGTGCAGCAGAAGGATTTGCAATCATTATAATATTGTTCTCTGACTCCTGAAAGACCTTGACCGCTTCTGCCCGTTCCTTAACCGGAATATCACCATGAATGATTAATGGCTTATATTGTTTGAACCTGTTTTTTAAAATAATTATATTTTCAACAAAGCCTGTCCAAATTATAGCCTTTTCCTTTCTTGCTGCAATATCGTTGAGCAAGTCATCAAGCATAATAAATTTGGAAGGAGTCTCATCATACCCCTTATCAATTAAAAGAGGATTGCTTGCAATCTGTGTCAGTCTGAGTAATTTCTTGAGAATATTTTCGGCCTCATCAACAAAAACATTCCCCTCCATGTCCTGCACTTCAATTTTTAATTCCTCGCGAAGTTGATTGTAGAGTTCAAGCTGCTTCCCTTTAAGACGGACATATACGTTGATGAATCTCTTATCAGGAAGTTCAAGTACATCGTCTTTGCAGCGACGGAGAGAGTTGGCTGAAACAATGGTGTTTAATTCAGCGAGATTATCCTTGTATAAGGTATGCCGCTCATTGAATTCTGCCTTGAAATCATTAAAGTCTTCACTGAACAGTTTCCCGCCATCAAGGAAATAAAACTGTGACCATAGATCAATCGGCTTATTCGCAACAGGGGTTCCGGTAATGATTATTCTCTTTGTTGAAAATGGTCTCAAATCAAATAGCGCTTGTGCGGTTTTTGTAGCAGGGTCTTTTATGCGGGCAGATTCGTCGAGCACAATTGCAACCTTGCGGCTCTTACAAAACCGTTTTATTCTGTTTGTCTCAGCAACAACAGCTTCATAATTGGTGATATAAAAGTTTGCGCCTGTCATGAATTTATATCTTTTTTCTCTATCACTGCCCTTAAGCACAACCGGAATAAGAAAAGAATGTTTATGCACCTCCTGCTCCCAATTGTATATAAGAGACATGGGACATACCACAAGCACCCCTTCAATTTCACCGTGCTTCATTGAACAGCATAATGAATCAATGACGATCTTTGTTTTTCCCAATCCCTGCTCATCAAATAAAGCTACCTCCTGGTGATTATTAATATAATTAGTAGCTTCTATTTGATGTGGAAGGGCTTGTGTCTTTGGTTCAAAAAGCTGTTTCTCTTTAATCATTGATTATTTCGTCTGGAATATAAAGTACATGGAGATTATCACATCCTTTCAATCCGGTTTTCTCCAGACTTTTTCCAAAATTATTTTCACTGGATTGCGGTGCGCCAACAAATACTTCGCACTTTGAGCCGTTTATTTCAACACTGGTGAAGTCCTGCAACTGCTCATATGTCCTTGTATTGAGAATATCCCCCTCTGTTTTTGCTTCCCCTATGCATAATTGCCCATTACTTTTTATTCCTATCGCATCGGGGCGGTGTCTTAATATTTGAGGCGGCAATGGCACTTTTTCGCCGAAGAGCCCTGGATAGTTACCATCAATGCCGTAAAGCTCCGCCCCTTCTTCCCGCATCTTCTTAACAACCAAACCAAGAATAAATTGATGTCTGTTCCCAGCCACTATTGAGTAAGAGTGCCTATATCTTCCAAAAGATTTTTTGTCACATAATGCAGTCTTTTTAGGGAATCAACCTTAGCCGGTTGTTGTCCTCTTTTAATTTCGTCCAATTCGCCAAAAGGAAGACCTTCAAGTCCTTCAACTACATCCTCTATCTTCTCAAAAAGCTTTGATTTCGCCGCCGGGTTCTTTTGTTCCAACTGATCAAGAGCTGCCTGAAAACTATCATCAATAAGCGCTTGCCTTGATTGTTCATCTTTAAGCACTAATGGAAGTTTACGTATATCTTCACCGCGTCTGAACTTCCCTTCGCCAACCCAATCACAAAAATCCATAAGTGAAACTTTTCCCTCTTTGACCATACGTTTCAGTTCTTTATTTTTCCTGAATTCAACAAAGTAACTGAACTTGAGTCTTTCAGCCGGTTTATTGTATTTAGGGAGATATTGTTTCTCCATATCCATAAAAGCCTGAATATTATTTCTGATGTCAGATGCTTTTAATTTCGTTAGTTGCTCGAGTCGCTTCAGTGAGTAATCTTCATCTGTATTTAGTCGATAAAGTTCTCTTGCCTTCTCATAAGCATCCCACGGTGTAGGCCCAAAGAGGTGCTTTTCCAATCGAATAAAATTAATAACGTTTCGATTGATCTTATATGGCAAAAGATATACATCAATAGAATGCCACTTCTCATCATTAACATATTTTTCAGACAACTCCTCATAGATGAAAGCTCTTGTGTTGCCTTCGATGACAACAAAATATTCGTCTTTGGGCACAACCCATATCGGATCGTAAATGCCGCCATTTCTTTCTATATGCTCTTTCAGCTTTTCGTATTGGTCATTGCCTTCAGCCAAAGCAAACTTGATTTTCTCTTGAGTTACATCATCATTCAAGCGAGTATCAAGAAAATATTGTATGCGGGGGTTTTCTATATCGAGGATAAGTTTCTTAAGGGGAATTTTTAATCGTTTGATTTCAGTTGGAATGCCATCAAGGTTAACAGTTATGTTATCCATAATCTCCTCTTGAAAATTGTCTTCGATAATTTTACTTTAAAATTGATAAAAGTTTAAAGTTCTGAAAAAGACGAAAGCCTTGCTAACCCTCTTTTGCCTCTCAACAGCTTCCAAATCCGCATCAGCCGCTTCATTTGCCTTCGACACAATATCAAATCGTTTTTGAAATTTAGCAGTCGATAATCTCCCAATGTCCTCCCTTATCAGGGCCTATGCGTTTGATGATCTCTTTTGCTTTCAGTTTTGCAAGATTATTTTCTACAGCGGTCGTGCTTATTCCCAATGACCTGGAAAGCTCAGTTATTGTTGCGAACTTATTTTTTACAATAATTTCTAAAACTCTTTTTTCATTTTCACCCAACTTTTCACCCAACTTTTCACCCAACTTTCTCTCCGACTTTCTTCCGACCTTTACCCCGGCCCGTTCAATTGGCCGTTTAAATATAATTGTATAAAAATCCGTCTGTCTAATGTCCGGCACAGGCAAGCCGGCCTCCGCCATTGCCTCTTTCATCCGCCTTATTCCCGTACCTGCGCGCTCCACCTTATCCATACGGAAAAAGAGGTCGGCAATACGTTCGTTTCTCCGAACGGAAATCTTGCCGAAATCTTTCATTTGACGTCCCGGGAATATGCCCGGATTTATTATCTCAACTCTGTCGTCATATACTTCAACCATAAGACTTGTGCCGCGCACGCTGTAGTCCCGATGAATTATTGCGTTGGCGATTGCCTCGCGCAAGGCCTCAAAAGGTATCTCATAGACGTCGTTACGATTTATGCCTTTTATTTCGCTGCGGCGGTTTAAATGCTTCATCAGGAAAAGTACGGCGGCATTAACCGGAACTGCAACTATACGGTTTCTCCTCCCCCTGAGGCGCTTCTATGGCTATGATGTTCTGTAATTGTTTTATCTTTACCTGAACCGGGGGATTACAGTTCCTTGCAACGGAATTGATGCGGGCTTTAAGATCATTTGTCAGTTTCTCGCCGCTTACAGTCCGGTCATCTCTGACGCCCAGAATAATTATCCCGCCCTTGGTGTTTGCAAATGCAACAATATCTTCATCAATGCGCGACGTAAAACGCTCTTTGAATTCGACGGTAAGCCCTTCCCCTTCTTTGATAAGGATTTTTATGTCATCAGCGTTTATCAAAGACGTCACCCTCGTTCCCGGTCGACCTGCTGAAGCCACTCTATTACTTTCAAATCCGTATCAGTCGCTTCATTTGTTTTCGGCATGGATCTTTCCATAATTTACTGTTTCATTAAGGATAAGGATTTTTATGGTAGAAATCAACGAAATAAAAGGTAAAATAAACTCATGGCCTTCAGGGTAAGCAGAGAGCGTTTTGAAAGACTTGCCGGGGACGCTTTGGAATTATTGCCGGATGAGTACAAAACGTATTTTGAGAACATCACTATTATCGTGGAGGATTATCCGGACAAGGAAGATTTAAGACGTATGAATACGAAGAAAGAACACCTTCTCGGACTTTTCAGCGGCGTGCCGTATCCGCATAAAAGGGGTTTTTTTGATGTCCCTTATCCATTACCCGACAGGATAATGCTCTTTCAGAAAAACATTGAAAGCATTTGTTCAAACGAAAAGGAGCTTGTCGAGCAGATACGAAAAACGCTCATCCATGAAGTCGGCCATTATTTCGGACTTTCCGAGAGGGATTTGAGGGAATATGAATGAGCTGATAGGCCGTCGGGGAAGCGTTACGGCGGGGAAAACAGGTATTTGAATATGGTCAATAAAATTTTATAGCTTGCCATCAATGTGCCTTTTACGGTGCCGGAGACTTTTGATTTGCCTATCCTTACCCGGTAGTTGACGGGAGCTTCTTTGATCTTATATTTCTTTTTTGCAGCCTTGATCTGCATCTCTACGGTCCAGCCGTAGGTCCTGTCCTGCATATTCAGGTCCATAAGCTTATCGTATTTAATCGCCCGGAAAGGGCCGAGGTCCGTATAAGGGAATCCGAAGAACAGCTTCATGAGGAAAGTTCCGAGCTTGTTGCCGTAAAAAGATTGCGGAGTCATGGAGCCTTTCTCCCGTCGTCCCGTGATCCTCGAACCCAACACCATGTCATAGCCTTCCTCCAGAATAGGTTTTACAAGCAGGGATATTTCTTCGGGATAATCGCTGTAGTCGGCGTCAAGGAAGACTATTATCTCCGGGCGCCGGGGCTGCTCTTTAATATATTCTATTCCTCTCCAGCACGCGGAGCCGTATCCTCTTTTATCCTCTTTTAAGACCGTTGCTCCGTGGTCCCTTGCGACAGAGAAGGTATTGTCCGTGCTGCCGTTGTCGACAACAACGATTTCGCCAACTAGGTCTCTTGGGATGTCTCTAAGAACAAGGGGCAGAGACTCCTCCTCATTCAACGCCGGTATTATTACAGTAACCTTCTTACTTTCCGAATACATCCCAAAACTCTCCCCACCACTTCATCTGATTCTCGATAAACAGCGTTCTTTCAGGCAACGTAAAATACACGACAGCTAATACAAGGATGATAAGCATGAACAATATCTGCAAAGTGTTTTCGCGGCCCTTAATCTTCATTCTTTTCATATCTTGCTATCTTATAATTTTCATCGGAATATACGATCTTGAACCTCTCTTTCAAGCCGCCCAGCCATCCGGCGGAAGAGAATATCTCCCTCTCCCTGTCAATCCACTTGTCCTCTTCGGAATTCCGTCTTATTAAGGCGTATCCCGCGTTATTTTCATCAAGCTTTTTTAACCAGTTATTATAACTGTCGGATTTAATATAAGCCACCTTATTGGAAAATGCACTATTCCACAAAGGGGCGAGGAACAGCGGCTCAAAGGTATAGGCCAGGGTGTCTCCTTTTGAAATATTATTGCTTATCCATATCCAGTGTCCGTATTCCTGCCTCGCGTGCAGATCAATGCTGAACGGGGCGTGCCTTGCTATGGTCCGTTCGCCTGCGGGCAGCCTTAGGAATTTTTTTATTTGCGACGGCGTTACGCACGGTGAATTGGATGCAAGAGCGGTATATCCTGCTAGCAGCACGGCGATGACTTCCAATGCCTTCCCTTTGTCATTGGAATAGTCAAGTATATATCCATATGCCAGCGCGCCTAATCCGAAGAGGAATATAACGTACCTCGTGTTCCAATTCCTCGGATATAACAAAAACGCGCAGACAAGGATTGCGCTTACGGCAAGGAAGCCGTACCTTTTCTTTATTGCGGCGTGTATCAGCGAAAATATGAGGGCGGGCAAGAAAAGAATAAACCATAAAGGGCCGAACCCGCTCCGCCTTGAATCGTAGAAATAATATTCGTCTCTTTCCATCCAGACGTACAAAAGTTTTTTCAGCGGCGAGAGATCTTTGAATACCGCGGGAGCCGGTTCAAGGAACTCTTTGTATAGTCCTTTGAAGAGCGTAATATTGAATATGGAAACCTCCATCGGATAGACAGGGTTGTTATAAAGCGCCCAATTTTTAAAATACCAGTAACCTCCCATGATAAGGACCGGAGTTGCAAAGTAAATTAGAAGGAGCCTTGAGCTCGCTCCGAAGCCGCGCCTTTTTTGCACGGCCGGGGTCTTCCGTTCGGAAAGACACTTAATTGTTTCTTGAATTACAATTGCGGCCGACAATACGATGATAAATAAAGGGCCGGAGCCTTTGGACCCGAGTAAGATTCCCGCCGCCAGTCCTGATAAAACAACGGGGATACCCCCTCCGGGTTCATGCGCACGGTCCTTTATATTTCCGGGGTTGTTCTTAATAAGAAAATTCACCGCGATAAGGAACAGCACGGACACGGTGATGTCAACGTAATTCGTCGTGGACTGGAGAATTATTATCGGCGCAAAGAAGAATAGAAGCGCGGCGAATACGGCGTTTTTCTCTTTGAGCTGCAATTTGAGCGACATGCTGTATATTGTGAAGAGGCCGATAATCGTAAAAGCGAGTTGGCTCAGATCCGCCAGGACTTCGCTTTTTAAGAAAATAATGTTCCAGACGAAAAAAAGCTCGATGTTTTTTGGAAAGATGTTTATAAACTGAGAGATGATAAAATCGTTCGGTATCTCGCGGATGGCGCCGCTCTGCATTATATAGCCGACTATGGGGAGATGATACCACAGGGCATCCCACGTGTATGAAGGGAATAAATATCCCAAGAAAATTATCCAGCAGATCGAAATGGAAAAAATTATAAAAATAGAGAGCAATATCGGATTGGTCTTTAAGATATTAAAAAACCGGACGACGTTGTCGGCGACCTCGGTTAGGACGCTGGCCCGGGTTTTTTGTGTCTTGAAAGCGGCAGCGGAATAAATCAGGACGGCAGAAGAGATTGCCGCGTTCACCCCAAAAAGCGGCGCCGCAAAAAGCCTTTTAAACACTACGCCTAACAGCAGCTCGGTAGCTATTATCTGCGCCAGCCCTAAGACAAAAACGCCTATTATCCTGTCGGCGAACGATAAGGTCTCTCTGTGCCTGAAAAGGATGACGTGCCAGGAAGAAAATAAGAGCAGGTTTATTATTATGTAAGCCGCTATATTCAAATCAACAATCAACAATGAACGGTGAACGATGAACAATGAACGTGTCTTTTTCTTCGTTGCTCATTGTTCATCAGTCAAGGCAATTCCAGAATCTCCTGAGACTGCAGTCCGTCATTTCATGGTAGTATTTGAGCTGCGCTTCAGCCTTGTCTTTCATCCCCATCTTCTCATAAACCACGCCGAGGTCCCACAAGGCATAACGCTGGGACGGGTCTATTTCGAGGACCTTCCTGTATTGCGACAACGCCTCTTCATATCGGCCGCTTTCCTTGTAGATATAAGCTATATCGGAAAGGGCAAAAACGTTCTTCGGATTAATTCCCAGAGCCTTTTTATACTGCTCCATCGCTTTATCGTACATGCGTTTTTCTCTGTATACAAAACCTAAATCATAGTTGGCGTAAGGATGACCCGGAAAGAGCTTTAATAATTTTAAATATATGTCCTCAGCCTTGTCAAAATCATTCCGGTCTTTGTATATCAAGCCTAACTGGTAATATGCATATGCGTTGCTTTGACTTGATTCTACGGCTTTTGTAAATTCCTCAACCGCCTTGTCCTGCAGCTTTAAAGTCTGATAAAAAATTGCCAGGAGGGTATGCCTGTTTTCGATAACGTAGAAGGATAACACCGCCAGAAGGGAGCATGATAATATGAGGAATAAAAATTTATTTTTATTCCTCATATTATTATTAACCCGGCATGCAAATATTTGAATTCTGTCATTCCGGCTTGTCCGGAATCTTTCTTTACTTTCAGCGTGATAAGTCGTTCGATTCCCGACAAGCGGGAATGACGGATTAATTGCCGGCTTATTAATTTCATGAAATTAAAAGGCTGCTTTCTTCCAGGAAACCTGAAGAAGAAAACAGCCTTTATTATACAGCAAGGTATTTTTTAATGCGTTCTTAATGTATATAAACCAGGGACAAGCCGAAGGTTTCGCCGAGTCCGTAGTTTTCCGTCTTAAAAGGACCGATACCGTCGAGGTCCGTGTTGTAGGAAGCTACGACTTGCACCGTATCTGTTATACTATATTGCACCCCGATAAACCAGTTTAAATCATACGGCTCAAGTCCCAGAGAATCTTTTATAAGCTCTCCTTCCGCGTGCTCGGCCTTAATGCCCGCCTCGGGAGCATTCGCTATGAGCTCGTTGGAAACCTTTGCGTTTCCTACGGACCTGAACCAGTCTAAAGAAGCCAATAACGAAATTTTGGGCGTAAGAGCATATCCTCCGCTGATTGAGGCCTTAAACTGGTCGGATGGTTTGAATTCATGGTCTTGGATCTTTTCATTTTCAAATCTGTACTTATATCCTCCGCTGAATACGGCGTATCCTTTTCCGATCCCTCTGCCTAATTGAAGGAGCAGCGAGGCGTCATATTGTCCGTCTCCGAGACTTAAATGCGTAAGGGGGTTTTCATACTTATAGGCCTCCGGGATTTTTACTTCTCCCTGGACGGACATAACGGTGCCGGAGCCGAGAAGGCTCTGTGTGAGATTATACCTTAGACCCAGATTTATATCTCCGATCCCGCTGGGTCCGTCATTGTCACCGTATTTCTCCGCATCATTGGACTTCTGCCAGTCCCATGGAATGGATGCAATAACCGTAAGCGTATCTATAATGCCGTACTCTCCGTAATACGTAATCTTTTTAGACGTAAATTCCTCTTCTTCCCTTCTGATAAGCTCTCCGTGCGTGGATGCTACGTCGCCTTCTTCATATTGCATTATCTCATCGTTAAATTTTGGCGTTTTCTCCATAGTGGTAAATTTTTTCGTGGTCTTGTAATAACTGAAGCCGAGCGAATTGTACGAATGCCCTTTTGCCTGTGTCCATGCCGAGAAAGCCTCACTGCAAAGAAAAATACTTGCTGCCAGGGACAAGAAAATTATCGTCATTTTCTTTTTCATGGTGTAGCTCCTTTGTTTTAGAATTTATTTTTTTAATTTAAAAAATTAAACCATTTTATGCAGCCATTACGTCTTCCGTTTCTCTTTTTGAAATAAAGTGGCGTGCAAATCGGTTTGAAGCTATGCCTGTCAATATTACTTGATAGAGCGATAAAAAAGCAATATAAAAGAAACCGATCTGGAAGATCATGAGAAACGGTATCGAGACGTATATTTTATTTATATACGCAAAATAAACATTGAACGTGAAATAAATCCCGAGGAGCAGCTCAATCAGGACCGAAAGGTTTATCTCTCCCCTGTATTTCTTGCCGAACCATCGGTCCCTTTTCTTTTCAATCTTGTATTTCGGGGTCCGCTTGAATTCCGTCTTTATATTGAACAACGCCTCTAAGACCGCCTTTGAATTGTTGACAGAAAGCCCTATGCCCAGGGACATAAGCATGGGCATATAGATCAATCTCGATTTCCAGTCCTTATACGCCGCTTTCTGCGAGCAAAGGTAAAAGAACGATATCCCTACGGTCGCAACAAGCAAAAACGGCACATCGGTGACTATCATCTGGAACCATCCCAGGTTGATCCTTGCAACCATTGAAGGATACATTAGTAAAGAAAGCAGCAGCATGAGAAGATAAGACATATTGTTTGTCAGGTGGAAGAAGGCCTCTATTTTAACCTTCAGAGGGAGCTTGCTCTTGAAAATTTGTGAAAGGAGCTTCCTGGCCGTTTGAATGGAGCCTTTGGCCCATCTGTTCTGCTGGGTCTTGAATGCATTGATGTCCACGGGGATCTCAGAAGGCGCAATCTCATCTTTCAGGAAGACGAACTTCCAGCCTTTCAATTGCGACCTGTAGCTCAAATCGAGGTCTTCTGTAAGCGTATCATTTTGCCAGCCGCCTGCCGTCTCTATGGCCTCTTTTCTCCAGACCCCGGCCGTGCCGTTAAAATTAAAAAAGCGTCCGGACCAGTTCCTCGCAGTATGCTCTATAACAAAATGCCCGTCCAGCATGATGGCCTGTATCCTGGTTAAAAGCGAATAGTCCCTGTTCAAATAAGTCCACCTGGTCTGCACCATCCCGACGGATTTGTCGGCAAAATAATGAATGGTCTTTTGCAATATATCTTTTCCCGGGACAAAATCCGCGTCAAAAACTGCAACGAATTCACCCTGGGCAGACTTGAGACCGTTAGCTAAGGCACCTCCTTTAAAACCTTCCCTGTTTTCACGATGGATATAGTGTATATCAAATCCTTTTTCCCTGAATTCCTTTACGCATTTTTGTGCAACTGCCGCTGTTTCATCCGTAGAATCATCAAGAACCTGTATGTCGAGAAGCTCTCTCGGATAATCTATCCCGCATGACGCTGTGATCAAACGCCTTACGACGTACATCTCATTAAATATAGGAAGCTGGATGGTCACCCTCGGCAGGCGCTCCAGCTTTTTTTTAAGAACAGGCTTGTTTTTCTGATGTTTGAAGTACAGATAAACCATGTAATAGCGGTGTGACGCGTAAATGAAAACAGTAATCAGGACGAAAAAATATATTATTAGAAATAGATAAAGCAGCATATTAGAATAAATCCTCTGATGTAATTCAGATTAACCTTTAGAAAAAGAAATTTCGTCGAAAAATTATAACATACTATTTTATTTTAGGAACAATTAGAAATTTTTATAATTCAATTACATTCATTCCGCGAAAAGCGTCAGATTAAAGTTTTTAATCATTTGATTGATTGGGGTGAGTTGACAATATAGGTTTGACATGATATATAAAAGCTAAAGATATTTGAGATTTCTCCCCTCGCATTGAGTGAGAAACGGAGACAAACAGGCGGAAAGGAGGCAGTGATGAAAAAAATATTTACGGCAATTCTTTTGATATTATTAATAGGATGTGCCGGGCAGAGACTAATGTCCCTGGAGGGTATGCCCTCGGGAGTTCCAACTGAAACAGTCAAGATAAAAGGTGATAACTGCAAATGGATTCCCGACCTTGTGAGGGTTAAAAAAGGCTCCCACGTGATACTTGAAGTTGAAAGCGTTGACTGGGATTACAATTTCAGACTCGTTGGCTATGATCTGCGCTTTAAGATTCCGAAAGGTCAAAAAGTAACCGGCGAATTTTACGCCTCTCAGACAGGCGAATTTGAGTACGGCTGTTATATCGAAAAAGGTTTTCATTACTTTTGGGGAGGAATGGTAGGGAAGTTGATTGTTGAATGACCACGCAAGCAGCGTATTTACAATCATGTCTCCCTCCTATTTTTAAATGTCATTAAATGAGAAGATGGGAAGTCAAGTAAGCTTGATTTAACATCTTCTCAATTTTCTGCAGCGTCATTTTTTTCACTTATTTTTTTCTGCATACGCTGTTCATTACGTTCCAAAGTTCACAAAAAGACGGTCTGTTTAGTAATATAAAACTGATGGCGAAACATCAAAAGAGATACGGAATGTTGATCGACCTCGACAGGTGCATCGGATGCCACGCCTGTCAGGTAACGTGCAAGGCTGAATATAATATCCCGTTTGGAGCTTTCCGCTGCAGGGTTGAGACTTATCGGTCCGGCGGTTATCCGCAAATCAAAAAAGTTTTCCTTCCCCGTCTCTGCAATCACTGCGATACTGCACCGTGCATTGAAGAATGCAAGGAGAAAGCCCTTTATAAAAATCAGGACGGCGTCGTCATCTTGAATGGGAGCGGCTGTATCGGCTGCAAGATGTGCGAGGATAAATGCCCTTATAACGCGATCGAGATAAGCCCGAGCACGGGACAGGCCGAGAAATGCGATTTCTGCTATGAAAGAATTACAAGGGGTCTTCAGCCAGTCTGTGCGCAGAGCTGCATGGGGAGGGCGATGCTTTTCGGCGACATAAACGACCCCAAAAGTGAAATATCGGCTGAGCTTTCCAAGCATCAGTTAAAAGTCCTCAATCCCGAGCTCGGGACCAACCCCTCGGTCTTTTACATCTTTAAAGGTGACGTCTGCAATGCTCCGCTGAAGGATTATACGATCCCCTCAGACACAAAATCTACCCGACGCATTAAGGTAAAGAAATCTCCTGAACAGACAGAAGGCACATTAAAATCAAGATATTCATCATGCGCCATGTGCCCTTCCGAATGCGGGATATCCGTGCTTGTTGACAACGGCATTGCCAAAAAAATATACGGCAGTCCGCATACACTTGTAAACAACGGGGCCTTCTGCGCAAAGGGCGCTTCCGGGCTGCAGCTTACATACTCTCCTCACAGGATAAAAACCCCTCTGATAAGGACCGGGGAAAGGGGCGAGGATAAATGGAAGGAAATCACGTGGGAGGAGGCTTCCGATTATATTGCAAAGAAGCTGCTCGAGATAAAAAACAGATACGGGGCGGAATCCGTTTTTTTAGACTGCGGCGACGTGACCGACAGAGAGGCGTATTACAGGCTGTTTCATGCCTTCGGCACTCCGAACACATACAACCACGGCAGCATTTGCGATCCCAACCGCAGATGGGGACAGGGCCTTATGTTAGGCGATGAAAGACCGCTGCCCGACGTTCAACGGCCTTTATTGATCAGAGATGACGACGGCGGGCTGCATCTCAAAAGGGAGCATGACGCAAAGCTCATCCTGAATCTCGGGGCCAACCCGTTTGTGGCGACGAGATTCAATTACATGTCCCGGGGGATACCTGCGGCAAAAGAAAACGGATGCATGTATATTGTGATTGACCCCGCATATACCAATTCCGCCGCTCATGCGGACATATGGCTTCCCATAACACCGGGGACGGATGCGGCGCTGCTTGCGGCAATGCTCCATTACATCATCCAGAATGATCCGGAGCAGAAATATATAGATCACGATTTCATAAAAAATTACACAAACGGCTGGGAGGAATTCAAAGACGCGCTCCTTTCATACTCGGAAAAGAGAGACCCTTCAAACGATATGAAATTTTTCACCCTTGAATGGGCGGCGGAGAAGACGGGGATATCCGCGGAAAACATCATCAGGATATCGCACCTTTTCGGCAGCACAAAGCCCGCCTCGATCGAGCTGGGGATGCACGGCGTTTCACACCATGCAAACGGCGACGTTTCATCGATACTCATGACGGCGCTCTGCTTGATAACGGGCAATATCGATACGCCGGGAGGGCTTGTATTCATCGATTCACAAAAGCCCCGGAGGGGGGATAAAGCCGCAGGAAAAGATTTTCTGGAAAAGGTCGTCGGCAGAAATATTGACGGGAGCGAGGTTTCGGACAAGCTTTCCGGGCTTCATAAAGATCTTTTCGGCGATTTCCCGGCTGCATGGAAAGGCGTGTTGGCCGATCTGCCGCAAAAAATAAGGGACGGGATAAAGCTAAAGCACGGGGTCTTTAAAGACTATTCCTACCCGGTAAAGGCCTTTATAACAAGGGCGGGCAATCCCGTCATGACGGCAGGCAGCACCCCGGACTGGATTGACGCCTTGACCTTGAAAAACGATCTCCTGCCCCTTCCTTTTGATGAAGGAGAAGGGGCGGGTTTAAAACCCGCCCCTACGGATGAAGGGGAATCCTTAAGCAGATACCAGCTTGAGCTTATAGTCTTTATCGACACGCACATTTCTGAAACCGGGAAATATGCGGACATAATTCTGCCCGAAGCCGGTTATCTCGAAAGGATGGGAGTCAGCGACGTTTACACAATGAGCCCGGAAATAGCGATCAGGGATCAGGTAATCAAGCCTCTTTATGAAGCAAGGACTCCCTTTGAAATTATGCTTACCCTTTCCGAAGCATTAGTAAGAAACGGCGATCCCGACGTCAGGGCGGAAGATTTCGGGCGGAGATATAACGAAGAAGAGGATTTTATAAATGAGCTCCTTGCCGAAACGCCGGGGTATTACAATGTCGGAGAACCGCTCCCTTACCCGGATCTGCCGGAAGGCTGTTTGATAACCGGCGCACCGGATAATCCGACCGCCGTCTGGGGAAAGAAGCTCCTCAAACAGGGCGAACCGCTCACAGTGGACTGGCTCAGAAAACATAACGGCGCAGCGGTATGGCCTGCAAGCTATTACAGGCACAGAAAGTCAACCGGCGCCTCATCCGGCGTATATCCGAAGACCGGCTCAGGGAAATTTGAATTCAAGTTCGGTTACCTCGAAAACAGCAACAGAAGGCTCGGGACCGGTTTCCCGACGACCTTTTACTGGAGAGACTGCAAATGGAATCCGAAGAATTCACAATACAAACAGATAAGCAGGGAGTATCCGTTCCAGTTGATTACAGGCAGGGTCCATCATTCAATGACGATGACGGCGGTCTGCCCGTATCTTGCGGAAACGGAGACGGAGTGCATGAAGCGGCTGGATGAAGGGGGCTCCATTCCCGTCTTAGCCGTGAATAATTCCGACGGCGAGCGGCTGGGTGTTAAAAACGGAGACGTCATAGCGCTCGAAACGCCCTTCAAAAAGCGGGTGAGCGGGAAAGTTTTTCTGACGGAAGAAGTAATGCCGGGCGTCATCAAGACCGCATTCGGTCCCGGCGGACAAAAGGCTTCCGGCCCGGGTTTTATAAATAATGTCTCCGAATACATTCCGAATATCAATGAATGCCTCGATCCGGATAACCTTTCCCCTTTCACCGGCATGCCCGGGTTCGGGGACGTGATGGTGAGGATGATTAAAGAAGTTGAAAGTTAAAAGTTAAAAGTTTTAGAGCCCGTTAACTCTCAACTCTTAACTCTTAACTCTTAACTCTTAACTCCTGACTCCTGCCAAGGCCGGTTTTTTGCTTCTACAAATCCTTAAACCTAAAAAAAGCATTTATCCACAGATTAACGCAGATTATCACAGAGTTATTAAAAGCTTAACTGACTTTTGCCTTTCACCTTTTGGGTGAATATACAATATGTGACTATCTCATTTATGTCATTGTCTTTATCTGTGAAATCTGTGGATATAACTGCCGTTCTTAAGTTAAAAGCCCATCCCTTGAAAAATCCGGGGGTAATTGCTAAATTAACCTTCATCATGTCTGAACTCGATAAGCTCCGGAAAAAGATCGACGAGCTCGACCTCCGCATCCTCGAATTACTGAACAGGAGGGCGGAGATCGCGATAGAGATCGGCAAGGCAAAACAGGATAAGAATTTAAACATCCATTCACCCGAAAGAGAGAGAGAGGTACTGAGAAGACTTTCGGGAAACAACCCGGGGCCGTTTCCCGACAATGCCCTAAAGCTGATCTATGAAGAAATCCTCTCCGCGTCGCTCTCCCTGCAGCAGCCTTTAAAGGTCGCCTATCTCGGGCCGACCGCAACTTTCACGCATCTTGCATCGATCAGGAAATTCGGCTCCTCTGCGGAATACCTGCCCGAAAGCACCATAAAGGGCGTCTTTGAAGCGGTGGCGAGGGGGAAGGCGCAGTACGGAGTGGTGCCGATCGAAAATTCAACCGAAGGGGTGGTCAATTCAACCCTCGACGTATTTATCGATTCGGATTTAAAGATCGCCTTTGAGATAATGCTTGAGATAAGGCACAACCTCCTGTCAAAAACAGGCGTAAGGTCGGACATAAACAAGATCTATTCCTATCCGCAGGCGACGGCGCAGTGCAAGGGCTGGCTCGAAAAGAATTTCCCGGGCACGCCGGTCGTTGAGGAGCTGAGCACCGCCGCTGCTGCCAAGCGCGTCTCAAAAGACCCCTCTGCGGCTGCGGTTGCAAGCGAGCTTGCCGCCTCGGTTTATAATCTCAAATTCGTTGAAAAGGGAATAGAGGACTACAAAAACAATTTCACCCGCTTCCTGGTGATTGCAAAAGAATCGCCGCTCGTGACGGGCAAGGACAAGACGTCGGTCATGCTGTCCATAAAAGACAGAGCCGGCGCCCTTTATTCAATATTGAGGCCGTTTGCGAGAAACAAAATCAGCCTCACAAAGATCGAATCCAGGCCTTCGAGGAGAAAGGCATGGGAATACATCTTCTTCATAGACATGGAAGGCCATATGGAAGACAAAGGGGTCAAGAAGGCGCTTAATGAAGTAAAAAAGGAATGTCTTTATCTGAAGGTTCTGGGTTCCTACCCGTCGGCGGAATGAACAAAAAGTTGTTAGTTGTTAGTTTTTAGTTTTTGGACTAACAACTAACAACTAACAACTTCCTCATGATATACGCCCCCGAACACATAAAAACCTTAACGCCTTACGTCCCGGGCAAGCCGTTGGAAGAGCTTGAGCGGGAGCTGGGGATTAAAGGCTCGATAAAGCTTGCATCGAATGAAAACCCTCTCGGCCCGTCGCCTCTCGCAATCCAGGCGCTTCGCAAGGGTTTAAAAGACCTGAACAGATATCCTGACGGAAGCTGCCATTATCTCCGTCAGGCCTTGTCGGAGAAATTGCGGGTCAGCCCGGATGAGATAATATTCGGCAACGGCTCTAATGAGATTATAGAATTGGCGGTGAGGACGTTCCTCGCTCCCGGAGACGAGGCGTTAATGGCGCACCCCTCTTTTGTCGTATACTCCTCGATTGCTCAGGCGGCGCACGGCAACAATATAATTGTGCCGCTTAAAGGGCAGCGGCATGACCTTCAGGAGATGGCTTCAAGGATAACGGAAAAGACAAAGATAATTTTTATTGCAAATCCCAATAACCCTACGGGAACGATAAATACAAAGGATGAAATGGACGCCTTTATGGAGAAGATTCCCGAAGGGGTACTCGTGGTCGTTGATGAAGCATACTATGAATATGTCTCTGCGCCGGATTATGCGGACGGCATGAAGTATTTCAGGCAGGACAGGGATATACTTATCCTTAGGACCTTTTCTAAAATATACGGTCTTGCCGGTCTCAGGATAGGGTATGCAATTGCAAAGGCATCCATAATTACAGAAATGAACAAGGTGCGGCAGCCGTTCAACATAAACTCTCCGGCGCAGAAGGCCGCCCTTGCGGCATTGAAAGACGAGAAGCACCTTGCAAAGACCAAAAGGATAAACGAAAGAGGCAAAAAATATCTTTACAAGGAGCTTGAAGCTTTGGGTATGGATTACGTTCCGACAGAGGCAAATTTCATTTATATCCCTTTGAAAAAAGATACGGCTTTCAAACTGTACAACGACCTTCTTCAAAAGGGGGTCATCATAAGACCGATGGGAGCCGGCGCAGTCCGTGTTACAATAGGACTCCCTGAGGAGAATAAGAGATTTATGGAAGCGTTGAAGGAAGAAGGGGCGGGTTTAAAACCCGCCCGTACGTAGCGCCCTCGTTTATCGGGGGCGTTCATCGTCGGGGATTAACCCCGACGCTACAAAAAACAACTTATGACCATACATTTTAAACACATTGCAATAATCGGCGTCGGACTTATGGGCAGCTCATTCGCCCTGGCCCTTAAAAAGAAAGGGTTCAAGGGCCGGATAACCGGCATCGGAAGGAATAAGAAAAATTTAATCAAGGCAAAAAGGCTTGGGATCATAGACAATTATTCCACTTCTCACGCGGAAGGTATAAAGGACGCCGACCTGATTTTACTTGCGGTCCCCGTCGGGCAGTTTGAAGCGATTGTCGGAAATATAAGAGGCGGCATAAAGAAAGGCGCAATAGTCACCGACGTGGGCAGCGTAAAGGCCCTGATAGTTAAAAAGATTGAGCCTCTGATGCCGGAAGGCGTGCACTTTGTGGGAGCGCATCCAATTGCGGGGAAGGAATGCTCCGGCATAAGCTGCGCCTCTGCCGATCTTTATCGGAATGCTCGCTGCATCATTACCCCCGGTCCGAATACGAACAAAAACGCGCTCAAAACGATTATTGCCCTCTGGAAGGCAGTCGGCTCAAAAACATTGCTTATGAAACCTGAAGCGCATGACATGATCTATGCCTCGGTAAGCCACATGCCGCACGTGGCCGCCTATGCATTGGTAAACGGCATCATGAAGGCTGACGGCAAGATTCTCCCTTACGGCGGCAGAGGATTGAGGGACATGACGAGGATCGCATTAAGCCCCCCGGGCCTCTGGCGGGATATATGCGCCTGCAACAAAAAGAATATATTAAAGAGTCTAAAAAAATTCTCCTCTTCCATCTCTCACGTAACAGGGCTTATTGAAAGATCGGACTGGGACGGCCTTGAAAAAGAATTTATAAGGGCCCAAGAGGCAAGAAAACTCCTTGGATCAGATTAGAATTAAATTCACAAACCCTCTGCGCGGTGAGCTCATCCCCCCGCCGGACAAATCGATCTCCCATCGCGCCGTTATACTTTCAGCCCTTGCAGAAGGCAAAAGCGTTATAAGGAATTTCCTGCACGCGGAAGACCCCCTCAGCACCGTCGGGGCGTTCAGACAGATGGGGGTGGAGATAGAAGTCAGAAGTCAGAAGTCAGAAGTCAGAAGTCACCCCCCCATCCCCCCCTTGCTAAGGGGGGAACAAGGGGGGGTAGTAATAATCAACGGTAACGGGCTATCGGGCTTGCGAAAGCCGCAAGGCGACATAGACTGCGGGAATTCAGGAACAACGATGAGACTTCTCTGCGGCGTCCTTGCGGGTCAGCCGTTCTCTGCAATGTTGAAAGGCGACGCCTCATTAACACGCAGGCCTATGAGAAGGGTAATGGAGCCTCTGACTCAGATGGGCGCGGTGTTTAAATCGGAAAACGGTTATCCCCCTTTAAGTGTAACGGGCGGGGAGCTCAAGCCGATAACTTATAAATCTCCCGTTGCAAGCGCACAGGTTAAATCAGCCATTCTGCTTGCCGGTCTTTACTGCGACGGCGTTACAACCGTAACTGAGCCTGAAAAGTCTCGTGACCATACCGAACGCATGTTGAAAGCGGCAGGAGCAGAGATAAAAGTCGAGGGTTCAACGGCACGCGTTAAAGGGAGGACTGTATTAAGTCCTCAGGATTTAACCGTGCCGGCGGATTTCTCATCGGCTGCTTTTTTCATCGCTGCCGGCATATTGGTCCCCGGCTCGGAGATATTGATAAAAAACACCGGGGTCAATCCGACAAGAACGGGGTTGCTTGAGATACTTCAGACAATGGGCGCCGACATCAGACTCGAAAATGAGAGAGAAGTCTCCGGAGAGCCCGTTGCGGATATTTATGTTAAACACTCAACTCTTTCGGGGATAGATCTCGGCGGCGAGATGGTTCCAAAGACCATAGACGAATTCCCGATTCTTTGCGTAGCTGCGGCATTGGCTCAGGGAAAAACAAAGATAACCGGGGCAAAGGAATTGAGGGTGAAGGAATCGGACAGAATAGCGACCGTTGCTTCGGAGCTGCGGAAGATGGGGGTCAATGTTGCGGAGCTTGAAGACGGCCTTATCATTGAAGGTAGGGAAAAGTTAAGATCCGCCGTGGTCCAAAGCTATGGCGACCACAGGATCGCAATGTCGCTGGCTGTCGCCGGGCTTTTGGCTGACGGAGAGACGGTGGTCTCCGACACGGATTGCATTAATACGTCTTTCCCGGGATTTATGGAGATAATGAGAAAGCTGGAAGGATGAAAAAACGTTGATCGTGACCGTTGTCCGTGTCCGGTTTCTTACGGTCACGTTAACCGGATACGGCTTACGTCAAAGCTTTTTTATAAAGAATTTTTATACCCTCATTCTTTCTTGACAAAAAACTGGTTACCGGATAAAATTATTCATCTTTTTTTAGAAACTTCCAACATATTTTCCATTCAGGAGGTACATATGAAATTAGCTGCTTTTGTAAGTGATTACAGGCTTAATGTAGACACTCTTGACCGGTTAAATCCTGAAAAGCTCTGCATTATACTTGTTCAAAACGGCGTTTACCATGCCACAACCAAAGAGAAAGGAAGTCCCTCATCCCTGCTGCAAAAAACAGCCGACTTTTATGTCCTGATAGACGACCTGCAGACAAGGGGCCTGGGCAATGCAGACGTCGCCGACAACGTTAAGGTTATAAGTTACAGCGATATAGTAGATTTGATCTTCAACGAATACGATAAAACTGCTTGGTTATAGGAGGAATTGAACCAATGGGAAAGCTTACTATCGGTTGTTTTGCTTCACTAGTCGGCTCGATGAGCCTTGATTTTGCAGTAAAGCTTGCAGGTACGGCCATGGAAAAAGGCCATAAAGTTGATCTATGGGTCTCAGGCAATGGGACGATGCTTTCAATAAAGGGACAGAGGGCTTTTAAAGACTATTCTTTTCTTGAAGGTCCCTTGAAAGAGTTAATGGCAAAAGGCCTTAACGTGACAGCCTGTGAGGCCTGCGCTGAAGCCAGGGGTTATCACAAGGAAAATACAATGGAAGGTTTTAAGAGACACAGCATGGACTGGTACCTTGCAAGCACATTTGATGCCGACAGGGTTTTGCATATAGGAGGTGAATAACAATGGCAACGACTAAACTCGGATTTATCGTTCAAAGACCGGGGTACAAGAGTGAAAATCCAAAACTGGCCATTACTCATGCCATAGCGTCCCAGAGCGTTGAGGTTTATCTGAATGAAGGCGACGTCGTCACGGCGGACATTGCGTTTATTGGCGACGGCGTTCTAAACTGCAAAAAAGATCAGAAGGCGATGGATCTGTATAAACTTACAAGCACCGAAACACATATCAAGATGTCGCTCCTTCTCGATCTGAACGTTCTTGTATGCAAAGAAGACCTCGACAGGTTCGGTTTAACAGAGAACGACATTGTGATCGATGCAGAAGAATTCGGCGCGGAAGTAACGGTAAAAGTCGTTCCCTTTACAGACATAACAAAGATGATGGAAGAAGTGAACCATCTGCTTTTCTTTTAAGAAGCTAAAAATTAAAATAAAAATAGGAGGCATATAATGGCAGACTTAAAAGCGCTAACACCGACACAGACCCTGGACGTATTGGGAAGGGTTTGTCCTTACCCGCTCGTAATAACAAAAAAGACGATGGAGAAAGCGCCGAACGGCACCCTGTTAAAAGTGCTTTGCGACGCGCCTGCGTCCGCCGAAGACACCATACCGAAATACTGCGAGAAACAGGGTTTTCCGTTCGAGCTGATCAAAATCGAAGACAAAGGCTACTGGGAGATCTTTATCCAGAAGCCGTAACAAGCTTAAATAGAGTCTGTTTATAAATTACAGATTTTCAATTTCGTCATGCCCGAAGTCAGTAATCGGGCAGCCAGAGCTTATTTAAAAGACTGGATTCCCGCTCAAAAGACTGCGGGAATGACGGCTTAATGTTTGAGTTTATGGATAGACTCTAATTAATTCAGCAGCAGAACAGATTGCTTAAAAGAAGGCGTTGCGACTATTCGGAACGCCTTCTTTGTCCATATCAATCACAATAACCTTGCTTTCGGCAGCGTCGGGGTTTATCCCCGGCGATAACCGCCCCCGGTTAACGGGGGTGCTACATTCTTTATACCTCCGGCAGCATTATGTTGATCTGCGCCCCGGGGAAATATGTCAGATTGATTTCTTTCTCCCTCCCCCGGGCCCAATCCGGAATTATCGACAATTTTGCCGTCCCTGACCGTATCGAGATTTTTCCATTCCATTCTCTCACGAATCTCCTTACCGCGGCAAGGCCGTGCCCCCTTCCCGCGTCTTCATATCTCGACACGCCGTGAAGCAGAGCCTTCTCAATCGCCTCAAGATCGTTTTTTACGGCTATTCTCTCCGAGATGGTTTTTCTGAAGCCCAGCCCCGGATCCATGACCGCTATCTTCACCACGTTCTTCTCCTGTTTTTGGAAAAAATATTTCTGGATGCCTACGAAGCCGGTATTTTCACTATGCTCGAGAATGTTCTGACACACTTCCGAAAGGGCGACGATAAAAATATCTATCGCCCTTTCATTATAATGGAGGTGCCTTGCAAGGATCGCCTGCGCGCGCTGTTTAACTTTTCCGACTATGTAATGGATGTCGTCCGATTTTTCTATCGGGGTGATCTCAAGAAGAACGTCCGTAACGGCGCTTCTCAGATATTTGCCGGAGAGATCCGGCGCTTCCGGGACAAGCTCGAAATATCTTCCCGCAAACTTGAAGAAGTCCATCCGTTCAAGATACTTGAGCAGTTCTGCGGATCCGGGAAGCAGCAAGGTTTGTTTTTTTCGGGTTAATGTAAAATATCTTCCGGTCTCAAGCAAACCGACCATTCCGAAAGGGTCGATAAAAGCAACCTCCCGCAAGTCGATTGTGTCTCTATTTAAAATTATCGGCAGAAATGCCTCAAAAGTGTCGTCAGACAGGTGAGTCATAAAAAGCGAAGAAGTGCAAAAGTGCAAAAGTGCAGAAGTGCAGAAGTAAAAAACTCCATCACTCCTTGACTTCTTAACTCCTTCACTCCATTATTCTCCCATCCTTCATTCGCAATATCCTGCCGCACCGCGCTGCAAGGCTTTCATTATGGGTAACGATGATAAAGGTTATGCCTTTCTTGTTTAACTCAATCAGGAGACCGAATAATTCCTCGCCGGTTTGGGTGTCGAGATTTCCCGTAGGCTCATCGGCAAGCACGACTTTCGGGTCGAGCATTAACGCCCTTGCAACCGCGGCCCTCTGCTGCTCGCCTCCTGAAAGCTCACCGGGCCTGTGCAGCAGTCTTTCCGAAAGTCCGACGTCGGAAAGCAGACGCCTTGCCTTTTCGCTTGCGTCCCTGAAGCTCATGCCTGTAATAAGCGCCGGCATTGTCGTGTTTTCAAGGGTATTGAATTCCGGCAGGAGATGATGGAACTGAAAGACAAACCCTATCGCCCTGCTCCTGAAATCAGCCAGCTCGTCGTCCTTAAACGCAAATACATCCCTGTCTTCATAAAGCACATGGCCCGACGTAGGTCTGTCGAGCGTGCCGAGTATATGAAGGAGCGTGCTCTTGCCGACCCCCGAAGGCCCCATGAGCGCGGTCAAGCCTCCTCCGGGAATATCAAGTGAAATGTCTTTCAGCACGTGAATCCTGCTGCCCGGGGTGATGAATATTTTATTTAAATCCCTGACGCTTATCAAAGGCTCCATTTATTTTTTGCTTTCCTGCTCCTCCTCCTTTTCAGAAGTGAAGATTTCTTTGAGTAAATCATATGTCTTCTTCGCCTTCGGGGTTTCTTCTTTCACCTTGTCTACAAAATCGCCGAGCCTCTGTATGGACTCTCCCGCGCTTACAATACTTTCCCCGAGCCATCTGAAAGGTTCCCCGCCTTTCCATACGGCAAGCCCTGCCGACAAAAATATTACAATCAAAATAACTATTATCGACCTGAAAAAGAATTTAAGCATAAAGCCCTCTCAAATCCCCCTCACCCTAACCCTCTCCCACAAGGAGAGAGGAGACTTTTTAATCTCCCCTCCCTTGATGGGAGGGGATGAAGGGGAGGGTGTATTTTTAAAAACTCATTCATACCTCAACGACTCCACGGGGTCGAGCTTTGAAGCCTGCCATGACGGATATACGGTCGCCAGGAAGCTTATTAAAATCGCCGCTGCCGGGACTACCAAAAAATCAAACGGATTTATCTTGACGGGGAGATAACTCAGGTAGTACACGTCCGCAGGGAGATTTATAAATTTATACGTCTTCAAAAGCCGGCAGAGCGTATAACCGCCGACAACGCCGATTACAGTGCCCAAAACGCCTATGATAAGGCCGTGTATCATAAAAATGGACATGACGCCCTTGCCGGTCGCCCCCATAGCCTTCATAATGGCTATCTCCTTCGCCTTTTCAATGACGATCATGATGAGATTGCTTACAATGTTGAAGGAAGCCACAAGTATTATCAGCGTGAGGATTATGAACATCACGATCTTTTCGAGTTTGAGCGCGGAGAAGAGGTTCCTGTTCATCTGCATCCAGTCCCTTGCAATGTAAGGAAGACCGATAAGCTTGTCGATTTTCTCCGCCGTCCTCTTTGCGTCATACGGGTTGTTTATTTTTACCTCAATGGTAGTGACCGCGTCGCGCAATGCGAAAAAATCCTGGGCGACGTGCAAGTTCAGAAAAGCGAGGCTCGAATCATATTCGTACATCCCCGCCTCAAAATAGCCGGCTATCCTGAACCTCTTCATCTTCGGGATCATGCCCAGCGGCCCGAGCTCGCCTACCGGCGATATCATCTCTATATCGTCTCCGACGAATAACCCCAGGTTCCTCATTAATTCCCTGCCGATTATTATTCCCGGCGTCCCTGCCGTATCGTCTTTCAGGCCGTCAACGCTGCCGGCTTTGAGTTTGTTAAGGATCTCGGTCGTGCCCTTCTCAATATCCGGGTCAATGCCCCTTACAACGACTCCCGACGCCCTGCCGCCGAACCGCAGCATAACCTGCCCGTATACGACCGGCGAGGAGCCGACAACGCCTTCGAGCCCGTTGATCTTTTCTCTCAGCGCTTCATAATCCTTTATATTGCCGTCAAAGCTCTGCACTATGACATGCGAATTAACTCCGAGGATCTTCTCCTGCAGGTCTTCATGAAACCCGCTCATTACGGAAAGCACGGTTAAGAGGGTCATCACCCCGAGCGCGACCCCGGCTATGGAAATAACCGTGTTGATGGAGATGCCCCGGTGCTTCTTTTTTGATTTAAAATAACGAAGGGCTATGAAAATATGATAGGGGAAATTCATATCGTAAAGTTGTTAGTTGTTAGTTGTTAGACTAAAAACTAACAACTAACAACTTTATTTATTTGTTACTGTTCCGGCTTCAACTGCGGGAACAGTATTACGTCGCGTATGGAAAAAGTATTCGTCAACAGCATAATCAGCCTGTCGATGCCTATCCCTTCGCCCGCGGCAGGGGGCATGCAGTATTCCAGCGCCCTGACAAAATCCTCGTCCATAAAACCCGCCTCTTCGTCTCCCTGTTTTCTCGCTTCCACCTGCTCCTGAAATCTTTCCCGCTGGTCCGCAGGGTCGTTCAGCTCTGAAAAGGCGTTGGCGACTTCCCTGCCGCCGATAAAAAGCTCAAACCTCTCCGCCATCTCCGGGTGGTCTTTTTTCCTCTTTGCCAGAGGGGAAAGCTCTACGGGATAGTCCGTTATAAAGGTCGGTTGTATGAGCTTCGGCTCAACCTTCTTTTTGAATATCTCATCGAGTAGCTTGCCGTGAACGGTTTTTCTGTCGACGTCGATCTTGTTGTCAAGGGCGAACTGTCTCGCCTTATCCATCTCCTTGAAAACAGCGGGGGCTACGCCTTCCTTTGCCATCGCATCCATCATGCTTATACGCGGCCAGGGAGGTGTAAAATCAATGAATTCGCCGCTCTCCTCACCGAATGGGACGCGGAGGCCGCCGTTTATTTCTTTGCAGAGATAAGGAATAAGCTCTTCCGTAAAACTCATCAGATAATTGTAATCCTCGTAAGCGACGTAGAACTCGAGCATGGTGAATTCAGGGTTGTGCTTTGCCGATATGCCTTCATTTCTGAAATTCCTGTTGAGCTCATAGACCCTTTCAAAACCGCCGACAAGGAGCTTTTTCAGATAAAGCTCGGGGGCTATCCTCAAATAAAGGTCCATCCCCAATGCATTGTGGTGGGTTTTAAACGGCCGCGCGGTCGCGCCTCCGGGGATTCGGTGCATCATCGGGGTCTCTACTTCAATGAATCCCCGGTCGTCGAAATAGCTCCTGATCGCCTTTACCAGCCTGCTCCGCTTGATAAAAAGCTCCTTAACGTGCGGATTGACGATCAGGTCGACGTACCTCTGCCTGCAGCGGATCTCGAGGTCTTTCAGGCCGTGCCATTTTTCCGGCAGGGGTCTCAGGGATTTGCAGAGCATCGTAAGATCATTTACATGGACGGTAAGCTCATTCGTCCTGGTCCTGAACAACTGCCCGTGTATCCCGACTATGTCTCCTATGTCGAGGTTTTTGAAAATATCCTGTTTGCCCGTGATAACGTCCTTTGAGAAATAGACCTGTATTTTTCCTGAGGCGTCCTGTATGTGGGCGAAAGCGGTCTTGCCGAAATCCCTGAACGAGATCATGCGTCCCGCAAGGGTGCATCTTTCATTCTTGGCCTCAAGCTCTTCCTTGCTTAATCCGCCGAACTTATTCGCTACCTCCGCAGCCTTGTCTTTGACGGCAAAAGGCATCCCGTAAGGCTCAATCCCCGCTTCACGGAGCCTGTTGAGCTTTTTGAGTCTCTCTTGTATTAAGTCGTTTAAATCTTCCATTATGCCTTCATCCTTCAAAACCTATTCAAGGAACCCCGATAAAATCTTCGTCTTCTCCTCAATAATCCTATCCAGATGCTGAAGCTCCGCTCTAAGCTTGAAAAGCTCGTCGGCTATACCGAAGGCGGCCATGACCATCGCCCTCGACTGGTTTATATTCGGGGCGACGCTGTAAATCTCTTTTAATTTTTCGTCAATGTATTTAGCCAGAGACTTTATGTAAGCCTCATCCTCGTCGGTTTTTATCGAATAGCTCTGGCCGAGTATCTGGACTTCCACGGAATGCATTTATATTACAGCTCCACCGACTCAAGCTCTCTGATCAAATTCTCCAGCTGAGACTTCACCGCCTCACGCTCGCTGTTAAGCTTTTCTATATCCGTCTTCCAGGTCTCGGCGCTCCTCAGGTCGCGCTTGAGCGCCGCCATCTCGTCATCCTTCTCCGCCAACTCATCCTGGAGTTTGTTTATCTTTACGTTTAATTGCTCATTTTCTTCCGTGAGCGCTTTGATCTTGCCGATAACTTTAGTTATTTTCTCCTCAAGCATCTGTATCTTTTCCACAGATGAACCCTCCTTAAAAAAATTAAATAGTCCCTGTTGCATCAAGCATGTAAATTATCAAAATCGGTCTAAAAAGTAAACCCCGCCTTTTTCTTTGAATAACTTGTAGTAACGGCGTGGAGTTGCTATTATTAAGAAATGAATACGAATGAAGCGCTCGAAAAAATAAAACGGACGGAGTCTCCTTTAAAGAGGCAGTTGCTCACGGCGGCATTGATTACAAGCCTGCTTGAGCGGCAGGGCAAGCCTGCGCCGATAGTTATAGGCGGCTGTGCTTTGTCGTATTACTCAAGAGAGGTTTATTTTACTGCGGATCTGGATCTGGCTTATGCCGACAGAGAGGCGTTGGACGCAGTGTTAAAGGAGCTCGGATTTCGGAAAGAGGGAAGGTACTGGGTGAGTGAGGAGTTGAAGATGGCTGTTGAAGCTCCTGCATCATCGCTTGTCGGTGAAGATTCCCCGATTGAAATTGTTGAGCTTACGGAAGGCCTTCAATGCACGATTATAGGGATAGAGGATTTGATAATAGACCGTTTGAATGCATGCAAGCATTGGAAATCAGAGATGGACTGTGAGATGGCGGAGCTGCTTGTTCGGCGGTATTCAAAAGAATTGGACTGGACTTATCTGGAGAAAAAAGCAGCCCTGCCGGATAACAATACTCTGTCCGAGCTTCTGGAATTGAAGAAGAAGGCGGAGCGATGAAGCCGGGGATAAAGAAATTTGAAGATATATCGCCTGTAGAATCGCTTGTCTTGCAGGACAAACTCGGCTTTAAAAGGTATAGAAAGAGCGTTAAAAGAGACGAGGAGAAGAAACGAGTCCTTATGGACGTCGGATTAAAGAAGATGGAAGAAAAGGAAAAGGACGACTTCATCCCTGTCGGATATAAAAGAAGAAAAGTAAAATTCCCATCATAAAACGCCTCAAATAACATTAAAGTGTTTTTTCTCCGTGTCTCCGTGGTTAACTCCCGGCGTCTACTACATCATAGCCGTGGCTGATGCAAACAATGTAATTGCTGAGACAAACGAGACTAATAACAATAAGTCAAAGACAATAAACATCCAGTAATAAATACGGCAGAAGAATTAAAAGCTCACCCCCTTACCGGAGGGCAAGGGGGTGAGCTTCCCTATTTGATTAAGACCAAATCCGCCGAACCGCAGCTTTGGAACAATAATGTAACACTTACAATATTGTAGCATCTAATCATATCCCCTTATTATTTCAAGTAAAATTTAAGAGATCCCCCTCATTTCCTACATTTTCGTAGGATTTCTCGGCAGCCAATTTCTTTTTAAATCAAAGGGTTGGCATCGGGCACGGCTTTTGCGCTTATAGGGCAGCCAATATAAATTATTTTAAATGGAGGTGTGATGAAATTGAGAATAATTCCGATTGCAGCAGCGCTTTTAGTCCTACCCCGTCTTGTTTATGCCGGTGAAGCGACCACCATAAACAGCGGCGACACCGCATGGATGCTTATCTCAACCGCGCTTGTCACGCTCATGACCCCGGGGCTTGCTCTCTTTTACGGCGGGATGGTCAGGAGAAAAAACGTGCTGGGAACCATTATGCACAGCTTAATCATGCTTTTTATGGTAAGCGTAATATGGGTGTTGTGGGGCTATACGCTTTCCTTCGGCCCGGACAAGGGAGGGATTATCGGGGGGCCGGAGTGGTTCGGCCTTAACGGCGTGGGACAGGAGCCGTCTCCGTTTGCGCCTACTGTTCCGCATCTGCTGTTCATGATGTTCCAGGGAACTTTTGCAGTAATAACCCCTGCCCTCATCACCGGCGCCTTTGCGGAAAGGATGAAATTCTCCGCTTTAATATTCTTTTCCATTTTATGGGTGACTTTTGTTTATTCTCCGTTATGCCACTGGGTATGGGGTGGCGGATGGATGTCAAAGACCCTCGGCACGCTCGATTTTGCAGGCGGCATCGTCGTACACTTAAGCTCAGCCGTTGCAGCCTTCGCGGCAATATTAATGATAGGCAAGCGCCGTGGATACGGCAGGGAGCCGATGCTCCCCCATGATCTGCCCATGACGGTTTTGGGACTTGCGCTTTTATGGTTCGGATGGTTCGGTTTTAACGCCGGCAGCGCGCTCACATCAGGAGGACTCGCATCAGTGGCATTCGTTACGACAAACACCTCTGCCGGAGCCGCGGCAATGAGCTGGATGGTCATTGAGTGGATGCAGAAAGGGAAACCCACCGCGCTTGGAGCCGTCAGCGGAGCGGTTGCAGGGCTTGCAGGCATCACACCTGCGGCGGGTTTTGTAAGCCCCTTGTCGTCAATCGTAATCGGGACCATCGCGGGGCTGCTTTGTTATGTCGGCGTTAACATGAAATCAACATTCGGCTACGATGACTCCCTTGATGTAATAGGCATTCACGGGGTCAGCGGCACATGGGGCACTTTGGCGGTCGGGCTTTTTGCCTCAGCCGCAATAAATCCCGCGGGCAAAGACGGCCTGTTCCACGGCAATACTTCCCTGTTTGCAACCCAGGGGCTTTCGGTCCTGACGGCTTTTGTGTTTGTCTTTGCCGCAACATTCATTATTCTTAAACTTGTGGACTGGATAGTAGGCTTGAGGGTGAAGGACGGAGAGGAATTTATCGGCCTGGACCAGTCGCTTCACGGCGAAAGCGCTTATATGCAGTAGAAAGTTAAAAGTTAGGAGTTTAAAAAAGATGAAAAAGATAGAGGCAATAATCAAACCCTTCAAGCTTGACGATGTCAAAAAGGCATTAAATGAGCTGGGAGTGCAGGGCATGACGGTGACGGAAGTCAAGGGTTTCGGAAGGCAGAAGGGGCATATAGAATTTTATCGCGGAGTGGAGTACGATATTAATTTTGTACCGAAGATGAAGATAGAGATAGTTGTGCCTGACCAGTTGGCGGAGCAGACTGTTTCCGTTATCCGGGAAAAGGCCAAGACAGGCGAGATCGGCGACGGAAAGATCTTTGTTTATCCCGTTGAAAACATTATCAGGATAAGGACGGGGGAAAGCGGAGAAGCAGCGATATAACCTATTCAAAAATCTCCCCTAACCCCTCTTTGCCAAAGAGGGGAACACACCCCTGCCCCTCTTGATAGAGGGGAAATCTCCCCCTTTGTAAAAGGGGGATAAGGAATTAACCATGTCAGTACTGATCTGCAAAAACATAGAGACTGAAGGCCCGGGGACGATTGAGAATTATCTCAAGATGGTGGAGATTCCTTACCGGGTTGTTGAGCTGTCTGCCGGGGAAGGACTTCCCGATCCCGAGGATTTTGATACACTTGTCATGATGGGAGGCCCTATGAGCGTGAATGACGACGTCCCTTATATCAGGGATGAAGAAAAACTGGTCAGAGATTTCGCTTCAAAAGGGAAAAAGATTTTCGGCGTATGTCTCGGAGCGCAGATAATGGCAAAGGCGCTGGGAGCAAGGGTTTATTCGGGACCGCAACAAGAGATAGGATGGTATGATATTGAGTTGACCGGCGATGGATTGGAAGACCCTCTCATGAGAAATATGGCGATGCATCCCGTAGTGCGGGATTTCTGGAGGAGATTCAAGGTCTTTCACTGGCACGGAGAGACGTTCGACATACCGGTGGGGGCGGTGAGGCTTGCGTCTTCACAATTGTATCCGAACCAGGCCTTCCGATACGGTAACAACGCCTACGCCTTCCAGTTTCATATAGAGGTGAGAGACCATATGATCCTGGAATGGCTGAAGGAGGCCCCGGATTTTCAAAAAATAAAGAAGGATACTGAAAACTATTATGAGGAATACCTCGGCAGGGCGGGGAATTTCTATAAAGTATTTTTTACATAAAGAAAATTAATCCACAGATTACGCAGATGACACTGATTAGTCAATGATGTTTTTTACATCTGCGAACTCTGCGTAATCTGTGGATAATTAATAACAATTAATAAGGAGGAAACATGACACCGAAAGACGTAATCAAGATGGCCCAGGAAAACAAGGCTGTTATGGCGAATTTCAAGTTCCTTGATTTCCCCGGAATCTGGCAGCACTTTGCCGTACCGATAGCAGAATTGAAGGAAGAGATATTTGAGGAAGGGCTCGGCTTTGACGGCTCTTCAATCAGGGGATGGCAGGCGATCCATACATCGGATATGCTGATAATTCCCGACCCCAAGACGGCATTTATGGATCCCTTCATGGAGTATCCGACAATCAGCTTGATTTGCAATGTCGTTGATCCTATTACAAAAGAGTTCTACTCAAGGGATCCTCGCTACATCGCTCAGAAGGCTGAAGCATATCTGAAATCAACAGGCATCGGCGACACCGCTTATTTCGGTCCCGAGGCGGAGTTCTTTATCTTTGACGGAATAAGGTTTGACCAGACCTCAAACAGCGGATACTATTTCATCGACTCTCTTGAGGGCATCTGGAATTCGGGCCGCGAGGAGAATCCCAACCTCGGCTACAAACCGAGACACAAGGAAGGGTATTTCCCCGTGCCGCCGACAGACAGTTTGGTGAATCTCCGGACGGAGATGGTCATGGAGATGTTGAAATGCGGAATTTATGTAGAGAAGGAACATCATGAAGTTGCAACGGCAGGACAGGCTGAAATCGATATGAGGTTTGAATCTCTGGTCAATATGGCCGACAAAAACATGCTCTTCAAATATATAATCAAGAATGTCGCAAGAAGACACGGCAAGACGGTGACCTTTATGCCTAAACCTTTATTTGGAGACAACGGCTCCGGCATGCATGTCCATCAAAGCATCTGGAAGGGCGGCAAGCCGCTTTTTGCAGGCAACGGTTATGCAGGCTTAAGCGACCTAGCGCTCTACTACATCGGCGGCGTGCTGAAACATGCAAAGGCGCTCGCGGCACTTACAAACCCGACCACCAATTCATACAAGAGACTGACTCCCGGGTTTGAGGCGCCGGTCAATCTCGCATACTCTGCAAGAAACCGCTCCGCATCAATAAGGATCCCAACCTATTCCGCAAGCCCGAAGGCAAAGAGGGTAGAGGTCAGATTCCCTGATCCGTCATGCAACACCTACCTCGCTTTCTCCGCAATGCTGATGGCCGGACTGGACGGAATCGAGAACAAGATCCATCCTGGCGAACCGCTCGATAAGGACATTTACGAGCTCGGACCTGAGGAATTGGCAAATGTGCCGACAATGCCGGGCACTCTTGAAGAAGCGCTGAATCACCTTGAAGCAGACCACGAATTCCTGCTCAAAGGCAATGTCTTTACAAAAGACGCCATTGAGAAATGGATAAGCTACAAGAGGACAAACGAAGTTGATGCGTTGAGATTGAGGCCGCACCCCTATGAGTTCTTCCTGTATTTTGATATTTAAAAACCGGGGGGGCTTCTTGCCCCCCTCTCTTTTCCTTATTAAGGGCGAACTCACGGAGAATTCAATTCATTTTTCCCTGAAGAGTAGCCTGCCGACAACGAAAGCCGATATTACAAACAACCCTGTCCCCAGAAGGGCGGAGAAAATATAGCCTGTTGCCAGCATAACGGGACCTTCAGAGCCGGGAAGGGCATAGTCCGGCAACAATGAATTCCAGATAGTCACGGTTCCTTTCAAGCCCTCCGGGATGAAGCCCAACATCTCCATCAACTCTTCCGGCCCCCATTCCCCCCATGCCGTTCCGGAAGCAAGAAGTCCCAAGGGGGTCAGAAGGATGAGTACCCCCAATCCGATCCAGAGGCGTTTTGAAAGCTTTGATATGGCAGGCTGATATGATGTTTTTTCTGAAGAAGCTGCCGGGATATTGAGCATCGCAGGCTCTGTCTTTGCAATGTACCCAACTACCAGTCCGGTAACCAGCGCCTCGATGAATCCGAATACCGCGAGATGCTCCAATGCCATAATCGGCACAGCGACATTCAAAGGGTAAGGGGCGTATAAAGGCGCACCGTCAGGGGTGTGTGCAATCAGGGGCTGAATTCCGAATTCTACCGCTGTAAAGAAGGCGGCCAGGTTAAGGGAAATATAAGCCGCCGCGCTTGCTGCAAAAACTCTCCTCGGGATATTTGTCCCTGAATTGGAGCTTAGAAACTTATAAATATAATATCCGGAGAAAGACATGATGAATGCCATGTTAAAACAGTTTGCTCCGATGGCGGTAATGCCTCCGTCGCCGAAGAGCAGCGCCTGTAAAATAAGCGCCATTGATACAGACATCAAGGCCGCCCATGGCCCTAGGATAATCGCTATTAACGCAGCGCCTACGGCATGCCCGGTGGAGCCGCCCGGAATAGGGATGTTGAACATCATGATAACAAATGAGAAGGCGGCGCCGAGCGCAAGAAAGGGGATTTGACGCGCATTCAGTGTTTTCTTTAAGATCCTTGAGCTCCAGTACCATAGCGGCATCATCACTCCATAAAAAGGTATGTACGTCTGGGGACTTAAATAACCGTCAGGGATATGCATTAAAACCTCCTTGAAATACCCGCGAGAACAGTAGAGTCCGTCTCCGGTTTGTTTAATCCGGCCTTTATGCCGAAGTCTATATCAAAATTCTCCGTCATCGAATAAATGACGCCGCCGAGGATAAAAGCAGGGTCTGTCTTTGATGTCTTGTCGGGATTTTTTTCCGTGCCTATGTTTGCGACCAGCTTCAGGTTTTCGACCGCTTCTACCTCGGATGCAAGGGATGCATGCCATATATCTTTCCTGTCGGCGTCCTTGTCGCCTTCGAGTTTATATCCATTGTGAGTAATTGCAAGGTTCAAATGAAACGCCCACGGCCCGGCCTCTTTTGTGGTTATGAACGTAAGTCCGTAGGATATCCTGCCGTTACCGAGCCCTTTATTTTCATTGCCCGTAGGCAGGGAGAGCCCCGGCTTTAAGGCGAGACTCAAGCCGTCTGCTTCATACAATCTCCATTTCATTTCAAGAGACATATCCGATATTCCATCAACATCGGAACCGACCTCGCCGTCCTCTTTTGACTTGTTCCATTGATAGGGCAAGCCGAGCACGACGTCCATGTTGTCTGTTATCCCGTATGACAGAGCGGCTGCCGCTTCAACCGAGGTCTCCTTTACCGTCACCCCTTCCGCAAGCTCTTTGTCATAACCGTATTCACCGTTGATCTCAATCTGGGATTTCCCTTTCCCTTGCGTTCCCGTGTCGTCAGTGATAAGCGGGTGGGCTGCAAAGGCATGCGTGGTGAGTGATAACGTGATGAACAAGAACAGCGGAAAAGAAATCAATGCATGCATTCTCCAATCATTAAAGCTGTTTCGGGTGATTAAATTCATCTTCGTCTCTCCTTCTGTAGAAATAATATTACTATTGCAATATTCGTGCTACTCAATGTCCAAAAAAAATTATTTAAGATGCTTGCCGGTAGTCGTCACCGAGAGTTTTCCATGTTTTACCCCCTTTGTTCCGATAAGTCTGTCGGCTATTGATTTTATGTCTTTTGCTTTACCCTTTACGATAATGGCTTCAAGGCAGTTGTGCTCATCGAGATGTATATGCGTTGAAGCGATTATGGAATTATGGTGATGGTGCTGAAGGTCGGTCAGGGTATCGGTCAACTCTCTGGCTTCGTGTGAATAAACGAGGGTTATCGTCCCTACGGTCTCCGAGGCGGATAATTCCCATTCTTCCGTGACGAGACTGTCCCGGATAAGATCCCTTATAGCTTCGCTTCGATTCGAATAACCTTTTTTTCTTATGAGAGCATCAAATCTCTCGAGCAAGGCATCTTCAAGAGACATACCGAATCTTACAATGGACATGGTGTTACTTTCCTTATATTTGTAATATTTTATCTAAATTAATTCTAAGTGTCAAGATATTTTTTTCTTGCCGAGCGTTATTATTATTTTCAATGAACTTATATCGCCTCCTCTCCCCTATCGCCCGTTCGGATCCTGAGCACGTCCTTAAGGTCATAAACAAATATCTTGCCGTCCCCTATCTCTCCGGTCCTTGCCGCATCCGATAAAGCCCGTACAACCTCATCCGCCTTTTCATCAGGGACGGCGACCTCGATCTTTATCTTCGGAAGGAAATTCACCTCAACGGTCGTTCCCCTGTACAGCTCAACGTGACCTTTCTGTCTGCCGAACCCCTTTACCTCCGTCACGGTCATCCCGTGAATCCCTGCGTCCGTAAGGGCCTTTTTTACGTCATCAAGCTTAAACGGTTTGATAACTGCGGCTATCATCTTCATGATTTTGTCCCTCCGATTAAGTAAATTATCAATGTGTAATTAAGATGTTGCACACGCTGTGTGCAAAATTATAATTTTTTAATTGCCTTCTTTATTTTCTCATCACTCGGCAGCTTAACTTTATATTTGGCTATAAATATCTTTTCTTCTAACCCGTCCAGGGCATAGGCTATTTCTTCCCGGCCTGCCTCCCGGCATATAAGAAGTCCAATAGTATCCTTTTCATGCTCATACTGCTTATTGCGCCGGTAATAGCCGATATATTTATTCATTTGGCCAATGTCACGGCTATCCAACTTCCCGATTTTAAGGTCTACAAGTACTATGCAGGGTATGCCGCGATGGTATAAAACGACATCAATATAATGCGTCTCTCCGTCTATCTTAAGCGGAACTTGACGCCCTAAGATACTGAAATCTTCGCCTAACTCACGCAGGAACATTTCAAAATTTTCAAGTATTTTATTTTCGAGAGCTTTTTCACTTTTTTCAGGGTGAAGTTCTATAAACGGACGGAAGTCGTAAGTGTTTTTGAAAACTTTCTGTGTGTCCACCGCTGGCAATTTCGACTTATATGTGTCTAAGACTTCTTGCCGGGGTGTGTTTTCGTAGAGGTTGGCTTTTATTTGTTTCTTTAGCTCACGAACGCTCCAGGAGGAACGGATAGCCTGGCTCTCATAAAAAAGGCGTTTTTCAGTGTTGTCTATATCAATTAAAGCAAGATAATGTGTCCAGCTCAATTGTCCGATCAGTGATCGGACAATTGGATACACCCTGTAAAACTGAACGAATTCATACAGCCTTTGCCTTTTAACACCCAAATCAACCGCCAAATTATCAACTAGATATTTACCGTAATCTGCCCGGTCTTTATTATTAAGCTCTTCCCTGACGATCCTCTCGCCCAGTTGCCAATAGGTTTGCACCCTGATATTGTCAACAGATTTATAGGCTTCATACTGGCCTTTAGCAAGAATGCTTTTTAGTTCTTGCAGTAAGTCTTTATAGCCCTGCTCAGATGAAAGACTGTGTTTCTTCTCAGACGGTAAATGTTCTTTTTTCGGCATATTCAATTAAGGTGCAGAAAAAACCCCTTTAAAATCAGGATTAATAACTTCCTTAAAATAAAGCACTTTTTACTATACAAAAATCAGAGGAAAAAACAAATGTTTTTTCCTCATATCTTAATAAATTAAAGTCCGTTTATAAAAAACACTTGACATGACTCGTAGTCATGTTATAATGAAAATATCTTATTTTTTTACTACTAAAAATTCTTTTAAAGGAGGTGCCTATAGAAGGAGAAAAAGACAGACATAGACAAATCTATTCTGAGGAGGTTTGAAATGTAATATCAGAGCTACATAAAGAACTTTTCAAAGACCCAAGAGATGGTACATCTTATTTATAAGGAGAGAATGTATGACATACCGTTCAACCATTAAAATCTCTGCAAACTAAGGGTACTTAAGTTTTAAAAAAGTTGTTAGTATCAAGGTTCTCCTTAATCTATCTTGAAACATTCCAGTACGCGTTATTTAGATAGAAAGGAGACACCAATGAAGATACTAAACAACTTACTAGGGTTTTTGAAACTTCTGGTAGAAGCATCCGAGGCATTAAAGAATTTCAATGCCGAAGATAAGCCAGGTGATAGAAAATCATCTCTTAGCCGAAAGGTAACCGATGCAGATGCAGAAGTAAAAGAAGTTATTCGTATAGTCACTTCTGAAGTTACCGTAATAAAAGAAAGGAGGAAGAAAAAAAGTGGTGTACAAGAAAGGGCATACTTGAAGAATAAACTTGGTCAGCCCAAGAGTAAATTATGGGGTCTTATTATTTATCTCATAAAATGGCTGATCAAAAAGAGTGGTTTGTCGTTGTGGCGTGGCTGAGGGAGTTTCGAGATGATAGGAGAACCTGAGATACCCAATAATTAAGAAGGAGGTGATAACGATGACCATTATAATCGGGGATACGTGAGGAACAACTCACATAAAATTCTTTGACGGGAATTGATATTTAAATAAAATGGAGAGACATATGGCGATACGTGTAGGTATCAACGGATTTGGAAGGATTGGCAGAAACTTTTTAAGAACATGCGCTGGGGAGTCAGCGATTGAGGTCGTAGGTATAAACGGCCTTATGGACGCAAAAACGCTTGCTCATTTTTTACGCTATGAGTCTGTGAAAGAGCTTACAATATCAGATAAGTATGTTAGAAAAAATACACGTGTCGTCATTAATGACCATGAACGTCGGGAAAAAATGAAGGAGACGGAGGCGGATAACCAAGCAAAGAAGAAAGCCATGCTCAAAAAAAAGATAATTAATAGCTTTACCCCCCACCCATTAGCGTACAACTCTTATAGAAGTAAAGTGAAAATATTAGGTTAGGAGTAAAGCGAAAATATGTTAAAAATTAAACCATACAAACTTGGAACTGCAATATATAGTATTCGACTGCATGAAGGTAAAACTCAGCAAGAACTTGCAATAGCTGCAGGCGTGGGGCAAGATTATATAAGTCTAATTGAAAGAGATAAAAGGGTCCCCTCAATTGAAATATTAAAAAAGATATTAGTCTCACTCAATGTCATGAGTTTAGCAGAATTTTTTAGATTTGCCGAAATGATAGACAACACAAAACAAGGAAAGTTGCTGGACCTTTTAAAAAGACTTTTAGAAAAAGGGAATGACTTATTTGACGGATTATTCCCAGATACTAAAAAGAATATTGCTTAAGTTTACAAAACGCCACCCTCTTTAAAACTTCTGTAGTAAAATATACGAAGGGTTTAGTATTAACAGGCTTGAGATAATCGATTATAGCGAAATTGTGGGGCTCGAATTTTGAGGGATTCGTCAAAAATCATAGGTCAGGACAAATTACTCGAGAAAGAAGTATATCTGCGTCTTAAAAAGACTATCCCTTTTATCGTGACCGGTCAGCGAGGCATCGGCAAGAGTGAAATAATCAGATGGTCTTTTGCTCATTATTTATCCGACAAGGTCTTCTTTTCAGGGGCGCTGTCATACGGAGACATCCTTAAACTTATCGCGGATGCTCAGGGTATCGAGGAATACAAGAAGATGAAGAACACGGATTTAGAACGTGAGATTATCAAATCAAAAAAGATCGCACTTTTTATTGATGACATAGAACGTGCGACACCTAAGCTTATACACTTCCTGACAGCTTTAAACGATACCTGGACAGTATACATGAGCGGGAATGAACCGTTCCGGGAAGAACTGAAAAGGGTGACCTGGGGCAAGCCAAAGATAAAATTAGAGCCGATAGATTCCAAGGACCGGCTGCGCCTTGCCGAATACTGTATTTCAAAGACCGGGTCAATGATTGCCGGTCACGAAATAGCGTCAAAGTCGCGCGGCGTACCGGCCCGGGCGTGGGCAATAGCAAAGGGTGAGATTGTACGGAACGAAGGAGAGAGGGTAACAGGAGAAGAAATTAACATAGCCCCGGTGCTTCTGGTAGTCGTTGCCGGCATCATGGTTTTGCGTTACGTCGGTAAGGGAATGGGTGAGCAAGACTTATATATGCTCGGTGGTATGGGGATGGCCGCAGGCTTATTTATAAGATATTTTATATCTAAAGCAGAGCGTAGCAAATGACGGCCCCGACACACATAGCCTTCAGTTTATCAACAGCGCTTTTATTCGGAACTGAAGGATCTACTGTTCTCGGACTTGCTGCCAGCGGCGCATTACTGCCCGACATAGATCACCCTCAAAGCGCTATTGGCAGGGTGTTCTTTTTCTTCTCCATCCCACTTAATAAATATTTCGGGCATCGAGGCTTTATTCACTCTGTCATCTTGTGGCTGCCGCTTACAATATTAGGATCCTTTTTCTTTAAACCGATGCTATACCTTGGGATGGGCGCATTGTCTCACTGTCTTCTTGATTGCCTGAACATTTCAGGCGTTGCGCTTCTCAAACCGGTAACGGAAAAGATATTTGTACTTGCTTCACAGAGGTACAGGATCGGAACGGGATCACGCCAAGAGTTTATTCTTATGATGGCCCTCGGTTTTGTAGGCTGGGGCGGCGGGTACATCGGCAGCCAGGGCGGTATCAGGACAATGCTTCAAGCCTTCATGGGTAATTATCAGATGGCCGTCGACCGGTATAAACGGGAAGGCACTAAGCAATGTTATTTTGAAGGAAAGCTAAGGCTTGCAGATGGAAATATTAAAGAAGGATCCTGGCTTGTGATCGGTACGGAAGGGTCCGGACCATTTACGCCGGTTGCTGTATATGACAGTAAAGAAAATAAAATTATTCATATCCCGGATCAAGCGGAGTTCCTTAAAGCGAAGATTAAAGTAACTGAAAAGGACTGGCGTACTTTAAAACTGTCCGGGCCGTCACAACTGACAAAGGGATCGGTTTATTTTAAACCGGGGAATAAGTGGCTTATTGCTAAGGAAGGTGAGCACGTTTTCGGTTTTGTACAGTATGAAGGGGACATAACGCTAAAGCCGTCAACACTTTAACTTCAATTACCTGCCGCTGCCAATATCTTTTTTCGGTCCAATGAACGGTCTAAAGCAACCTTTGCCTCTACGTGAGCTCCAAATACCCTGATTATTTTTTGAGCCCTATCCAACGAGACCCCGTGATATTCATTGCGCTCGTCCCGGGATATTTGAGCTTCCGTAACGTCTAAACATTTTGCTAGGTCTTTTTGCGTCAAGCCGCTAGCGATTCTCAGGGCTATCAGAAGACGCCCCACTTCATCAAGGCTCGATATAGCGCCAAAATCTTTCCGTTTGACTCTTTCATACCACTCAACTTCTTCGACTAATTGCTGATGAAATGAAAGCATTGGTTCCAG
>JACRHB010000025.1 GCA_016217725.1 Nitrospirota bacterium | reverse complement strand
TCACCGGCCCGCCGATAAGGAAAGCCAGTCCCGCCCCTCCGTTCATGGTGCCGTCAAGAGTGCTCTTGATATGATAGAGAATGCTCGAAGCGCTTATCTGGTGCAGGAATATCGGAACCGACCCGAGAGTGATCCATATTATGCCAAGCTTGTCTTCCTGACCGAACAGTTTATATATCCATTCGTAAGGCATGTACCTCTGCACGATGCTTCCTATTGCAACTCCGATGAGTACGTATTTCCCAACCAGCCAGAGCATCTCCGATGACTTTGCCAGAAAGACGAGGAACATATTATTCGTCCTGGCAGCTACCCTGTTGCCGAATTTTTCTTTGCAGTTGCACTTCAGCCGTTCATCAGGATAATCCTCATCATGAAAATCGCCCATGGGAATAGAGCCTTCAATGATAATGGTCTCTGTCTGAAAACCTTTGTTCCTGATGAGATGGGTCAGTCCTCCGGCAAAAATGCCCATAAGGAATGCAGCAAGCGTTCTGATGACCGTCCATTCCGCCCCCAGATCGTTAAGCGTCAGCAGATAAGTTGAGGGACTCATCAGCGGGGAAGTTACAAGAAGGGACATTACCGGCGCTAACGGCAGCCCTGCAAAAAGGAGACTGACCGCCGTCGTCAAAGTGCCACAGGCGCACAGAGGGGTTAATATTCCTATCAGCGACGCTAAAAAAATGCTGAAGAAACCATACCGGTTAAGAGTTCTTCTGAGTTTGATCGTAAGCTTGTATGTGCGTATGAAGCCGGCTAAAAGTATCCCAATTATAAAATAAGGGAAGATATCCCTTAACTCGGCAAGCAGACCATGTCCGCTGAAGATCATATCCCATATCTCATTTCCCAGGATCACGGGAAACGGTTTTTGTAATAACTCAGGTCTTACCGCCTGACCGGTCGGACCGTAAACCCACACATGCCAAATTATCAGTAATAAAGATGCAAATACCATGAACAGAAGCGTCCTGTTGGCTCCCCTATGGGATGTCCCGTGAATCCGGCACTCGTCATTTTGTTTATGGCTTTTCATTGAATCGATTTCTTTAAAAACGGAACTCAGTCCAATCCCGTCTGGTATTCCGGCGCAAGCCCTTTATCTCTTTCACGATAGAGCAGGCTTATTGCAAACAGGAAAACAAACCCGGCCAACACCGCAATCTTCCCCTGAAAAGGGACCGCCGCTGAAGTCGCTGCCAGGCCCCAATTCTGTACAAGCGCTCCGCCGACAAGCATGCCCATTACCGTTGCCCCTGCATCGGTGTCGCCCTGTCCTGAAAGTATTAATTGTCTGAACGGGCATCCTTTAATAAGAACCGAGCCGAAGCCGACAAGCCCCATACCGAGCGCATCCCATAAAAAATTTTCAGATGAACCCGTCTGTACCGTCATATCAAATGAGAATTGTCCCGTTAATAAATTTGCAATCGTAGCGATCAGGAAAAATGAGCCTATCGCCAACAAAAGCCCTGTTGATTTAGGGCAGCCGTGAACTTCCTTCGGCCCCCATAAAAACAATCTTGCCAGCCCGCCGGTGATGCAGAAGCCTGATATTTGAGCGAAAGACCCGATTAGCAATCCGAATAACAGCGACATCCATACAGGCGCATGAAGCGCGGCAGAGCCCTTTGTGCTGAAATTAATAAATGGAGCCTGAACAATAAGCAAAATAAAAAGTGCCAGCATTAAAACGGGTATGATAAAACCGTTTGCACGCTGAGCATCTGACGGTCTTCCGAGCCTGAAGCCTCCCTCAAGGAATTGCAGACCCGTCCACAGACCGGCTGCAAGACCTATTACGCCGGTAATTGCGGGGAAATCTCCGGCAGATATGCGCAGGATCAATTTTATCGGACAGCCGATGAATACCGAGCATCCGATGATAAGCAGTATGCCCACAAAGAACCTGAGAAGCGGTGAGCTCCCGGAAGTTGTTTTGAATTCCTTTGTAAAAATGGAAGTGAGAAAAGAGCCGAACACGAATGCGACAATCTCCGGTCTGATATACTGCATTCTAATATCATTATGCAGCCCAACTGCGCCTGCTATATTCCTCATGAAGCATGAGACGCATATGCCGGTGTTCGGCGGGTTGCCGAAGTATGAAAGCAGAACCGCGCCTATGCCGAGTACGCTGCCGGTGATTAAGAAATTTATTTTGCCGGATTGTTTCATACTTGTCTCTTCAACTTCTAAACCCTTTTCCAATGAGGGGAACACACCCCTATCCCCTCTTGATAGAGGGGAATAAAATCCTACCCACAGGACGCCGCCAGTTTCTTTACAAGATAGTACATATTCTTTTTCGCAGCCTTCATATCCTGATCATCAGGCCTTTTTGACAGCGTATCATTGATCCTCACCTTTGCCTCCTCAACGGCAGCCTTTATTTTGTATCCCTGGAAAAGAGGCGTCTTCTTATCCAGATAGTCGGGGTTCAAGTCAACCGCCTCTTTATATTTATAGATGGCTCCGACAGCATCCTGCTTCCGCATCATGACATCACCGATCAATATATGAAGCTCGCCTTCATACGGATATTTTCCAAGCAGCTCATTCAGCAGGGCTTCCGCCTTCTGAAGATTGTCGGTCTCCAATAGGTTCTTGATTGTTTTGATCTGATCGGCGGAAATTCCGCCTGCAATCGCCGTGTTTTTTGCGGGAGTTAATGAACGGTTGATATTGTTTCCGGATTCGCTGCGATATTCGGCGCTGACAACAGCAATGGCCCCTGCAAATATCAGGATAAAGACTACAGATAATTTGTCCAGCTTATCCATGTTACACTATTATAATCAATTTATATGCGAGCTTAACAAGCTGTTTAATCTAATTGATGTTTAAATGGTAAATTGTGTCTCAGTACTTCTGATACGGCGGCATATTGGCGCGCCTGGCAATGTCTCTTACAATGTTATAATCC
>JACRHB010000219.1 GCA_016217725.1 Nitrospirota bacterium | reverse complement strand
TTCCGCGGCTTGCTGCGGGAAACTTCAAAAGCCCAATCTGCGGCGTCGTCTTCAAAATTCGTCATTGCGGCGTACAAGGTAAGTACGCCTCATTCCACATTTTTCGACTCCTTGCATCTTGAACTTTTTGAGCAGCCTGAATGTGATTTTGAGTTTTTCAGCAACCTATCAGAATTTAAGAAAGGGAGATTTTTATGGAATCTATAATCAGATGCAGAAAATGCGGAAAAAAGATGAAGTCCGTTCGCGTGGATGATTACAGGATAAAGATATCCTGCACTTGCGGTTTTTCCGAGTACAGAACCGCCCCTTCGGCTACCAAGGCGATAAACCCGCATTTCTCAAGGGAGAGCCTCCTTCCCCTTACGTTTGACGACAGCGGCAGGTTCTTTTTCGAGCAGTGCGCAGACAGGGAACAGAAGGAGATAATCACCCTCGAAGAGATAAGCATGCTCGCCTCGTCAGACTATAATCTCGACGAGGTCTTAAAGGCCGTGGTTGAGAAGACAGCGAAGAGGCTTGGTGTGGATATCTGCTCGATCTATCTATGGGATGGAGAGTTCCTCATTTTAAGGGCTACGTACGGCCTTGCCCAGGAGGCGGTTGGCAAGGCGAGACTTAAGAAAGGCGAGGGAATAACCGGTTCAGCGGTCGATGCGCAGAAGCCGCTCCTTATACCTGATATATCCAACGACAGCCGCTACAGGTTCTTCCCCGAGACAAAGGAAGAGCAGTATAAGATAAAGACCATGTACTCCTATCCGATTTTTTCCGGCACGGAGCCTTTCGGAGTCCTTAACGCCCAGACGGTCGTTTCAAGGGATTTCAGCGAAGACGAGATATATTTCGTTTCAGTGATCGCCAATCTAATACTCGGCGCTGTTAAAATGAGGAAGAGGCGGTAATACCGCCCTCTTCCTCCCGCGTCAACAGGAATCTGTTTGGATATCAGCGGAAACAGGGCCTTGGGCGAGCATTCCCGGGTCTTTCTGAAAATCATCTCCTGCCAAAGGGGGCGCGCCTCCGGCTTAATCTTTTTTTTTGCAATTATCCTCGTCGCGGTAATCTTCTACCGCTTTTATCCCTGGAAAAAAACTCCCCTGGATGTTCAGACCGCAGCCAGCGGCGGGTCTTTAAGTGCCGAGCTCAATATCGAAGAGGCCCCGCCTCTTAAGCCGCTCCAGCCTGAAGGCGCTGTGCCCGGAAATAGCGGCGCCACAAAACAGGCATACGATTCATACAGGGAGGGTGATTTTGAAAAGGCGGTCGGCCTCTACAGGGCCGCTTTAAAAGAGTCGCCTGATTCGGCGGAGGTAAGGAACTCCCTCGCCGGCGCTCTGAACAGGGCAGCCCTCAAGGAATACAATGAGGGTAATCTATCGAGGTCAAAAGAAATGCTCCTGGAAGCCATCGGGCTTTCAAAAGAACCTGCTTTTTTCAGTAACCTTTCAAATGTCCAGATCAGGGAAAACGACCTTGAAGGCGCTGTAGCTACGCTTGAAAATTTCAAGGACGATGCCGGCATAAGAAAAAGGCTCAAGGTGCTTTATTCCACCCTCGCCCAGCGGCACAGAAGCGGAAAGCCTGATGAGGCGATAAGGCTTTATGAAAAAGGCCTTGCCCTTGACCCTTCGGACAATAATCTAAGACAGATCCTGGCGAAGTTAAAATCAGAACAGGATTTTGAGAGCAGGATGGGCAGCCGTGAAGGCGGGCATTTTCTCGTAAGGTACGAGGGCGGAGAGAATGCGGCTACCGGCCATTTAATAGGCCTTCTTCTGGAAGAGGCCTATGTAAAGATCGGCTCTGACCTGGGGTTTTATCCGGCGGACAGGATAGAGGCGCTGCTCTACACGAAAGAGTCCTTCAGGGACGTCACTAAAAGCCCCGCATGGGCGGGGGCTATCTACGACGGCAGGATAAAGATACCCGCTGGCGGGATATATGACAAGACAGAGGAACTGGAGAAGGTCATATTCCACGAATACACCCATGCCGTCGTGCACAGGATCGCGAACGGCAGGGCCCCTGTGTGGCTGAACGAAGGCATCGCGCAATATGAAGAAGGCAGAACGGGCTCCAGTTACGGCGCCGCGCTTAAGGATGCCGCGGCAAGCGGCAAGGTAAAACTGCGCTCCCTCGAGGGATCTTTCATGCGGCTTAACTCCAATGCCGCGCACCTCGCTTACCTTTTAAGCCTGTCGGCCACAGAGTATACGATCAGAGAGTTCGGCTTTTTTTCTGTCAGAAGGGTGCTTGAGAACCTGGGCAAAGGAATGACGCTCGATGAAGCGATATCCGAAGCCTTATACCTTTCATATGATGAGCTTGAGAAGAGCTGGCTCAATAATATAAACAGGTGAGCTTTTATAAGGCCGGTGGAAGTCCAGGGGCAAGTCCGGGGATAAACAACCGCCAGGAAAAAAGCGCTTTTAAATGGCAGAAGCATGTGTTATATATGAATATTAAATGAAAAACTCCGGAGGGATATTTTAATCATGAGCCTAAAGAAGAATTCGAAGAACCTTTTTCTGGTCGGAGCGAGTGTAATACTGCTGTCGCTTACAGGATGCAAGGGAGAGCAGAAGCAGGAGACAGCCCAGCAGCCGCAGCAGCAGGAACAGGCTTCACCGCACGGCGGAGCGCCGGTTGCGCCGGCAGGCGACCAGACCGCGCAGGACATCAATAAGGCCGCCCACGCGAATATAAAGACTCAGAAGGAGGTAAAGCTTTCTGAAGAGGTAAAGGCCAAGTGGAAAGAAGTAAAGATGGAGCTTACCGACCCCGCCACAAAGAGCGCAGAGGTGCTGACGCTCAAGGTCGGCAACGCTGTGGCGCTTAAGAGGCCAGGCTTTAAGCTCAAGGTGGAAGCGTTCGTGCCGGATTACGCTATATCCGATAACCATATCGAATCAAGGTCGAATGAGCCCAAAAACCCGGCCGTGCTCGTAGAGCTCATGGACGGCGACAAGAGCGTTGCAAAGGGATGGGTATTCAAGGACTTCCCGGAATTCAACTCTTACACGGATGACAGGTTCCCGTTAAAGCTCGTGGCCCCAGGTGTCGCACCCGCGTCTGCCAAGAAGTAGCTTTACCGGCGAGGGCTTTGCAGCCGGATTTACATAAAATATGATTGAAAACCTTGAGGGCCCCTCCGTAACAAGAGGGGCCTTTTCAATCGGGTGCCCGGCGTAGTCCCCGCCCCTTTATGGCAGGGTAATCTATCTCTTTTCTGACGGGTTTACCCGGTTTATTCTTTTGACAAGGGTTGTGAAATATGCTTTAGTTAATAGTCCAGGTTCGGGGTTATAAAAGCATTTTTATTATGTGGAGAGATGCCCGAGAGGCTGAAGGGGGCTGACTCGAAATCAGCTGTTCCGGTAACGGAACCGGGGGTTCAAATCCCTCTCTCTCCGCCAGAATTAACAGAGGCGCTGGAAGGGGTTTGAAACCGATTGAGCGCCGCAGCAGGTTTGATTATTTTTTGCCGTTTTTTAAGGAGAGATGCCCGAGAGGCCGAAGGGGTACGACTGGAAATCGTATGTACAGAAATGTACCGAGGGTTCGAATCCCTCTCTCTCCGCCAGTTGGGAAATATCCGAACGGAACTGGCTGGGCTCGGCGGGCGGAATTCCCCCCACACCCCCCTTCCGCCCGCCGCGCCTGCCCGACCGATAGGCGGGAACCGGAGCGGAAAGGCAAACTGCCAAAGAACCTGTCAAAAATGTCGGCTCGAACTTTATGAAGGCCAAAAGCGGGCTTTTCTTGAAAGAATTAAGATTTTTTGATATCATAATCTTGAAAGCATCTTATGATTTGATGATATCAAAGTTTTGAAACTATGGCAACAATAGGTGAAAATATCAAAAAATACCGCAATAAACTTGGCTTGACGCAAGATGATTTAGTGAGAAAGTCCGGCGTTAAGCACACAACGCTTACAAAAATTGAGAGTAATGTGGTTATCAAGCCAAGCGTGCAAACGGTCGCAAAAATCGCCAAAGCGTTAGGCGTTCCAATGGAAGATTTGGTAAAATAAACTTATGCAAAAAATCATTCCACATCTATGGTTCGACAAAGAGGCCAAAGAAGCGGCAGAGTTCTATACTTCTTTGTTTTCCGTCGGAGGCGGACAGGCCGATTCAAAAATCACAAACGCAACAACTCTACATGATACACCCTCCGGAGATTGCGATATTGTGTCGTTCGAGCTGTGGGGATACTCGTTCATGGCCATAAGCGCGGGACCTCTGTTCAAATTCAATCCATCGATATCTTTCATGGTCAATTTCGACCCGTCGCAAGACATAAACGCAAAGACACGGATCGATACAATATGGGCAAAACTCTCGGAGCGCGGGAAGGTATTGATGCCTATTGATAAATACCCTTTCAGTGAGCGCTACGGCTGGGTGCAGGACAAATACGGCCTCTCTTGGCAACTGATTCTGACAAACCCCGAGGGCGAAGAGCGGCCGCTTATTATTCCGTCACTCTTGTTTGTGGGTGACGTATGTGGCAAGGCAGAAGAAGCCTCTGATTTCTATCTTTCCGTATTCAAGGACTCGAAGCGCGGCGCGATCGCCCGTTATCCTGCCGGAATGGAGCCGGACAAAGAAGGAACTGTGATGTTCACCGATTTCATGCTCGAAGGGCAATGGGTTGCCGCCATGGACAGCGCGCGCATGCATGATTTTAATTTCAATGAGGCAATTTCACTCATCGTAAACTGTGAAGACCAAAAGGAGATTGATTATTACTGGAAAAAATTGTCTGCGGTGCCAGAAGCCGAGCAATGCGGCTGGCTCAAGGACAAATATGGTGTCTCTTGGCAGATTGTGCCGAAGGAGATGGAGAAGATGATGAGCAAGGGTACGCGTGAGCAGATTGATCGCGTAACGCAGTCATTCTTGCCGATGAAAAAGTTTGACATCGCAAAACTAAAGCAGGCATACGAAGGAAAATGAATCACTAAAAATTAACTAAAAAAACAAGCATGAAATTAAATACCTATCTCAATTTTGCAGGTAATACAGAGGAAGCATTTAAGTTTTACGAATCTGTTTTTGGCGGAGAATTAACGCCAATTGTCCGATTCAAAGATATGCCGATGGAAGGGGTGAAAATTCCCAAAGAGGAAGAAAATAAAGTAATGCACGTCGGCTTGCCAGTTGGCAAAGACCAGATGCTCATGGGCACCGATACGCTCGAATCACTCGGGCAGAAATTGATTGTTGGCAACAATACCTACATATCAATCCATCCGGAAAGCAAAGAAGAAGCCGACAGGATATTCAAGGCACTTTCCGCCGGAGGCACAGTAGAAATGCCAATGGCCGATCAAGTGTGGGGCGATTATTTCGGCAGTTTTAAGGATAAATTCGGCGTGCAATGGATGGTGAATTACACTTATCCAAAAGTGAAATAAAAACGGAAAAAAATTTGCCACCAAAGAAAAACTTGAAATAGTCCTTTCCTCTCCGGTTCAAGGCGAGGCGGGCGGACGGGGGGTGTGGGGGGAATTCCGCCCGCCGAGCCCAGTCAGTTCCGTTCGGATATTTTCAAACAGACACCGCCAGTAAAATTTTAAAGACGCTGGCAGGGGTCCGAACCCTCGGGGCTGGAGCTGCAATAAAAGGGCCGCCGAACCGTCCCTTTGAGATAGTTTTAAGCCAGACCGGGTTTTACAGCTCGCGGTCGATGTTGATAGCTGGGTCTCGCGCAATGGATGGTTGTAAATCCCGCCAGGTCCGGAAGGAAGCAACGGT